>JAUVXM010000001.1 GCA_030603565.1 Candidatus Aminicenantota bacterium
ATTGTTATTTTTATTCCGCCTAATGCTGTTCGGCATATGGGTTTGCATCAACGGGTAAAGATTGTGCCGGTGAAATATGGATCTTCTTGCCCAACTTGGCTGAGACTCTTATTATCCTATCAATATTATTGCCGTATAACAAGGATATTGATAAGATGTTTGTGCAGATTAAACGCATTTTCGGAGGAATAATAGATGGAAAGTTTGCTTTGAAAAGAAAGCCAAACATCTTAAAACAGTCTTCGCCTATTCTAATTGCCGCGAAGCCGGGGGACGCGAAGCCGGGGGACGGGCCTCGACAAATGGTTTGATATCAGACAATTAAGGCGAAATATGGCTTAAAAACGAGCCTTAAAGCCTATTTTGACCCCCAAAAATCAGCTTCTAATTGCTTTTTATATCCCTTATTTGACCATTATTTCCCCATATGATATAAGCAGTACCCGGAAGCGGCTAATTCAGAATAAGCAAAATATTTGGAGGAAAAAATGCAAAAAATGAGAAGGGAATGTCTTATGAAAACAAGAGCAATATTTACTATTGCGATTACGCTTACTTCAATTCTTATTTTTTCTGCTTCCTGCATAGAACAAAAATCCAAATGGCAGGGAACGATCGAGGAATTGGATGGAGTGACCCTATATAAAAATCCAAAAGAGCCGATATATAAAGAAGACATATTCAGCTTAGAAGAGGAATTATTAATTGGAGAAGCTGAAAGCAAAGATGAATTTATGTTTTCACAGGTAATAGATGTGGATGTAGATTATGAAGGCAGGATATACATTCTTGATTCAAGGGAAGCACACATAAAAATCTTTGATAAAAAAGGGGAATATTTAGCAACAATTGGAAGAAAGGGCCAAGGCCCTGGTGAAATGCAAATGCCGCAAAGTATTCAGATCACGCCTAAAAAAGAAATCATGGTCAATGACATGGGCACAAGAAAACTCCTCTTTTTCAATTTTGAAGGTAAATTTGTAAGAGGCGTATCAACAGCTAAGATGACATATTTCAATAATCCGGTGATTGATTCAAAAAACAATATAATTGCAAATATTACTGTTCCAGGAATGCAAATGCAGACAGAATTAAAAAAATTCGACCCTGAGTTAGAGCCGATTTTTTCAATTGACAACATAGAATTATTCAAACTGCCGGTTATGAAAGCGTTCTTCCCCCATTTTTTTTGGCAACTGGGAGAAGATGATAGCCTAATATGGGGAATTTCTTCAAAATATGAGCTGCAAGTTATGAATTCTGAAGGAAAACTCTATAAAAAAATCATTAAGGATTATGATCCTGAAAAAATCACCGAAGAAGATAGACAAAAAGAATTAAAATTTTTATTCGGAGATAACCCTGTGCCTCCGGGAGTCAAACTTGAGTGGCCTGAGTCTCAGGGGGCCTTCAAATATATAAGCATTGATGAGGATGGGAGAATTTTCCTGAGAACATTTGAAAAAACTGAAGATGGCGGCGGATTCTATTATGATGTGTTTAATTCTGAGGGAAAATATATTGCCAAAATTTCACTTAAAATCAAACCGCAAGTATGGGAAAAGAATAAATTATATACCATAGAAGAAGACGAAGACGGCTACCAATATGTAAAACGGTGCAGGGTTACCTGGAAAATCAATTAACCTGAACTATTCATAAAAAATGTCGATCTATTTACTTGTATCTTCTTTTTCAGGCTGAGTTTTATGCCGCCCCCTCCCATTGCCAGCATGATAAGTGCCTGCACTAGAATCTTCCACTGAATTTGCTCAGCTAAGAAGAGCATGGGCTGCTGCGATTTTATCCGGGATTTGAAGGCCTTGAGGGCAGTGTGACACACAGGTTCCGCATTGAGCACAGGCATCTCCTTTGCAGTCGAGTTTAGCGTAAAGCTTTCTGGCTTTATCCCAATCATGGTCATCTACTGCGTAGCGCTCGAAGCGAAGGATTTCGGCAATAGGTATTTGCTGGGGACAGTGGGGCTGGCATTCTGTACAAAGGCGGCAGGCTGTCTTGTCAGCTTGAGCGGTCATCATCTGGATGGCCAGGGCTTCCCTAGACCGTAGGGCTTTTCCAGCGCCTGAATAGGATTCCACAAATTCATCAAGGTTTTTCACCCTCATAACTACAGTATCGAGCTTGGTTCGGGTGGTTAGCCAGCGCACCAACGCGTTGTGTGGTGATACTCCGGCCGGAAGCTTATCCATAAATGCCTGATCATCCTTCATGCGTCCAATACCCCGTGCTGTTTTCATGGCAATGGTGCCAAATCCTTTTTTTCGGGCAAACTCCAAGAATTTGTCCATATTTGGATCTGCGCCGTAAGAGTACATAAATTGAGCATGTTCATAGATGCCGTCTTCAACCACAGCAATCAGGATCTTTGCCGCGCTTTGACCCCCCGGTACCCTGGAATTCCCAGCATAACCGTGCTGAGAAAGGCAGAGGTGCTTTACTAATCCTTCTTTTTTCAGTCGTTCAAAAGCGCGTACAAATCCCCGCTCATTTTTGAGCTCATCTGTATTATGGTAACCGTAATGTAACTGCATATCGTCAAAATAACCAAGACCAGTCCTCCTCAAAGCCTCTTTGACATAAGTGTAATGTTTCTCTTCATCGATGCGGCCGACATAATGATCTCCTCCCACCCGGTCCACTGTAACCTGACAGTAATGAGCTTCGCGGTTTTTTAGGATAGAATCTGGCGTTCCGGTCTGTATCCATTTGTTAGCCTTATGCCAGTAGTTCATACCGCATAAGATTCCTGCTTCCCTGGGTGCTTCAGCCAAATCACCAGATCCAATGATAATGGAGACCTGCCTCCCGCTATAACCCAACTTTACAAGGGGCAGCTTCCCCACTCTGCGGGCAGCTTCCTCTATGCTATAGGGTGTCGTGTTTTCTTCCTGCGGTTTTCCGGTGAGTCTCCCAGTAAGCCCGGCAACCATTGCCGTTGATGATAATTTAAGAAAGTCACGTCTTTTGATTGATTTTTTATCAGCCATAACTTATATTCCCTCCCAATTTTTTTTATGAAAATTCATGAGCTTTCCATATGTCATAAATCTTTTCTTCAATTGACATGTGATGAGTATTATTTAAATTCCTTGACTAATTTATAAAACAAAAATTTTTATGTCAAGGAAGAACATAAAACCTTGTTTTCTTAATTATTTGACCTGAATCTCCATAATCCCTTTAGAGCACCCTTGTCTCTTGCCTTACTGTTTTATCTCTTCTTTTTCAGGCTGAGTTTTATGCCGCCGCCTCCCATTGCCAGCATGATAAGTGCCTGCACTAGAATCTTCCACTGAATTTGCTCGGCTAAGAAGAGCGATTGTATGAAAAAGTATATTCCAGCTGCAGCTAAAACAAAATAAACTCCTAACATTATCTTCCAGGCGCTGCGGTTGGTCTTAGGGGTATCTTCGGCAAGAAACTTATTATAAAGCAGCATGCCGACCACACAGAAAATACCAAGGACTGCAAAGATCATCCAGAAAAACTTGACTTGTGCCATTGTATTTGGGCTCAGAGGTAAGCCCGCATTGACGGCTTCTTGCGTAGGGATAACAGGTACTAGGATCTTCTTATACATCATGGCGCCAAAATTACTCCCGAATAAGCTGCCTATTACCCCGTAGAGAAAGGCATAGCCCATGTACACAGCAACATTATCTTTAGGGGCTACCAATCCCACATAGCTGTAATATTTCGGATGAGCTGTCATTTCCCCCATAGAAAAAACCGCAATTCCCAAGATGAACATCCAGGGGCCCTGAGTAAAAGCCAGGACAACAAAACCTAGGGACCCGATAATGATCCCTGTCGCCATTACAGGAAGAGGCTTGAGGTTCTTACAAACACGGCTGACAATAAGGACGAGAAGGATGATTGTCCCCGCATTTATTATCGTGACAAATTCTGCGTCAAATTTAAAGATCTTAAGCAGCGGGATCCCGGACATCCATTCTGTTACTGCTGCCCGGTTGATAAAATCCCTGAGATACCAGAGAATCGAACCAAACATCTGAAAATAAAGGATCCAGAAACAGGAATAGACCAGAATCATTAGCATAAAGCGAGAATTTCCCAAAACAGTCAAAGCTTCGGAGGCGACTTGTTTTGCGCTCTTAGTGCTCTTGGGCATATCCGGATCTTTATAAAAGAATGTAGTTGGGATCAGCATCAAAAAGCACCAGGCTGCTGAGTTTAAAAACACATAATTCCAACTTATCCCTTTAAGTATGTTAACAATAAAAGGGGAGATAAAGGCGCCCAGGTTGATGCACCAGTAGTAGAGACCGAATCCAAAACCGCTTGTTTCCTTTGTGGTTGTGCGGGCTACAGTTCCGGTGATGATCGGCTTAAACAGGCCGCTTCCGGTAGCCATTATTAGCAGGAAGAGAAAGATTATCCCGTAGGAAGTGACATTCCCGGCAACAAAGTATCCTATTGTAAGCAGGGAAAATGCCACAAGCAGCATCTTGCGGTACCCAAGTCTCTCCGCCAGTGCTCCTCCGGCAATAGGCATGATATAAGTCAAAGCATAAACAAAGCCCTGGAGAAATCCTACCGACTCTACGCTGAATTCAAGGTGGTCGACAAGATAGACGGCCAGGACCGCATTCATCCCATAGTAGGCCCCCCGTTCGAAAAACTCCATCATGTTTGCCAGCCAGAAAGTCCTAGGCAGGTTTCGCATAATACCGCCTTTCTTTGCTTTTTGATTCATGCTTTTCTCCTTTTTACAACTTATCCTGATCTCTGCTCCAAAATATCATTTTCGTATCATCAATGCAACCTGGACTGGAGATAGATTCATTTCAATTCTCTGCTGTTTTTTGTTAGAATGGAGCGGTCCCAGAATTAATAAGTTTATAAAAGGAGCAGATTATGGCAATAATAAGAAAATTTAAAGCATTAAGACCGAAAAAAGGCCTGGAAGAGCAAGTGGCATCATACCCTTATGATGTTTTAAACAGCGAGGAAGCAAGAGAACTGGTTAAGGACAATCCTCATTCCTTTCTCCATGTGGTAAAGCCTGAGGTGGACCTGCCTGAAGGCATCGACCTTTATGCTTCACAAGTATATAAAAAGGCTAGAGAAAATTTTAATAAATTCGTTACTGAAGGGACCTTAATTCAGGAAAATGCGCCTAAGTTGTATATTTACCGTCAGACTATGAAACTCAAGGAACAGTATGGGATCGTCGGGTGTGTTTCGGTGGATGATTATAACAATGATGTGATCAAAAAGCATGAACATACCCGTCCGAAAAAAGAAACTGACCGGATGAAACATGTAGATGTCACCAATGCCAATGCCGGACCGGTCTTTCTCACATACAGGGCGAAAAAAGCAATTGATGGATTAGTCGCTCAGGTGGTGAGTAATTTGCCCATCTATGATTTTGTTGCTCCCGATGGTATCGCACATACCGTTTGGATTGTGGAAGATGATACGGTTGGTGATGAGATCATCAAAGAATTCGCTAATATTGATTACCTTTATGTAGCTGACGGCCACCATCGTTCCGCATCGGCTGCTAAGGTCGCAAATAAACGCCGGACAGCGAACCCGGATTATTGTGGAGAAGAGGAATATAATTTTTTTCTGGCTGTCTTATTCCCAGATTATCAATTAAATATAATGGATTATAACCGGGTTTTAAAGGATCTCCACGGGCACTCTAACAAAGAGTTATTCCGTGCTTTAGAAGATCTGTTTTCTGTAGAGAAAATAGGTTCTTCTCAGTACAAGCCTGAGCAGAAAGGCGAAATCGGTATGTATTTTAAAAAAGAGTGGTATAAACTGACCATTAAAAGCGAAAAAATGGACACAAATGACCCGGTAAAAAGCCTGGATATCTCATATATTCAGGATAATCTTCTCAGCCCTTTTTTTGGGGTTGAAAATCCACGCACCAGTGAAGATATCGACTTTATCGGCGGGATCCGCGGCCTGGATGAACTGGAGAAACTGGTAAACAGCGGGAAATTCCAGGTGGCTTTTGCGATGTATCCTACCTCTGTTGAGGAACTTATAAGTATTGCTGATTCCGGTGAAGTCATGCCGCCAAAATCCACCTGGTTTGAGCCCAAGCTCCGCAGCGGCCTCCTGATCCATTCCCTATCCGAATAATTGATGGGGTCAGGTCTTGTTTTTTGCGCAAAAAACAAGACCTGACCCCGATTTGAATAAATTCGTCTCACATTGAGTATTAATAGCATGGAAATGTGGTTTATAATCAGAGTTTAGGGAGACGGAAATGAAAAGATTGATAGTCGTATTTATAATAATTTTTCTGGTTGTGCTTATCTCATGTAAACAAGGCACTTCTTTTAAGGCTGGTGAGGTGAATGCAAAGATCGACTCTGCCCGGATAGAGTTTAAAAACAATAAGATTGCAGAGGGGCTTGATATTCTCCTAGACGCAGTGATTGCGGCTTTGCCTTACACGGATTTTCCAGCTGAAGTTGAAACCAAAGTCACCTCTGCCAAGGAAAGTTTTAAAGAGGGGATTCTAAATAAAGAAGGGACCAAAGCGCTCAGAGAAGCCCTGGCTTTGATTAAGACTGAGGCAGAAGAACCGGAGCCTGCTTCTGGCATTATAGGAAATGTGGCTGAAGCATTTAACAAGATGCTGACATCGGCCCAGGAGGAGCTTAAAAAGGAAAATCCAGCCGAAGCAGTTGAAATGCTGCTTGAGGGTGTGCTTCTTATCTTTGGGCCCGCCGTTTCTTAGCTTAAAATCGAAACGTGGCTGTTGAGATCGAGATGATCGTTGAGGTTAAAGAGGACAGCCCCCATATATAGAGACTGTCCCCTTTTTAAGGAAGGAGGGTTTTAACGATTAAACCGTCTAACGGTCCTGTTTCTTAAAAAGCTCCGTCTTTGGGAGGCAAAATTTCTATATCCGGTCTTGAGAGCCTCCTGCTGTTCCTCAGTCAGGACGTTTAAAATTTCATCTCTATTCTTCATCCTCTGAATGAACATGTCCTGGCGCATGTCTGATGTTCTCCTCATCAAAGATTTTGTTTTTTCATAATCCCTGTTTCCTCTGTCCATCATCAGCTTTTTTAACTCAAACTGCTGTGTGTTCATATCGTTTTTGGATTGGATCATATCTTCTTCCGTCTTAAGGGTAAGGGATTTTATCTTTTCCAGCTGGTTGTCCGTTATTTTGAGCTCATCCTTTCTGGCATAGAGTATGGCGAGCAATCTTCCCTGCCTCTGGATCATAGTGCCTCTTTGTCCCACAACGCCTCTCTGGCCAATAGTGCCCCTTTGTCCCATAACACCTCTCTGCCCAATCATGCCTCTTTGTCCCATTGTGCCTCTTGGCTGCATAGTGGCTCTCTGCCGCATAAATTCCCGCTGCTTATATATATCCTCACGGGATTGGGCAAAGGTTCCGGCTGTAAATAAAAGCATACCTGAGACCATAAGAAATACTGTTGTGATTTTTTTCATTTTTATCTCCTTTTGAAAAAATATATTTTCTGATTTCACACCTGTTAGACAAGGCCAGCTATCATTTTATTCCCTTTCCCCTTTTCTTTGCTTTTTCCCGCCAGTTATGATAATTATTTGATATCTATCCTGGAGGGAGTACTATGAATAAAAAACATCATTTGTTTCAATTATTGTCTCTTTTTTGTCTTGGAATTTTAGTTTGCCTTTTTACCGGAGCAAAAAGTGTAGAGAAAAAGACAGCCGCCTCAGCTTCCCTGCCGGTCCTTAATGGGATTGACTTAAGAAACATCGGCCCTGCCAACATGGGCGGCCGGATCGATGATTTCGCTGTGGTAGAAAGCGACCCGCACACCATCTATGTCGGGACTGCTTCCGGCGGTGTTTGGAAGACCATCAATAATGGCGTGTCCTGGGAGCCTATCTTTGATGACCAGGAAACAAGCACCATAGGAGATGTGACTGTAGCTCCCTCTAATCCTGATATCGTATGGGTAGGGACAGGGGAGGCCAACAACCGCCAGAGTTCTTCCTGGGGTAATGGTGTGTATAAATCCGCAGACGGAGGCAAAACTTGGAAAAACATGGGGCTTAAAGCTACCCATCATATCGGCCGGATCGTTATTCACCCTTCGAATCCCGATATTGTATATGTTGCTGCTGGGGGCCATCTTTGGGGACCCAATAAAGAAAGAGGCCTGTATAAGACAGAGGACGGGGGCAAGACCTGGGTCAATACCAAGTTTATAAATGAAGACACCGGATTTATTGATGTGGCTTTAGATTCGGGAAGCCCCGATACCTTATATGCCGCCGCTTACCAGCGCCGCCGCAGAGGTTGGGGTTTCTGTGGAGGAGGCCCGCACAGCGGGCTTTACAAGACCACAGACGGCGGAGAAAACTGGACAAAGCTTTACAAGGGGCTCCCAAGCGGAGACACCGGCCGGATAGGAATTGATATATACCGCAAAGACCCGAGTATTGTCTATGTGACTTATGAGAACAAAAAAGGAGGAGTCTTCCGCTCAGAGGACAAGGGATTCACCTGGAAGAAGATGTCCCCTACAAATCCCAGGCCAATGTACTACAGCAAGATCCGCATAGACCCCAACAATGACCAGAGGATCTGGGTTTTAGGCGCTAGCATGTATTTTTCAGATGACGGCGGCAAAAAATTCAGCACCGACCTGGTAAGAAGCCCACATGGTGACTATCATGCTATGTGGATAAACCCCCAGGATTCTGACCATATCATCCTCGGCTCTGACGGAGGCATTTATTTCTCCTATGACAGGGGAGAAAACTGGGATTTTGTCAATACCATTCCTTTAGCACAGTTCTATGAGATAGGTTACGACATGCAGGATCCCTATTGGGTGTATGGAGGCCTGCAGGACAATGGAAGCTGGGGAGGGCCCAGTGCCACCCTGAACCGGCTGGGCGTGACCAATGATTCCTGGATAAAGATCGGGGGAGGAGACGGTTTTTATACTCAGGTCGATCCCACGGACCCGAATAAAATATACGCTGAATCTCAGACCGGAAATCTTTTCCGCATAGACAGAGTGACCGGGGAAAGGGTTTCCTTAAGCCCCAGGCCAAAAGATGACAAAGAAGAGTATAGGTTCAACTGGAACTGCCCCATTCTTATCTCCCCTCATGATCCAAACACTGTTTTTTACGGCGGTAACAAGCTGTTTATCTCCAAGGACAGAGGAGGGAACTGGGAGTCTACAGAAGACCTTACCTCTAAGATCGATAGGGAAGAAATGCCTTTGATGGGGGAAAAAACTGATAAAGACACTCTTTCCCGCCATGACGGGATCGCCTATTTTGGAGATATTACTACTGTTACCGAATCTCCGCTCAAAAAAGGCCTTATCTATGTGGGCACAGATGACGGCAACCTCCAAATCTCTCAGGACGGAGGAAAGACCTGGGTGAATTTAAACAAGAATGTACCGGGAATGAAACAGTATACTTATGTGACCCGTGTTATAGCCTCATGTTACTCTGAAGGAAGGGCCTATGCCACTCTTGACGGACACCGTAATGATGATTTTAAAGCTTATGTCTATGTGACTGAAAATTACGGAAAGACGTGGAAGGATATTTCAGCTAACATACCGGCTGGAAGTATTGTAAATGTCATCAGGGAGCACCACCGCAATTCAGAACTCCTTTTTATAGGGACAGAAAGAGGAGCTTATTTTTCCTTAAACCGGGGTGGTAAATGGGTAAGAATCGGAGGAAATTTTCCCATGGTGCCGGTGGACGATATAGCCATTCATCCCCGTGAAAACGACCTTATCCTCGGCACCCACGGCCGCAGCATCTGGATAATGGACGATATAACTTACCTGGAAAAATATACTGAGGGAGAAAGTTCCCCTTCCGGTTATATATTCCCTCCACCCCCGGCGACTATGTTTAATGCATTTTCCCACAAAGGTAACCTCGGCGATAAGATCTATGTTGCCCCAAATCCGCCCTCCGGCGCCATGATAAGCTACTATTTGAAGGAAAAGCAGAAAGGGAAGGTCAGTTTAATAATGTCCAATGCCTCCGGAGAAAAGGTCAGAGAGCTTAAAGGCCCGGGCAGTGCCGGAGTCAACCGGGTCATATGGGATATGCGCTATGAACCGCCGGAAACTGCAGATGGAGGGCGCCGCAGTTATTACCGGGCCCGTGGGCCATTTGTCCTTCCGGGAGAGTATCAAGTGGCTATGAAACTTGGGGAAAACGAGCTGACTGAAACGGTTAAAGTGGAAGGAGACGCGAGGATTGATGTTTCCTTTGAAGACCGGAAAGCCCAACATGATATCCTTTTTAAGATATATAAACTATACGGCCCTCTGAATGCTTCAAACAATGCCTTAAACAGCCTGCAGAAAGAGATAAATTCTCTAAAGAAAAATCTCAAAAAAGTAAAGGATGTACCTGAAGCTGTAGATAAAAAGATCGAGTCAATATCAAAGAAGCTCAAGGATATCAGTTTAGAGCTTTTGGGAGACCCAAAGGCAGGCTGGAGGGGAATGCGAAGTGCGGTCCGGGGCCGGCTTATGATGCTCTTTGGTTCTATCGGAGGATATTCGGGAGCCCCGTCAGAGTCTCAAGTCAAGGATGTCGATAAACAGATAGAAGCCTTTGAGTCACTCGCCGGACAGGTTAACGCAGTTATTGAAACAGATTTTCCCGAGCTGAATAGGCTCCTGAATGAAAACAATATCCCGAGGCTCTTTGCAGGAGATAAGATTAAGCTGAAATAGCTAGGGATTTTTCCTGCTTGTGCTCGCTTCAGATTACGAGAAATATACAAGCTTGAAAAAGATTTATTTTTACAATATATTTCATACTTGGGAGATTTATGAATGATGAATATATCGGAGTTTATAAGCAAAAATAAAAAAATTTGTATTGTTGGCCTGGGATACGTCGGTCTTCCTCTGGCAGAGCTTATGGCGAGGAAATATAAGATTGTCGGGTTTGATATTAAGTCTACTAGAATTTCAGAGTTAAAAGCAGGGGAAGATAAGACCAATGAAGTAAGCTCTGAGATACTTAAAAGCGCGGGTATTGAGTTTACTGATGATGCGAAAATGATCTCAAAATGCAGTTTAATAATCGTTGCGGTCCCGACCCCAATCGATAAATTTAAGAAACCGGATCTGACTTCGCTGAAAAACGCTACTGAAACAGTGGGAAAATATTTTAAAAAAAAATCTGTAATTGTTTATGAGTCAACAGTTTATCCGGGTGTTACCGAAGATATTTGTATCCCGATACTGGAAAAAGAATCCGGATTATCCTGGAAAAAAGATTTCTATGTCGGTTATTCCCCGGAAAGAGTCAATCCTGGAGACAAAAAACACACTATTGATAAAATAAAAAAAGTGGTCTCAGGTGATAGCACAGAAACAAGGGCTTTTCTCGAGAAGATATACGGATCTGTAATAACTGCTGGTATTCATTTGGCCCCGACTATCAAGACGGCAGAGGCTGCTAAAGTAATTGAAAATACTCAGCGCGATTTAAATATTGCCTTGATCAATGAGCTTTCTCTTATTTTTGAGCGGATGGATATTGACACTCAGGATGTTCTCGCAGCTGCAGGGAGTAAATGGAACTTTTTAAAATTCAAGCCCGGCCTTGTCGGAGGCCATTGTATTGGAGTTGACCCGTATTATCTAACGTTTAAAGCGGAAAGTACCGGTTATCATCCTCAGATTATTCTGGCAGGGCGCAGAATAAATGATAATATGGGAAAGCATGTGGCTGAAAACACAGTGAAGAAGCTCATACAGACCGGGAATCGGGTCAAGGGCAGCAAGGTATTAATACTGGGTTTAACATTTAAAGAAAATATCGGGGACATCCGTAATACCAAGGTCATTGATGTCTATAATGAATTAAAAGAATATGGGATCGATGTATATGTGCATGACCCCTATGTTTTGAAGGATGAAGTAAAACAGGCCTATGGAATAGATATGATCCCGGGAATTGAAAACAATGCACCTTATAATGCGGTCATTTTTGCTGTTACCCATAAGCGATATCTGGAAGAAGTGAATTATGAGAGAATGATAGAGCTTATGGGCGGGAAAAATCCTATTCTTATTGATGTTAAAGCAATTTTTAATAGAAAAGAAGCAGAAGACAAAGGGTTTCTTTACTGGCGGCTGTAAAAAGAGGTGGAGGAATTAAAATGAAAAAATATGTCTCCCTGTTTGTTGCCTTACTTTTAAGTGTAACTCTTTTTTCTAAAGACCGGCAGCATGAGGTTTCTGTAATCAATGTTGTAGTTCCGGTTAGAGTGTTTGAGGGGAATAGGTTTGTCGCTGACCTTTATAAAGAGGATTTTGAAATATATGAAAACGACAAACTACAGAACATTGAAGCTTTATATCTTGTAAACAAAGAGCAAATAGAAAGAAAGGAAGCTGTTATGAATTTTGATCCACAGCTTTCAAGAAACTATTATCTTATCTTTCAGATATCAGAATATAATCCCAGGTATAATGAAACAATTGACTATCTTTTTGAAAAAGTGCTTCTTCCGGGGGATACTCTTACTATTATGACTCCTATGGGAAATTATGTGCTTCCCAATAAAGCCTTGAAAATAAAATCCAAAGAGAGCCTTTCAAAAGAAATGCAAAGAATTGTAAGGAAAGATACTACTACAGGAGGAGCCAATTACCGCAACTTGCTTACAAATCTGCGGAGGTTGGTTCGTTCAATTTCTGCAGCCGGCGGAGTCGAGGCTGACGGTGCTGCTACAACTGATATTGACTCTGATTCGGTTTCAACTTCCTTTGGTTCTGACAGCCGGAACCTCGGCTTTTTACTGGCATCATACCGTTCTACTTTGCAGAATTTAGATAAATTAAGGCTTATTGATGAAAACAAATTCATTCAATTTGCCCGCTCTCTTAAAAGACTAAAAGGCCAGAAAAATGTGTATTTTTTCTATGAGAGGGAATTCAGGCCGGAGATCAGTGACAGAATTCTTGGTCAGATGATGAACCGCTATCAGGATGAGCCCAATATTCAAGGCGATCTTCAGGACCTTTTTCAATTTTACCAACGTCATGTGACTATAGATGTCGGAAAAGTCCAGCAGATTTTTGCGGATGCTTCTATAATTTTTAATTTCATATTCATTACTAAAGACCCCGGTGTATTCTCGGGAATCAAGATGCGTGAGCAGTCAGAAGATGTATTCAACGTTTTTACCCAGGTAGCAAGGGCGACAGGAGGGATAGTAGATAATTCGCAAAATCCGGCTTATGCTTTTACCAGCGCTAATAGGCTGTCAGAAATATATTATCTTTTATATTATACCCCTGCAGATTATCAGGAAGACGGTAAGTTTAAGAGCATCAAAGTTAAAGTGAAGGGAAAAGATTATAATATTTCTCATAGGTTTGGTTATATTGCCGGTTTAAAATGAATTTTATTATAAAATAGTAAACATGCTGACCTCAAAGGAGATTTTCGGTGAGAAGGATAACTGCAATAATATTTTGTGTTTTTCTGTCATATTCGCTAATTTTCAGCCAAACAAGCAATAAAGAAACAACAGCTATAAAAATTGGTACACCCATTAATATTGACGGTCTATTGGATGAGCCGGTTTGGAACAATGTACCCAATGCAATAGATTTCCTGCAGATCCATTCAGATAGAGATAATCCTGAAGTAGTAAGCACAACTGTGAAAATTTTGTATGATAATAAATTTTTGTATCTTTCTTTCTACTGCTATGACTCTGAGCCTGAGAAAATTTTCGCTGATATCAGGGAACGGGATAAAGATATAAGACTTGATGACTCGGTTTATGTCTTGATCAGCGCTGGATTTGATCTGAATAATTTTTATTATTTCGGGACCAATATGTTAGGCGCTCAGTTTGACGGGAAGATAAGCAGGGATGCACTTACGGTTGTTCCCCAATGGAATGGAAAGTGGGAGGCTGTCGGACGAAGGGGGGATTTCGGCTGGTGTGCAGAGATAGCGATCGACCTCAGCTGCCTTGGGTATAGACCGGACGAAAATATTTCCCTGGGCCTCAGTTTGTCCAGAGTCGTTCCCCGTCTTGATAGTATTTTTCAAAAAGGCCCGCTTGATCCTGCTTTTAAAGTAGAGGAGATGGGGAATTTACAGATGCTTGAACTGAAAAGGTCGATAAAAAAAACAGAGCTGGTTACTCATTTAATAGCCACAAAGGAAACAGGCGAAAAATTTATGCAAGGCGCCGGCCTTGATTTCAGCTACTCCTTTAATCAAATGGCATCTGCCCGCACAGTGATCAATCCTGAATATGTAACTGTGGAACCTGACAATGAGATGGTGAATCTGTCAGCCTACGAACTCTATATCCCGGAGAAAAGAAATTTTTTCAAGGAAATACCGGGGGGTAACCAGCAGAAATTTGGGCTTTTTTATTCAAAGCGGATCGGTGATATCGAGGGGGGAGTAAGTCTGCAGGGAAAATCCGGGTCGTTTGAATACTCCGGGATGAGTGTTATCTCGGATAAAGATGAGTCAAATGATGGAAGCCGGGCAAATTATTCGACTTTTAACCTTAAAAAAGAGTTCTCTAATTCCTCTTTCCTCAGCCTTACCGCCTCCAATAAGCGGGAGGGAGGAAAAAACTACGGCGCTGCAGGTATTGATGCGGGAATATTTTTTAGCAATAAATTCAAACTCTCCGGCCGGTTTGCTGCCAGTTATGGAGATTACAAAGATAATTTTGCTTTTTCTGTAGGTCCGGTCTATGATTCAGATACTTTTCATGCTCATCTCAACTATATTCAGATAGGTGAGCATTTTGGAGAAAACGTTAATCATATCGGTTTTATTCCTGATGATAACCGTAAAGAGATCGACTCAGCTTTAGTAAAAAAGTTTGTATTCCAGGGAGGAAGCTTTGATTATATCAGATATAAGTCAAACTATGATATTTTTTGGGGGATGGACGATGCCCTCCGCGGCTGGAAGATAGACCAAAGTCTCTATTTAAATTTTAGATCTGGATGGGAAATTGGCATAGAACATACTCAGGAATTCAGACTTAATGAAGATATCCGAGGGCCGGTGTTGACTTGTGGATGGGAGCCGGGAGATTATCCTACAACTTCTGTGAATCATTGGTGGCGGTATTTTGAGGATTTTAAAAATCACAGGACAAAATTATCATCAGGAATGGATAAAGGGAATGGGAATCTATTTAAGCTTACATTTTCAACGGGAGAGAATTTTGGCCTTACTTTTTGGATGATGGAGATGATCAAGAGTAACAGGATTAATCAGGGTTTAATTATCGAGTTTTATTTCTGTAGTTTAAAGTACGATAGTAATCCTGACCTTATGTTCAGGTCTACTTCTATCGCTATGATAAAAACTGATTATTTAATGGCTAAAAATCTTCATTTGAAAGGTTTTGTTCAGATCAATACAGCTATAAAGAAAACAAATGTTCAATTCCTCTGCAACTACACTATCCTGCCGCCTTTTGCGTCAGTTCAATTTGGATACCAAATAGGAGATCCCTGGTTCGGAGTAGCCGTTAATAAGAACCACCAGGTTTTTTTGAAATTAAGCGGCAGCTTTTAAACAGGTCCACAAAGTCCATTACCCATTTAATTGGAATAGGCTCATATTCTGCACTGACGGCATTTCTAATATCCAGCACAATGATTATTTCTTCTTGTCTCCGCTCATTTCAATCTCTCGGTTTAGTTCAACCATATCTACGTTTTGGGAATAATCACCGATAAGGTGTTTGCAGAAATAATCAGCCCTCAGCCAGAAAAAATACTTATTCATATCACCATATCCATGGCGCTGTCCCGGGAAGAGAAAGAAATCGAACCGTTTGTTAGCGCGGATAAGGGCATTAGCAAGGTGTATTGTGTTTCCTGGGTGGACGTTGTTATCGATATCTCCGGTGGTGATCAGCAAGCGTCCTTTCAGGTGGTCAGCTACTTCTGAGTTTTTTTCAATGTCATATTCAAATTTAATCTCTCCTTCTTCATCGACTATTTCTTTGACTCCGTGATGTTTTTCACTCCACCAGCGGTTGTAGATGTTGTTCTCGTGGTTGCCAGAGGATGACACCGCTACTTTAAAAAAATCAGGATAGACCAGCAAAGCTGCGGTTGACATAAAACCTCCGCCGGAATGGCCGAAAATACCGACTTTGTCGATGTTTATGAATGGATGCCGGTAAGCCAGCTGTTCAATGGCTGCTTTTTTGTCGGCCAGGCCGTAATCACGCAGGTTTCCGTACCCGTAGTTATGGTACCATTTTGAACGGCTGGGATGCCCCCCGCGGTTACCAAGAGTGATAACAATAAATCCGAATTGAGCCATCCGGTCGGTTCTGTCCATCCTCACAGAGAATGATTTACTTACGGCTTCGGTCTGGGGCCCGGGATATACATAGGCTATGATGGGGTATAATTTGTTTTCATCAAAGTCATAGGGCTTGTACATGACTCCGTATATGTCGGTTATACCGTCATCTGCTTTAACTTTAAAGGGTTCCGGGAATTTGTACCCTACCTCAAATAGCAGTGATAGGTCAGCAGTCTCAAGGTCTTTGATCTTACCCCCGAGATTATTGCGAAGCTCTGATTTAGGGGTTGTATCGACGCGGGAGTAGTTGTTTACGAAAAAAGTACTTGAATCATTCATGCTTACTCTATGGTTGAAATTTCCCCTATTCAGCAGCTTAAGACCTGATCCATCAAAATTTACATGGTAAAGATGGGTGTAGTAGGGGTCTTCATCCTTTTCCCGGGCATTAGCAGTAAAATAGAGGACCCGGTTTTTAGCATCGATTCCCTCAATGGAGTTGCAGTGAAAGGGTCCTGATGTGATCTGGTTTTTCAGGTTGCCTTCCCCGTCATAAAGGTAGAAATGAGCCCATCCGTCTCTTTCAGACCAGTGGATAAGCTCTTTACCATTGTTTACTAGGCCGGGGGCTCTCATCTCCACATAGGTATTAAGGCGCTCTTCGATAAGAACTTTTGTAACACCGCTTGTAACATCGGCAACACAGATATCGATTCGGTGTAGGTCGCGGCTTGTGCGTGAAAAGTACAGTTTGTCCGAAGTCTCTGCCAGCCACAAGCTTGGCCGGTTTTCATCATCCCGGTTTTTCGCCAATCTAGGTGCATAAAGAATTGATACAGACTGGTCTTTAAATCTGTCATCATCGATTTGAGTTTTTTCTTTAGTTTCAAGATCAAAGATAAGAATATCGTATTGAGGGGCTTCAGGTTCTCCTGGCATCTGGTATTTATACGTTTCCAGAGTGGGCCGCTTTTTTGCCACTGAATTGATCACCCACAGGTCCTTGACTTTGCGGTTATCTGTTTTTGTCATAGCAAATTTTTTCGAGTCTCGTGACCAGACTACCCGCACTGATTTGCGTTTATCCTTGTTTTTTTCCTTATCCACATTTGTTTCGCCCCGGTCTCCACCGCCATAGCTGTAATGTTCTTCTCCGTCTGTTGTGAGTTGGTGTTCTTTAATATCCGGGTCTTTTTTGTCTTTTAGGAATTTTTTATAATTTTCTTTATCCATGTAATAAAGATTGTACTGGCGGGAGAAAACAATTGTCTCGCCATCCGGGGAAATAGAGGCCCATTTTGCTTTTTCCGGAGGTTTTTTATAGTCTTTGATCTGGGTTAGTTTTCCTGTGGCCAGGTTGTATTCAAAACCGAATATTTTCTTTTTGGGCTTTTTATCTTTTTCTTCTTCTTCTTTTCCTTTCTCTTCCTCTTTCTCTATCTCTTCTTTTTTCTCTTCAACCTTTTCCTCTGTTTTTTCTTCGTACTGGGAGCTTTCCACCTCAAATTGAATGGCGCTTTCTTTTTTAATAAATTTGAATTCCTTTATGGGAAGATGTTTGGCGTCATAAGGGTCTTTTGTTATTCTGGTAAGCATAGCTGCCATCTTGACATTGTCGAAGATAGGCCGGTTGGCCTTTTTAACCGGATCAACTAGATAGAATGTCTTTCCTTCCGGGGTTTCATAGTTGTACCAGAAGCGGTCGCTGTATTTAAGCCAGTGAGGATCAACAGAAGTGCTGAATACCATTTTTTCCAGTTTGGCCGAAGAAAATCGGGTAGCCAGTTTGTAGTTGGCTTTTTTTATGGGGGTGTTCTCAGCCAGAATGCTTATAGACGTTAAGCAAAACACCAGGATAAAAATTACAAAAGTATGCCTTTTTTTCATTAAAATACCTCCCTAAAAAATTTTATAGATGATTTAGAAAAAATCACCAAGTTTCTCATTTGAAGATTAAGAATTATACTTATTTGTTTTGGGGAATACAATAAAAAATAGCGAAAATTATTGGGTTGTGCCTTGACAATTAGACCACTTCATTATAAATTTGGCAAAATTCTTTGATTAAATCACTCATATTGAAGGAATCCATAAAAAAATGAATAAAGAATTGAAAAACGAAGCTGTCATCCAATTTTCAGGTGGGATTGATTCTCTTTATGTTGCTTATATGCTTGCTCAAAAATATGACAGAATTCATCTTCTGACCTTCTATAAAGGTTACCTTCACTTTGGACTGAATTTCAGTAAGCCGAATATAAAGAATTTAAAGAGGTTATTTGGAGAAGATAAGATAGTATTCAAAGTTGTTAACATGAAATCTCTGTTTAAAAAAATGGCAGTTAAAAACTTCTTTAGGGACTTAAAAAAGTTTGGAAATGAAATATCCTGGTGTATTCCATGCCGAGCGTCTATGACAATAATGAGTATTATATATGCAATTGAAAATGATATTAGGGACTTTACTGATGGGGCAAACTGGGAACAGGCCCCTGATCAAGATAATCTATTGACAACAGCAGATAATTACCCTGGTTATCTGAAATTATTGAGAGAATTTTCTAAAACATACAGTGTTAATTATTTTTCCCCGGTATATAACCTAAATACAAGAAAAGAAAGAAGAGATCTGTTATTGGAAAAGGGATTTTATATTGACTGGAACAGCCTCGATGTAGAAAAACCAAAGTCTTTAAAGAATTTTGTTAAAAAGGATTTTTACAAAAGATATCAACCGATGTGTATTTCCGGCTGGCTCATTCACTGGAAAAGAAATTTATTTAATAAGAAAGAGGATGTTTCAGAAGAGAAAGTTTTAGATCTAGTCGAACCCAAATTGAGAAATATCGGAAAGGAATTTATCAAAGACTGCTTGTCCCAAAAAATAAAATGAAACCATGGCAGGTAAAGCTTTTCGAAAAAAGCCTGATGAAAAAAGAGAAAGTCAGGCTCATATTAAAAACAACGGATTTTTCCCATAAAAAGGTATTTGACCTTGGCTGCTCAAATGGAACTGTTTCCTATTTTTTAAAAAAGACCGGTGGTAAATGGGTTCATGCAGATCTTGATTTTGAAAATCTGATTACAGCAAAAAAAATTTTATTGAATAACCTTTTTTTATTTCCTGAGGATACAATTCCTTTGAAAGGCGATCAGTTTGATCTGGTTCTTGCCCTGGATATCCTTGAGCATATTGAAGATGAATCAATAATTCTGAAAGAAATTAAGAGGATTTTAAGAAATAATGGAAAAGTAATAATTTCGACTCCTATAAGCGGGAAATATTTTATTTTAAACAGTTTAAAATCAATGTTCGGCTTGACTCCTGAAATATATGGACACAAAAGAGAAGGTTACAGCTTGGCAAAACTAAGAGAAATGCTGAAAATGAATGGATTTCAGGTGATTCAATCTTCTACATATGCAAAGTTTTTTGTTGAATTATTTGAAATTACTCTAAATATCCTTTTTGTAAAAATAAACAAAAAAAGGAAAAGTAAATTAAGAAGCGGTGAAATATCACCTTCATCTGAAGCAGACATAAATAAAAATATATTGCTTTTTAAAATTTATTCCACATTTATTTATCCAATAGTCTGTCTGATAACAAAAATTGACAAACTTTTATTTTTTAAAACCGGGTATGCGACCTTTATTATAGCAAAAAAAAACACAAATCAATCCTTTCCCAGGGAGTAATGTGATATCCCCACTGCTTTTCCGCAAGTCAGATAACTTTTACCAGACGCAGTTCGCAATAGGAAACCGGATAGGTTAATCCGAAATTATTGAGTACCTGGGGGTGAATCTCGCCGACCCGGGCCCACAGCCCGGCATCACCCGTTAATTCAGCACAGCGGCCTTGGCAAAATGCCGGATGTGATACAGGTTTATAATCCCCTTTATAGTTAAGCTCGCGCATTACTGAGTCAAGCACCATGCGTCCTTCTGCATAGCCTGTTTCCGGCCCTATAATAGCGAAGGCCAGATGGCGGTACTCATTTGTTCCGGTTTCCATTTTGGGATTTATTAGCATGATATTCCCGACTTCAAATATACGCTGAGGAACAGTTTTCCTGCGGTTTTTATAAAAAGTCTCCATAACCCCGGTCATAAGATGGCAGCGTGCTACTTTTTGTTCAATGGTCTTGGGATTTTTTATGATCACATGTTCTTTTCCCGGTTCCATCTGATATTTTGTAAAGTGTCTTTCCACAGATTGCAGATGCAGGCTCATGATCTCTGTAAAGCCCAGGCCGGTCATAGCCTCACGCACTATCTGACTGAGCTCTTCTTCTTTTCTGGCCTCTCCGATTGTGAGAGAGGGAACTAATTTGGTTTGGATATTCTTAAATCCATATCCGATAGCCAGGTCTTCAAATAAATCAACTTCATGCCGGATGTCGGAACGAAATGCCGGATAGCTTACTTCGTACACATCTTTTTTTGGTTCGATATTCAACCTCATTTTGCGTATATATCCCATAAATTCTTGTTTGGAAAAATCAAGCCCCAGCCAGTTTTGAGCTGCGTCCAGTTTAATATTGATTTTTTTCGGGGATAGATCCGGAGTCGCCTTTGGACCTTCCGGATAATTCATCTTTACAGTCTCGACTTCTCCTCCCAGTTCAATAAGGGCGCTGACAAGTGTATTGAGGGAATTAATGACTGCATCCTGGGTGATTCCGGTGACATCGACAAAAAGCCGGGAGGAGTTGATTTTACATTTGGTTTCATTACTGTTGATAATGGGTGGCATAGCCAGCACCAGATCATTTGCGTCCATAAGGATCGGATAGCGTTTGTAGTTATCCATAAGATGAGCATAGGCTACGCCTTTAGGGTGTTCTTCCAGAATCTTTCGAGGAGTCATCTGTACTCCCGGCATTCCCAAAGGACAGAATTTAAATTCTATTGGATCTACAGTAGTATATTTTATAGGTGGAGTGAGTGTCCCCAGGTCATATACTCCGATCGAAGATAATTTCCGGTCGCGTCCGATCCCCCAATGGAGGTTTTCCTGAAGGCGCATAATCTCGCGTAGGCTAGTCTGATCAAGGGGCGGCATGGTGATTACAGCGCAGGCAATATAGGGCCGAAAGGTCTCTTTTTGGGAAAGGACCGGATCGACATTGACTTCGATATTTCCTTCTTTGACAGTAAATTCGGATAAGCCTTTTTCAAGTTTGAGATATCCTTTAAGGGCCCGGGATAGTCCTCCGGTGTCAAAAAGGTCGGGCCGGTCAGCAAGTAGATCGATTCGGATTACTTTGTCAGTGGCATATTTTTCAAAAGGCTCTTCACTTTCAAACCCGCAGAAATCGCAGCGTTTAGGGGGTTCC
Source organism: Candidatus Aminicenantota bacterium (assembly GCA_030603565.1). Lineage (GTDB taxonomy): Bacteria > Acidobacteriota > Aminicenantia > Aminicenantales > Aminicenantaceae > JAUVXM01. Next base: position 21,687 of record JAUVXM010000001.1, read on the forward strand.
TCATGTTCCAGTCTGTCGTTGGGTGTTTGGCAGGCAGGGCATTGATATAATCCTAACTCTGCCGTATCTTCCACATCGCAGCCGAGCTGTTCCAGGGCATCCACCAGGACGTTCAGCTTATACTGTTTATTCAGCAGTTCATTTAACCGTTTTACACTTACTGTTACTACCGGCATAATGACACCTCTCTGATTTTATCAAGGTCACTCCAGTAGAGTTCGCGTATGTCATTTATTCCGTATCTAAGCATTGCCAGCCGGTCAAGTCCGAGCCCCCAGGCTAAAACCGGCACTTTACATCCAAAAGGTCTGGTTACTTCAGGTCGAAAAACACCTGAACCGCCTAATTCAATCCAGCTCTTTTTCGATTCCATATAGACAAACGCTTCCGCGCTTGGTTCTGTATAAGGAAAGAATGCGGGTTTGAATTTAACCTTTTCAAATCCCATTTTTCGGTAAAACTCCTGCAATGTGCCGAGCAGGGTCGCTAAACTCGCAGCTTCATCGATGATAACTCCGTCGACTTGAAAGAATTCCGGCAGATGTTTATAGCTGATAGCTTCATTTCTATAGACTTTCCCTACGCAAAATACCTTTCGGGGAGGATTCGGATCTTCCGCAAGTGCCCGGATTGTAGTTGATGTTGTGTGGGTGCGCAGTACCATTTCTTTTGCCCGGCTGAGGTTCCACTTATACCCCCATCCGGTCGAGCCGGTTTTCCAGCCGTTTTCATGAGTCTGTTTCACATTCTCAACGAACTTATCATGCGGCAGTTTAGCTTCAGCTGGACGAGTCAGGTAAAATGTATCCTGCATGTCGCGGGCAGGGTGATCCTGGGGCTGGAATAAAGCATCGAAATCCCAGAAAGCTGATTCTGCCTGAGGGGAAACGATTTCTGTAAATCCCATCTCCAGGAAGGCTTTGCGTGTCTGCTGGATAATTTTCTGCATAGGATGGATTTTTGTAGGATATATTTTTTCTGCTTCCAGAGTGACATTATAGTGGCGCAGTTTGATATTCTTCCATTCTCCGCTTTCAATGTCTTCCGGGCTTAGAATATTCTGTTCCTTGATGATTTTTATGTCTTCACTCAGGATTTTTCTGCCTGCATCAGTTAAGCAGGCAAGGCGGATGGTTCGTTCCTTTATTTTAGCCAGGGAAGTGCGCTTATTTAATAATTTATTTACCCTGGCAGGATCTATACCTTGATTTTCAAGTTGGTCCAAAAACAGGGTGCCGCTTTTTATGGCCAGTTCTATGGCCTTTTCGTCGGCATCAGGATTATCTATGGCCTTATGTCCGTCTTTGGTAATTATAAGCTCGCCCTTATCTTTTTTCACCCATCCCCGCAGGGAGCTCCACTTGATGATATCACCCATGGGAATTTCTTTTTGTTTTGCGATCCGGGCCATTTCCTGCATGGGCATCCGGCCTTTCTCTGCCAGGATTGGGAGTACCTGCCTTTCGGGAAGACCCTTTTTCATCTGGTCTTCGGCACTATCGGATAGGATAAGTTCTTTGCGTAAGTGTTCTTTTAGAGTCAGCCATCCCTGTTCTTGAGCATAAATTAATGTAGCTGCGACTTGGGGATGTTCTACCCCTGATCTGGTTTCAATTTGAGGGGTTGAAAGCTCCTGGTTTGAATCCAGGAGTACTTTAAATACTTTCCATTGGCGCTTACTGACTGTTTTTCTCATCTTTATTTTTTCTTTTTCATGCGTTTACGGACTATCTTATCGAATTTATCTCTAAGTTGTGTCTGCACGCTTGTCTTTGGGATCAATTTTCCATTTATGATCACTTTATAAATCCCGGATGTCATCTGAAGAGGGCTGCCTGTCCAGATCACTACATTGGCCATTTTACCTGCTTCCAGCGAACCTAACATATCATCTATTCCCAGGATTTTTGCCGGGTAGATGGTTAGGGCTTTTAGAGCTTCCTCCTCTTGAAGCCCGTGTGCGACTGAGATCGCTGCCGGAAGAGGGAGGTTGCGGATATTGTAGCTGCCGCCGCCAAAGCCCCCGGTAGCAAATGCAAACAGAATGCCTTTCTCTGCCAGCATCCCGGCGGCCCGGAAATATTTATCAAAGGGTTCCCAGCGCCCCGGCCCGGCTGTAGTTGCTACCCAGATAACCGGGATTTTTTCCTCAGCCAGCTTGTCGGCATATTTGTAAATGCCTTTTCCTGCCTGAATGACCCCTTTTAAATTGTAATCATTGATTATACTTATAGCATTGCGCAGAGTGACTTCATCATTTGTCAGAAAGATTGCCCTGACTTTTCCGGTAACAACCGGGACCAGGGCTTCCGTCTCGAGGTCTCGTTTGGTAGTGTTTTCTTTGCTGTTTTTTTCGTTTTTCTTTTCTGAATATTTTAAGGCTTGGTCCAGTTTTTCTCTTATCAGAGTTACGGTGCCGGATAGGGTAGTGGGGTATTTGTTTTCTCCCCTGACTCCTATATTAAATATCTGGGCTGCATATTTTTTTATCACCATTTCCTGAGCCAGAGTACCTTCGAGGTTTAATATCACAGATTTTCCATTGATTATATTACGGGACCCGCTTGTTGTATGGACAGTAGTCACTCCTCCCATGCGGGTAACTTCAATAGTATTATCCTCGGGGTTAATGGCATCATAAGGGTCCATTTGCGGCGTGACAAGGCCTACTTCATTCTGGTCGTTGCCGGCCCCGGGGTATCCGGTTACTCCGACAGCGGTCATAAGAGCTATAATTCCGGGATAGACGTACTTGCCGCTTGCGTCGATAATCACTGCATCTGAGGGAGCTTTTATATCAGTTCCGATTTTAAAGATTTTTCCGTTTTGGATCAGGAGGTCTCCGTTTTTTATGGTCTTTCCAGTAACCGGAACAATGGTCCCGTTTTTTATCAGAATGGTTTCCTGGGGGAAGGCTGTAATAGCAGCCAGGAAGAACAGGAACAAACCGCTTATAAAATATGCTTTCTTATTCATGGTTCCCTCCCTTTACAGTAATACTGTCTTTTGTGTAATCAAAATATATCTTACCTTCGATGATAGTCATAAGGCATTTTGTAAAGGAATCCAGGGGATGTTTGCTGAAAACCGCTATGTCACCGTCCTTGCCTGTTTCAAGGCTTCCTAAGCGATGGTCGATTTCCAGGGCCTTTGCTGCATTCAGAGTGATCATTTTTAATACCTCGATTTCAGGCAGGTCATTGTATTTTAAAACCTTTGCTACATCCAGAAAAAGGTAACGGCTGACTCCGGGAGAAACAGAGTCGGTATTGACCACAATATTAACCCCGGCATCAAACATGATTTTAAAACCCCAGGGATTGCCGTCATAAGCTTCCTCTTTAAATCCCCAGGAGTCGACCCATCCTCCGTATGAGACTCCGGCCTCTGCCATTATGTCAGCCACTTTATAGCCGTCAATGCAATGGCTTATCTGCATAAGGTCCAGATCAAATTCTTTACAGAAATTTATCATCCAGACGATCTCATCCGCCCGGTATATATGGCAGTCAATGCTCAACTTTTTTTCCAGGACCTGCTTTAATGTTTCCATTTTCAGGTCTTTTTTCGGAGGGATTATATCTTTTTCTTCAGCGGCTTTATCCTTTTCGTATTTATCCCATTTGGCCTTATATTCGCGGGCTTCGATGAAGGCTTTCCGGGCGACATAGGCGTTTCCCATCCGGGTGGAAGGAGTTTTTCCTTTGGCCTGGCCGTAGGTGCGTTTGGGATTCTCTCCTAACGCCATTTTTAGCTGCTGACGGGCGTCCTGAATGATCATTTCTTCAACCGGGGCATTGTATTTAAGTTTAATAGTTACATTTACTCCACCTATAACATTAGCACTTCCGTGCATGGTCTTAACAGCAGTTACTCCACCGGCCAGAGTTTTAAGTACGGAATCATGACCGGGGATAAGGACATCTTTCATCCATATCTGGGGCGTTACAGGGTCTGTCGCCTCATTAATATCAGACATGCCGGTAAGGGCGTAATGAACATGGGTATCGATAATTCCCGGCATTATATATTTCCCGCTGGTGTCGATTACTTTAATCCCGGCCGGAATCAATACATCTCTGCCGATAGCTGTTATCTTGCCATTGCGGATAACAATGGTTCCATTTTTTATCGTTCCGTTGGTCATGGTCAGAACAGTTCCTCCTTTGAGAACCAGGTCCTGAGCTAAACCGGAGGCGGTAATAATAAGTATTAGGGCGGCTATAGAAACAAGTTTTTTTATCATATTTCCTCCTTATATAAGGAAAATAAAAATTATTTCGATTGGAGATAATTCTATATGTTTTCCCCCTGACTTTGCAAGCCCTATATCCTACAAGAGCCCCCCCATTTTTTCTAAGCTTCTGGGCCTTAAGCAAGAATCAGGTCAGTATGGCAGTATAGCAGTATTTTTTAATAATCTAACAATGAAACAATTTACAATTTGTATTTTACTTTATATTATATATATCGACATTTTTTATGAATAGCTCAGGTTAGATTAAAGTTAAAACAGGAGAAAACATGAAAAAAAATCGTAAAAAATTTAATCGGAGGCAGTTTCTTAAAAAACTGCCGGCAGCTGCAGTCGGAGTAGCTGCTTTTCCTTCTATAGTCCCGTCTTCGGTTTTTGGAAAGCCGGGCCGCCCTGCCCCCAGCAGCCGAGTCGTAATGGCAGGCATCGGTTTCGGCATGCAGGGAATCCCCAATATGAGGAACTTTTTAAGCAAGGATGAAGTAGAGTGGGTCGCAGTTTGTGATTTAGATGAGAAACACCTGGTAGAGGCGCGTGATATTGTCAATATAGAATACGGAAATAAAGATTGTGCTGTTTATCATGATTTCAGAAAACTCTGTGAGCGTAAAGATATCGATGCTGTCTCCATTGCCGTACCTGATCAGTGGCATGCCATTGTTGCAATAACCTGTGCCAGGGCAGGATTTGATATTTTCGGGGAAAAACCTTTGACTCACAGCCTGGTAGAAGGACGTGTCCTTTGTGATGCTGTCAAACGTTACGGCCGTATCTGGCAGACCGGAAGCTGGCAGCGTTCGGTGGCAAATTTTCATCAAGCATCTGAGCTGGTCCGGAACGGGCGCATCGGCAAGGTCAAAAAGATCGAGGTCGGATTACCGTCCGGACACTATGATTTTGCCGGGACAAAAGGGCAGGAGACTATGGGGCCTCCACCTGAACATCTGGATTATGATTTCTGGCTAGGGCCTGCTCCTTATGCTCCTTACTGCCCGGCCCGTGTACACAGAAACTGGCGCTGGAATATGGACCTGGGCGGGGGACAGCTTATGGACTGGGTCGGACATCATGTAGATATCGCCCATTGGGGTATGGGTTGGGATTATACCGGCCCGGTTGAGGTTCAGGGCACAGGAGAATATACAAGGGCTGGAGTATGGAACAGCCCCACCCGTTATTATGTAGAAACCCGTTATGCTGACGGAACTCCCATGATAGTCGCGGGAGGATATCCTGAAATCCGCAGTGGCACAAAGTGGATTGGTGAATACGGCTGGGTCTGGTGTAACCGGGGCGGCCTGGAAGCAGATCCGATATCTTTGCTTGATGAGTTTATAGGTCCTGATGAAGAGAGATTGTATAAAAGCAGGGACCATTTTCAAAATTTTCTGGATTGTCTAAAGCTGCGAAAACAGACTATTACTCCAGCTGAAGTGGCCCACCGTTCAGCCAGTGTGGGACACCTCGGGGTTATCGCTATTGAACTGGGGCGAAAAATTAGCTGGGATCCAAAAACCGAGACTATTAAGGGCGACCCTGAAGCTACTCGTTTGTTGAGCCGTGCTTATCGTAAGCCCTGGCAATTAGGTTAGGAAAGAGGATAATATGAAAACAAAAAAGAAAACATTCAACTCTAAATTATTTCTTTGGATAACATTGGTGCTGGGATTCTGTCTCCTATCAGGAACAATCGTTCTTGATCTTAATGCCGCCCAATCCGGTCAAAACTTAAAGGATATCCTTAAGCAGCTAACAACCTACAAACAAGGTCAGAACGATGAAATAATTCTAAAATTTAATAATTATATTCGCAAACACCGGAAATCTCCTGAGTCCCGAGCAGTTTGTGAGGAAGAGCTTCTTTTTTTTCTTGACTCAGATGCCACCCTTGAAGCAAAGATGGAAGCCTGCCGCCATTTAAGGATAATCGGAAGCGAAAAATCTGTGCCGGTGCTGGAAAAGAAACTCCTTAAGAAAGAGACTACGGATATGGCCCGTTATGCTATGGAAAAGATTCCCGCTATTTCTGCTGAAAAAGCCCTGCTTAATGCCCTTTCCAAAACCCGAGGGGAAATAAGGCTCGGCCTCATCTCTTCCTTAGGTCAGAGGAAAGTTGCAGCTGCAGTAACTCCTTTAGGAATGCTGATACATGGATCCGATGTCGAATCTTCCCTTGCTGCTGTAACAGCTTTGGGATGGATAGCTACTCCTGAAGCAGTTGAGGTTCTTGCGGAAACTTTAAGTAAATCCACAGGAAATATTAAAGCTCAAACAGCTTCATCCCTGCTAAAATGTGCGGAAAAATTTCAGCTGCAAGAGCATCAAAAAAAAGCTGCCGAAATCTATGATGCCCTTTTGTCTGCGGATATCCCGGCTTCATTACACCGGGCTGCCGGGCGCGGCAAGATCTTGACAAGCGGTGCTAAAGCCGGCCTGATGATCCTTGATATTCTAAAAAGTGGGGATAAAGAAATGTATACTCCTGCTATTGGGATGATCAGCGATGATTTTGACGATTCATCTCTTAAAGCCGTATGTGATATATTGCCTGAGCTTCCGGCAGAAAATCAGGTCCAGTTATTAACGGTCCTGTCCCGGTTTCAGAGGTCAGAAGTACTGTCAGTTGTAAAAGAGGCCGTTAAAAGTCAGGAAAAAAGAGTAAGGATTGCTGCTCTGGAAGCGCTTGGTAGCCTTGGGGATGCTTCTCTGGTGAACTTTTTATCCCTTTATGCTGCTGAATCTACAGGAGTTGAACAAAGTAATGCCCGGAACAGTTTGGGGAATCTTAAAGGAGAAGGAGTAGATCAGGCCGTCCTGGTTGGGTTAGAAAAAAACACAGATTCTCAAATTCGGAATGAACTAATCCGCTGTATTGAGGAGCGGCGGATTAAAGAAGGTCAACCTGTTTTATTTGCCATAATACGTGATGGAGAGCCGGAAAACCGCATACAGGCTATTAAGGCGCTTAAAGTGCTTGCTGATCTCTCAGACCTTTCCCGCATCATAAATATTATGCTTGAAGCAAAGACTGAAAGGGAGCAAGACGAGCTGATAGTCACAATAGTTGCTGTTGCCGGAAAAAATAGAGAGCAGTATAACCGGGGGGCTGCAGTGGTTGAGATGCTGTCTGAAGTCAAAGATGTAAAAGGCCGGGCTGCCTTATACCGAACTCTGGGAAAGATCGGGGATGACAGTACACTTACTGTCCTGCGCCGGGCTTTGGCAGAAAAAAACGAGGATATCCGGGATGCTGCAGTACGGGCCCTCTCAGAATGGCCCACTCTAACGGCGAGAGATGATGTATTCCGAATCGCAAAAGTATCCGATAATCCAACCCATCAAGTACTAACATTAAGGGCTTATATACGTATGATAGAGATGGAAGAGTTCCGCTTACCGGAAGCGGCTGTTGAATCACTAAAAGCAGCGCTAAAAATTGCCCGGCGTTCGGAAGAGAAAAAAGCTGTACTGGGGATACTGCCGAAATTTGCCTGCCGGGATGCACTTGAACTGGCAGAATCTATGCTGGAAGATAAAGATGTAATGTCTGAGGCTCAGGCAGCCGTGGATATGATAAAAGCAAGGTTTGAAAAATAATCAAGAAGGGAGATATTTTTATGATAGAAGGAGTTCAATCAGGTTCTAAAACTCCCCGGCTAAGGTATGCTATGGTAGGCGGCGGACAGGGTGCGTTCATCGGAGATGTGCATAGAAAAGCCATTGCTATGGATGGCGGGGCAAAGCTGGTTGCAGGGTGTTTTTCTCAGGATTTTAAGAACACCTTAGCAACCGGAGAAATGTTGGGCTTGAGCAAAGAACGCTTGTACCGCACTTATCAAGAGATGATAGAGGCGGAAAGGAAACGTAATGATGGCGCTGACTTTATTATAATTGCCACTCCCAATAATACTCATTTTCCCATAACTAAGCTGGCGCTTGAGCGCGGCTTTCATATTGTCTGCGAGAAACCCCTTACTACAGACAGCAGGGAAGCGGAAAAACTGGGCCGCTTGGCTGCAGAAAAAGACCTGCTTTTTTGTGTGACTTATGCCTATACCGGGTATCCTGTTGTCAAACATATGCGGGCTATGGTAGCTCATGGAGACCTGGGGGATATACGTTTTGTCAATGCCGAATATCCCCAGGAGTGGCTGGCTTCCCAGCTTGAAAAAACCGGACAGAAACAATCTGCCTGGAGGACTGACCCAAAAAGGGCGGGAATATCCAATTGTGTCGGTGATATTGGAAGCCATATCGAAAATATGGTATCTTACATAACCGATTTAAAGATTAGATCCCTATGTGCCAGACTGGATACGATTATAGAAGAACGGAACCTGGATGATAATGCTTCCATTATGCTTGAGTATGACAATGGAGCAAAAGGATTGTATTGGAGCTCGCAGATCGCCATCGGACATGATAATGGCTTCAGAGTCAGGATATTCGGCACAAAAGTCTCTTTGGACTGGTGTCAGGAAAAGCCTGATTACTTAAAAATCTCTTACCTCAACAAGCCGGCTGAGATCGTCTCGCGGGGGCGTGATGAATTTTATCCCCATGCCCAGAAATACTCGCGCATCCCGCCAGGTCATCCGGAAGGATATTTTGAGGCTTTTGCCAATCTCTATTCAACTTTTATCCCAGCCCTTGCCAAAAAGATATCCGGTGAAACACTATCTGAAGACGACCTTGATTTTCCTGGGGTAGAGGCTGGGATCCAGGGAGTAAAATATATTGAAAGGTGTGTTGAGAGCTCGAAGAAAGGTGCAGTATGGATTTAATCTGTACTATTCATAAAAAATGTCGATGTGTATGATAAGCATAGCTAAATCAATATTTTACATTGATTCCTATATAGATTTAATTTAAATTAAAGGAGGGTAAATTGAGCAAACCCATTACTATATTTACCGGACAATGGGCTGATCTGCCTTTTGAAGAGATCTGCCGGAAGGCAAGCAGTTGGGGCTATGATGGCTTGGAAATAGCCTGCTGGGGAGACCATATGGAGGTACGGAAAGCTGCCCAGGATCCTGCATATGTGGAGAAGAAAAAAGAGATACTAAAAAAATATAACCTAAAATGCTGGGCTCTGGGGGCCCATCTTGCCGGTCAGTGTGTAGGAGATCGGTACGATGAAAGGCTGGATGGATTCGCTCCTGAGGAAGTCAAAGGAAAACCGGAAGAGCTGCGTACCTGGGCAGTCGAAGAGATGAAAGCCACAGCTAAGGCTGCAAAAAACATGGGATGTTATGTAGTTACAGGATTTATGGGTTCGCCTATTTGGAAATTCTGGTATTCTTTTCCTCCTACCAGTGAGGATATGGTGGAAGCAGGCTTTGAAAAAATATATAAACTGTGGACTCCGATCTTTGCTGAATTCGACCGCTGCGGTGTTAAATTCGGTCTTGAAGTACATCCTACTGAGATAGCTTTTGATCTTTATACGGCAAAACGGCTTCTGGAAAAATTCAAGAACCGTTCGACCCTGGGTTTAAACTTTGACCCCAGCCACCTGCTTTGGCAAGGAATGGAACCGCATTTGTTTATTCGGGAATTTAAAGATCGGATATATCATGTGCACCTGAAAGATGCAGCTGTTACCCTGGATGGGAAAGCCGGGATACTGGGCTCTCATCTTCCCTTTGGAGACCTGCGCAGGGGGTGGAATTTCAGGTCTTTGGGTCATGGTGATGTCGATTTTGAAGAGATTATCAGAGAGCTGAATGATATCGGATATAAAGGTCCGCTTTCTGTTGAGTGGGAAGATAACGGGATGGACCGGGAGTTCGGAGCTCGGGAATCGGTTGAATATGTAAAGTCCATTAATTTTTCTCCTTCAGATGTAGCGTTTGACAAAGACATGAAGGAATAGCTAAAGCAGTGAATAGTAAATAGTAAATGGTAAATGGTAAATTGGGGAACCAAAGAATTAGGCTGTAAATACAAAATGATTAATTGCAAAACATAAAGGCAGGGAAACCGATAAATTGTGAATGTAAAAAATATCAATAATCATTCTCGAAAGAATCTTGCATATTACTGAAAATATATTAATAATAAAAATATCGCCATTTTTTTATGAATAGTTCAGGTTGAAACTTTGATTATTCATAGGGAAGGATAATAATGCCTGATAAAACTAATAATATCAAAAAGAGAAAGAAGCTATCCCGCCGGGATTTTTTAAGATCATCAGCTTCCGCCGGGCTGAGTGTGGCCCTGGCAGGGAGGAGTTTATCTGGAGCGTCTTTTAGCCGAAAAAATGAGAAGGCAGCAAAAGCCGGAGATCTTAATATTGCTTTTATCGGAGTAGGAGCACAGGGCCGGGTCCTTATTGAATCATGCCTGCGGCTCCAGGGTATCAGGATTACTGCAATGTGTGATATTTGGGACTACAGCCAGCGCTACGGCAGCCGGTATCTTAAAAAATACGGACATATCGTCAATGTCTACGAAGACTACCGAGAACTGCTGGCTAAAGAGAAAGCCCTGGATGCAGTTATTGTTGCTTCTCCTGACTGGATGCATGCTGAACACGCCAATGCCTGTATGGAAGCGGGTCTCCACGTCTACTGCGAAAAAGAGATGTCAAACTCTCTGGCAAAAGCGAAGACTATGGTAAAGACAGCGGAAAGCACCGGGAAACTGCTGCAGATCGGACACCAGCGCCGCAGCAACCCCAGATATCTCCATGCTATAGACCGCTTATTGAGGGAGAAAAAGCTTTTAGGCCGGGTTTCTCAGGCTTATGCCCAATGGAACCGAGCTAAAGGCGATATGCTTGGTTGGCCGAAAAACTATACTATACCACAGAGCAAGCTGGAAAAATACGGATACCGCTCAATGACAGAGTTTCGCAACTGGCGCTGGTTTAAAAAGTATGGAGGCGGGCCGGTCGTTGACCTGGGTTCACACCAGATAGACCTTTTTTCCTGGGTTTTTGGAGCAAATCCCAGTACTGTAATAGCCAGCGGAGGAGTGGATTATTATAAAAACCGGGAATGGTTTGACAATGTGATGGCCATATTTGAATTTGATACTCCCCAGGGAAAGGCACGTGCTTTTTACCAGGTTCAAACTACCACCAAGCATGGGGGTTTTTATGAGACATTTATGGGAGAGAACGGTTCGATAGTTACGTCTGAAGTGCCCCAGAAAGGAAATTGGGCTATGCGGGAGGCGCACGCACAGGAATGGGATTCTTTGGTAAAGGAAGGTTTGCTTAAATCAGAGACGTCTCCCATTCAAAAAGTCGATACTAAAAATATTTTCCTTGATGTCCGGGTCACAGAAGAAGCCGGACGTTGGCCTTTTCCGGTTGAACTGGCTAAGCCTGCTCACCAGCCTCATCTGGAAAACTTTTTCTCTGCTGTAAGAAATGGTATTCCCTTGAATTGCCCGGCAGAAATCGGATATGAATCCGCAGCGGCAGTGCTTAAAGTAAATGAAGCAGTAAGATTAAAGCGCTTATTAAAATTCAGTCCGGAGCAGTTCAAAGCATGAAGCCTGATAAAATTATTATTCTTTTCATTATAATAGGGGTAGGAATTTCCGGATTCCTGGCGGCGGATTATATTCAGACAAAAAAAGACTGGGATGGAAACCGGACAAGCCCGGTCCATATAATTCCATTAAAAGATGAACTTGATGAGCAGATAATCCCTTATGAATCCTATCCCTTGCCTTATTCTACCTGCTTTACCTGTGCTCCCTGCCATGAATATAAGGATATCAGGCAGGGCCTCCATTTTAATTCGGTTTCTGCTGACCAACCGGGCCGTCCCGGAGAGCCTTGGATCTGGATGGACCCCAAAACTGGAACTGTACTCCCTGTTTCTTACCGTAAATGGCAGGGTGTTTGGAACCCGCAAGACCTGGGCCTTAGCTTTTGGGATTTTACCCTTCTTTTTGGCCGGCATATGACCGGGGGAAGCGTGACTGAACCTGATCTTGAGAACATGAGCCCTGAGTCCCGCTGGAACGTGTCAGGAAAGCTTGAGATAAACTGTATGGGCTGCCACAGTGTTTCAAGGCTGCAGAGTCACAGCGAATGGGCTGTACAAGTACTGCGCCAGAATTTCCGCTGGGCTGCAACTGCTGCCTCCGGCCTGGGCGAGGTTGGAGGGATGGCCTTTCGCCTTCCTCCTACTTGGGATATAATTGACGGCCCCAACCCTGATGATAGCGAATATGCTGTTGTTCCCTCTGTACGCTATGACCACAGCCGTTTTGACAGTAATCATAATGTGTTTTTTGACATCGCTTCTAAACCGGAAGATGAGCGCTGCCTGGTTTGCCACTCTGTATCTCAGGCTGGAATGAAACAGTTTGAAGCAGACGGGGATATTCATACCTCAGCCGGTATTAAATGTGTCAGCTGCCATAGGAATGACCTGAGTCATACAATGATCCGGGGCTATGAGGGAGAAGCTGAAGAATATCATAAGCCCGGAATCTCTGAATTTACCTGCCAAGGATGCCATATCGGCAATGACCTTTCCCGGCGAGGAGGAGAGGCTGCCGGACGCTTGGGGGCGCCCTATCCTTTACATAAAGGCCTTCCAGCAGTTCATTTTGAGAGACTTTCCTGTACTGTATGTCATTCGGGTCCTTTACCAGAAAAAGAGCCCGTAAGGGTCAGAACATCGCGGGCCAATCGTCTGGGGATTTATGGTATTGCCCAATGGATGACAGAACTTCCGCATATAGTAGAACCTGTATATATCAGAGACTCGGGAGGAAAGCTTTCTCCTAATCGGCTTATGTGGCCGGCCTTCTGGGGGGAAAAGGAAGGGGAGAACATCAAGCCGCTTAAGCCTGCTGAAGTTAAGGCTGCAGCCGGGGAGATACTTGAAGTTGAAAAGAAGATAACCCGTATCCTTGCCGCTTTTTCCACAATTTCTGATATAGATGGAGTCCCGGTTATGGCCAGAGAAGGGAAACTCTATAAGCTTAATATTGATGGAGGTCTGGATGTTTCTTTATATTCGGGGGAAAAGACCGGGCCGGATGAATTGTGGGCGGTTGAGAAGGAAAGTAAGGCATATCCATTGATCCCGGACTTTGACCCTAATGCTGAGGAACCTGATATTGAGCTTGAAACCCTGATCCAGAATACACTTACTGCTCTAGGGACTCTGGAGGATACACCCGGCAAACCCGTTGTGCTCAATAAAAATGCTTTATATTTTACCCGGGAGGGCTATTTAGAGAAAAAAGAATGGCAAGGAAAGGCCGGCGAACATCCTAATCTGCATTGGATTGATGATGAGGAAATTTACCCCCTGGTATCAGAATTTGCTTTGCGGACAGTGGTTGCTACGGCAGGATACGAGCAGACTTTGACTGAAGAACAGGTCCGCCTTATTCTTAAAGCATTGAGGGCGGGCGAAGAAGGGCAGGAGTCTGGTGTAAAGAAAGAATATTTCTACATTTCAGGAGGCAGGATGTTTCTGCTTGATGAGGAAGAAGGGCTTAAATCCGAAAAGAATGCTGCTGCGGAGCCTGTTGTTTGGCCTCTGGCCCATCAGGTCCGGCCGACTCAACAGTCATTGGGAATAAATGGATGTAAGGACTGCCATTCGATCGGGTCCGATTTCTTTTTCAACCGGGTGCAGGGAACAGGCCCACTTCAAACCAAACAAGTTGCCTCCCGTACCGGAAACTCTTTTATGGGATTGGATAAGTCTTATCAGAAATTGTTCGGGCTTTCTTTTACTGTCCGCCCCCTGTTCAAAATTGTCCTCTTTATTGCTGGTTTAATTATTACTATTTTGCTGCTTTTTGTTATGATAAGGGCAGTTGGAAGATTAGCGGGGCTTTTATCCTGAGTTATTCACGAGTCGAGGTTGCCGCAGATACGAGGCGCAGGGGATGAAGCTGTGGTCCTTCACCGCGAATCCGCTGCAACAAAGTAGATGCGCTAAGATCGGCTCGCTCGTAGAGTAAAAAATGTCGATTACAAATATAAATTATATTGAATACAAAATGGTTAATTGTTATATCTTAGGAATCAATGTAAAATATTGATTTAAAAAGAGGTATCATACATATCGACATTTTTTATGAATAGTTCAGGTTAGATAGGAGATAATTCTTGATATTTACTGTAATCACCTTAATTTCTGGAGTGGGTTTATTATTTACACTGAGCTTACATTACTTCCACGGCCTGGAAGTTAAGACGGAGAAGGATTCGGCTGGTTTTTCTTTAAAGGCCTATTTTTCCTGGTTATTTAAATCTATACCCGGCTTTTTTAAAACTTCGTGGTCTAAGCGCTGCCGCGATTGCTGGAAGAAATGGATAGTACACCCTTACCCTAAAAATGTAAGATGGATTTTTATCTGCTTATTCTGTAGTTTTTTTTATTTAGCAGCCAGCGGATTTCTTTTTGCTTTATTGTTCCCAAGGCGCTTGTATGGATTTCCCTTAATGCTGCATGTCTGCGCTGGGGGTGTTTTTGCCGTAAGCCTGGCTCTTGCTTTGGTTTTAAGGGCCCGCTCTTATGTTTTTTCCCCTGAAGAAGAGAAGACAGAAAAAAATTCTAGTTCTACCCGGAGCAGGATATATTTCTGGCTGTTTATAGTGGCAGGTTTGTTGCTTATAGTTACAGCTCTGGTTATGATGCTGCCGCTATTTTCCTTAAAGGTTCAAATAGATCTATTTGAGGTACACAGGTATAGCGCTCTTATAGCTGTGCTTGCTGCTGTGACTTTTGTATATTTTGCTCCAAATAGCAAAGGAAGGTGAGGGAAATCAGATGCCGGAGCTGCCTGAAGTTCAAACCATTATCAATGGTTTGAATTCTAAAATAATTGAAAAAAAGATATGCAGAATTGCTGAGTATCGCAAGGGCACAGTTGAAAATAGTCTGCCGAATATGGATTATGGGAAGGTTAAACTTGTGGAGCGGCGAGGGAAATATATAATTATTAAGACCACAGCTGACTGCAAAATCGTCATTCATTTAAGGATGACCGGAAAACTTATTTTTGAAGTTGATTCTGACAAACAATCCAAATACTGCCGGGCGGAGATATTTTTCTCTGACGGAAGCCGGCTTATTTTTGATGATGTACGTACTTTTGGAAAAATCCAGATAATGAAGAAAAACCAAGCTGTTCCTGCTATAGAGGAATTGGGAGCTGAACCGCTTTCAGATCAATTGAATCCCGAATTTCTATCTAAACAATTAAAAAACAGAAAAGCCCCTATCAGGAATCTTCTTTTAAATCAAAATATTATTGCCGGATTGGGAAATATTTATGTATTGGAGATTCTCTATCGCTGTAAGATCGATCCGCGGAAGCAGGCGGATAGACTCTCCCTGAAACAGATAGAAAAGATCGTAGGACAGACCAAGATTGTTCTAAAAGAAGCAATAGAAAAAAACGGGACAACAATATCGGATTACCGCAGTGTTGAGGATCAAAGCGGTCAGTTCCAAAACTTTTTAAGAGTCTATCAAAAAAAGAAATGCAAGTGTGGCACTGAAATAAAAAGAATAAAGATGGCAGGCCGATCCACTTATTTCTGCCCTTCCTGCCAGCAATGATTCTATTTACAGCAGCATTGTTCTTTAGATAATTACTTGTTCCAGTCGTTCCTTCCGTTTTTCCCAGTCTGGCATAATACGCTTGAGAAGGCGAAAAAACTTTCTGTCGTGATTCGGATATAGCAGATGGCACAATTCGTGCACAATTACATAATCGATGCATAGGATCGGAGCTTTAGCGAGTTCAGTATTAAAAATAATCACTTTATTTTCAGAACAGCTTCCCCATCGTTTTTTCATACGGCGGAAACGTATTTTTGGTTCAGCTACCTTCATCTTGACAAAGACAGGCAGGTACTGAGAAAGTCGCCTCGATAGCAGGCTTTTGGCGTGCGCCGAGTACCAATCGAGCATAAGCGCCCTGGCTTTTTCTTTTTTGTTTGGATTAGGTAATTCCATTTCAAAAAATCGACCGAGTAATCGCACTCGAGCTGTCTTGCTAGGCTGTATTCTCAAACGATATTGTCGCCCCAAATAATAATGAGTTTCCCCGGAGACAAATTTGCGCTCCGGAGGCAAGGGCTGAAATCGCTCAAAAAAATCAAGCTGCCTGGCTATCCATGATGCTCGCTTTTCCAATCGTCGTCGAATAACTTCCAATTCATATTCGGAAGGAGCTTTAGCAGTGATTCGGAGGTCCGGATG
Organism: Candidatus Aminicenantota bacterium; assembly: GCA_030603565.1. GTDB lineage: Bacteria > Acidobacteriota > Aminicenantia > Aminicenantales > Aminicenantaceae > JAUVXM01. Next base: position 38,148 of record JAUVXM010000001.1, read on the forward strand.
TACGGTAATGGAAAGACGTTTGCGGTCACTTGTCACAACATCAATCAGGAGCTGCTTGCGTCCAAAGCTTATTTCAATTTTTCCTCTATCAGCTCTCAATGCTCTATTGTCCATTCTCAATTATTAACTATCCATTGTCCGCAATCACGGCCTTCTAACCCTGGCAATATCCAGGCACTGTTCCATAATCATATCCATGTCCTCAAATGTGATTTTAATGCCTTCTTTATCTTTGAAATCGAAAAGGAAATCTTCGATCTCATTCCTTATGCGGTTTTGTGTGTCTTGGTCTCTGGTCCAATTAACAATCCTATTTCGTTCAATAACTTCATCTACAGCCAGGGCAGCGTCTGAAAGACGATTATCGAAATCATCATCACCTCTATCAAATCGTGCAAGAATCTCCTTGATAGAACCAAAATAGGCTTTTGCTACGTCATGATTTTGGAGTTTATCAGGAATGTGGTCTCCTGTACGGTTGAGTACAGCGTTCATAATCTCCGTAACCTTCTTGAGATACTCATTTGCCTTGATCCGCTCTTTTCTGAAGGCCGCAATTGCCTCCTTTAGCAACTCGGAAAACCGCTTGTAAAAAGCAGGATCTTCCTTCATTCGATCATGGATTGTCCGGGCAGTACGATGTGCTATAGTATCAGCTTTGGCCGCAGGATTTGGGAGTTTCTCCACTTCTTTAGCAAAGGCATCCTTGTCGAAGATATTTACTAAAGGTGTAATTTTCTCCACCTCTCCGGTTCCGACATGGGTGTCTAGAAGTTTCTGAATTTTCGGCTCATATTCACCGAAGTCAACGATTTCCGCATATCGCCGTCTTACTGCTGTCCGAAGCTTGGAGAAAAATTTTAGATCCGTCCGGTAACGGTTGATTTTTAAAGGATCGGTTTCCTCTAGAAACTTAGAGCTGGACATTGCAATACCCAGCGTTTTGGAGAAAGCCGATAAATGTTCATAAAATTTTGTGCGCAGTTCTTCGTCTGCCAACAGCAGTTCATACTCTTCCTCATCCTTCTTGTTCTTAACTTCCTTAAATGTATCCCACAGGAGTGAACGCTTTTGGGGGAGTGTTGATGTTTCCAGACCAATATCTGTAAGAATGTTTTTTATATCCCCTGCATCAAACTCAGGTAAAGTGCTGTACAAATCAAGGGCATGGTCAAGGTTTTCTAATACGCCACGATAATCGAGAATATACCCAAATTCTTTACCATCGCAGAGCCGGTTTACCCTTGCAATGGCCTGAAGCAAGGTATGATCTTTAAGTTTCCGGGTAAGGTAAAGAATAGTATTACGGGGAGCGTCAAATCCGACGATAAGCTTATCCACAACAATGATGATTTCAGGGTGTTCCGCATGCTTAAACGCATTAATAATCTGCTTGTTGTACTCCCATTCACTGCCGTATTTCTGCATAGATGCTTTCCAAAACCGCTGTACCGCCAACTTATTTTCTTTATAAATATCTTCTTCACCTTCACGTTCATCGGGACCCGAAATCAGCACTTCGTTTGAGACCATACCAAATTCATCCAGATACTCTTTATAGAGCAATGCCGCAGCCTTATCCTGTGTTACCAACTGTCCTTTAAAACCTGTTCCCTGCCAGTTATCAAGGAAGTGAACACTGATATCCCAGGCAATGGCCATAACCTTCTGTGCGGCTTTGTTTAACTGGTCTGTGGTTGAAAATTTCTTCTTTAGATCCGTAGCCTGTTCCTCATTCAAATTTGAGGTAATTCTTTCGAACCAGGCATCAATGCCAAGAGAATCTACGTGCTGATCAACATGCCGGCCTTCATACAATAGGGGGACAACGGCCTTATCCTCCACTGCTTGATCGATGGTATAAGTATCAATTAGGCCGCCGAACTTTTCGACCGTGTTTTTATCTTTCTTCATGACCGGTGTGCCGGTAAATCCGATGTAACATGCATTAGGAAGTGCTCGGCGCATTTTGGCATGACGTGAGCCGTACTGTCCGCGATGTCCCTCGTCCACCAGGACAAAAATGTTTGGATCATTATTCCGCACGACATGCCGACTGACAGATGCTTCAAACTTATCTATAATCGTTGCAATAATGCGCTGTTTACTGCTTTTTAGCATTTTTGAAAGGTGCTTGCCGGTTTTGGCCTGCTCTAGTTCTTTGCTGCAATGGTGGAAAGTCCTGTAGATCTGGTCGTCCAGGTCCACCCGATCGGTAACCAGAATGATCTTGTAGTCGGGGATATCGGGATACAAGGCAATGGATTTGGCGAGCATCACCATAGTCAGGGACTTGCCGCTGCCTTGGGTATGCCATACTACACCGCCTCGTCGCCTGCCTGTCTGCGTGCGGCTCGCCCGCACAGGCAGGCCGTCATGCTCACGAGTTCTGATGCGGCTCATGATTTTTTTTACAGCAAAGTATTGCTGATATCGTGCGATTTTCTTAACACCGGCATCAAACAGAATATAGCGATAGGCTAATTCAAGAAGTCTTTCAGGACGGCACAGTGCATAAAGCGTCCGATCTTGTTCGGTGACTTCCCGCTTCAGTATACCGAATGGTTCATGTTTTTCTCGAACCAGCCATTCATTTTCCAGATAAAGTTTATCCACCTGTTCTTCCGTTAGGGGAATATTGACCAACTCATTTAAGGGAGGATGATCATCCACCCCTACTGTATCAATGTTATCTTCCCGCCAGACAGACCAGAACTTTGCCTGTGTGCCGGTAGTTGCATATTTAGCCTCATTTTTAGACAATACCAGAAGGAGTTGTGAATACAGAAACATGTGGGGAATTTCGTCATCTTTTTGGTTGCGGATGTGTTGGGACATGGCCTCGCGTATCGGGTCTTTAATATGCGGCGACTTACATTCGATTACGCAAAAGGGAATACCATTGACAAAGAGTACTATATCCGGCCTTCGAATCTGGTGACTACCGGTCCGCTCCACGGGAAACTCTTCTGTAACATGAAAGACATTATTATCGGGATGATCCCAGTCGATATAGTTTAGCGTGAAACTCTTGATATCACCGTCCACCGACTGCTGCAAGCTCTTTCCCAGTGCCAGGAGGTCGTAGATTTTCTCATTTGTACGTACCAGCCCGTCAAAGGGGATCTCTTTCAACGCCTGCAGGGCGCTTAAAATATTGCCTTCCGTAAAAGGCAGTTCTTTTCCCTTGAATCTGACCCGGTTATGTTTCCTTAACCAGTGAACAAGAAGATCCTCCAGGATCACGTTGGACTGTTTGCCGCCGCGAAGTTTTATTGCTTCATCCGGCGCTAAGTACTGCCATCCCAAATTCTGAAGCAGGTGCAAAGCGGGGAGCTTGGAGCTGGAGTCTTCGTTTATTGTCGGGGCGATTCGTGAATCGCTTTTAAGTTTCATTTTATTCATTATCAGCCGTCGCTTTGGGCTTTCTTGTCCTTCTCTCTTTTTTCTTTCCTTCTTTATTCTGGCTTTCGTCTTTAATGAAACATACTGATACATCAGTATCCATTAAAGTGAGAGTTTTGACACTTCTCATCAGACTGATGCGTGAAAACAGTGGCAGATTATCACTCTTATTAACTTTGTCTTTATGTGTAATAATCGCATAAACGACTTTGATTTTATTATTGATTGCTTGAGTATAAGTTTCCTCATTATTGCCTTTTAAATTTGATTTTATGAGGTTATGGAATTTCTCTTTTGATTGTTCTCCAAGTTTTATTAATTCCACAGAATTAACACCTTGGTTAAATAAATGACTTAACAGTGATGATCTTGTTGACCTTTTCACATGGACCAATACAGCTTTGTTTTCTTTCACGATATATAGATCACAAGGCTCAACTTGTTTTTGTCCGGATGGACTTATGTTTTTCCCGTCAAGGCAAATAAAACGGCCATCATTTTCAGCAACCGCAGCATTATATACTGGTTCTGATTTGTGGTTATATGCAATGAATGTTGCAAATTCTTCATAATGCGGATTTAGATAATTTTTGAGTCTTTCTATAAAACTATTATCTACCTGATACCAGTTGCCTTCACAAAGATGATATGTGAGGTTTTGTCCATCAAGGGAGGTGTCAAAAAGTAAACACTTGAAAATAGAAAATTTTTTTTTGCTATAACCATTTTCATCACAGAGGATTAATTGATTCGATTCTAATTGTTCAATAGTTATTTCTTCAAGTTTCTTATCATTTTTGCTTAAATATCCATGATAATGGATCATTGAAACATCATCATGAATAAGCCCGCCACCAGCGCCTGATAAAGTGATATGGAAAGCTCCTTGATAATCAATAAGCTCTGGTATAGTCAATGTAAGGTTCATTGATTTTTCTTTAAAGGCTTTAAGCAATTTATCATTTAGTTGTTCAATTATTGTTGGATCTTTGACAGGTATAATGTTTTGAATACCTGAAAATGTCTTTTTATAGTCTTCCTTTTCGTATATCTCCAATGCCTTTTCACATAGTTCTTGAATCTTTTTTGGCTCGACCTTTGAGTTTATACGTAAATTGGTTGCTCCAGTTGCGTGGCTAAAAAAATCTTTATACTCATGTTTCACTTTTCCTGTAAGACTCTTGATGATAGAGCTGTCCCTGTCAAAATCAAAATAAGTGAGATCGGCATGAGTGGGACTTTGTATTCGCTGCCGTCTGGATATCCCCGGTTCAACGGTGTCAGTGCTTTTTAGTTTTTCAGGATCAAGGCTGTTTAATGTAACACGTAACCCAAAATCATATTCATAGCAATTTTCTTTTAGGTTGTGATATGTATGTCCAAATGTCAGTGCGAAACACCTTCCTCTAATTAGTAAAAAAAGAATGGCACCTTTTAATGCTTGTTGCAAATCCTGTTCAATGCCCCAAAAACTTTTCCACCACGGTGGCCGAGGGCTAGAATCAAGTACATATATAGTTGCGCCATCCGGAAGATTATCAGCCTTAACGGGTTCTCCCAGTTTATGGTTTTCTTTTAAGGCATTTGGAGCGTTAAATCCTTTTTTAAGTAAATAAATAGAGAATGAATGGCTTCTGCTCATATTTAATCCCCCTCATTTAGTTTGATACGGACTTCCCCTGTCAACAGCTTCTGCATTAATCCCTTTTTCTGTTCTCGCAAGGCGATTTCCTTCTTGTGAAGCAGCTCAATTTCCCGGTCGCAGGCGGAAAGAACTGTTGCGATGCGGGTTTGCTCATCTAAGGAAGGCAATGAAACTTGTAATGTTTTTAGTCCGGCAGAATAGATGTGGACAACTGAGTGGCCTTGCCCTAATTGTATTTTCTGTCTGATCAATAAATCGCTGTTCAATGAGTATGATAAATAGAGTGGATTAACGCCTTTGGGCCGGAAAATTACAATATCACCTCCAGCATAGGCTTCTATCTCCTTTGTATGAACTACACACTTTCCAATCTCATCCAAAGTTTCGCCAGAACCAGCAAAAAGAATATCATTTCTCTTAATTCGTTGGCTTTTTTGCGTTATACTTCTATCAATAAAAGAGTAGAAGTCTTTAATAACAAACTCATGTCTTGTATAAATTTCTCCATAAGTGATACAAGGAATGCCTGTTTCTGTTTTTTCACTATTGGAAATCCCTTTTCCCTTTAAAAATGAACCAAATGAACCGAGGCGCTTAATTTTCCACCTCACCGGCAGCTCACCTTTTTTCTGAACTGGTTTGCCAAACTCCGGGAACCGCATCCGGCCGGTGAGAAGTTGCTGCATGAGGCCCTTTTTGAAGCGTTGTTTGGCGTCGATGAGCCAGTCGGTCAACGCAATCGCCCGGTCCCACGCAGAGAGGATTTCAGCTATTTTTTTCTGTTCGGAAAGAGGGGGGAGGGGGATCGGTAAACTTCTAACAATCTGTGCATTTAGGACTCCCATTGTCCCACCTTGAGCCCAACTGTTGAGCAGGCGAAAGGTGTGTTCTGCTTCAAGGAAATATTTGGCGTAAAGTGAGGAGGTGCGGTTCTTGTTTAATGAAATTCTTAGAAGACGAGGGTTGATTATACCCTTTTGATAATTGGGAGGTATGAGTAACGCTTTTCCAATAGTGCCAACAAGACTCAATAGAATATCGCCAGGGAAAACTTCACAAGAACGGAGTGAACATAATCGTTTTTCATTGATAAAATAGTTACCTAAATAAGGATTACCAGCAATTACTTGCTCTTGGCCGTAGATCTTATATCCATTATCAACATAGTATTCTTTCTTTAGCGAAGAGCCGAATGGTCCAGCTTTGATCGCCGGTCGTTTCCCGTCACCAAGTTTACGAAGCTGCACACACTCCCACTCCTCCGGAATCCATCCGACTTTGGTTTTCTTATATCCGCGTCTGTTTTCGTTGCGTCTTGTCATGTGCATTTCTCCCGATTGGCTCTCTCGCTTGCCATTTCATCGATCTCGCGCTTTAGAACTTTTGGGAGGAGATCCCAGTCAAAGTGTTCCATCTCGCTTTTCTCCAGACTATAGAGAATGTTTGTGGCATCACGGAGGAATCGCTCCTTAGGCTGGTGTTTCAGTAGACCGAGCAGGATAGGGCCGTGGCATTTACGTAAGATTATCCCGGTACCGCATGGGCAGACAAGGTGTCCGCGATACGTGCCGTCGGCCAATAATTTCAGCAGCGCCAGCGCAATCTGTACATCATCGGTGCTGAAGAAATCCATATAATACTCCCGTATGCCCTGGCACCCATGAGAGAGTTCGCCGAAAGGAAGTGAGCCGTGTTTCTCCAAGTATGTGTAGCCGTACAGGTATTCGACAACCAGCGTTTCCACAAAAGCGATGAGACAGGGATTGGCCTTGAAACGCCTCCATACCTCAACTGGAGCTCCTAGGCAAAGGGTTCGGTCGGGGTACTGATGGAAATCGGGGGGGATACGGCCTCCGGTCTCCTGAACAATAGGCGGAGAATCCGGATAGTCATCGGGCAAAACGATCAATATTGAGAATGCATCCGTGATTGTCACATCTTGAAACGTGGCAGAGAACGACAGCATCCCGCGAATCACCCAGCGGCCAGGGTTGTCCTCGCACAGTTGCAGTCCGGAATAGGTCTGGGCTAATCCCTTGAACTGTTGTCGTATCAATGCTTCTCTAACGTTATTCAAGATTCACGTTCTCCATGGTTTAATGGGATTGGTGATGCTGATAATCGGCGCTGCCGATGCAAGGGCGTTTGCTGAAACATAAGTAGTTGGGAAAGCCTTAGAGGCTACCTCATTGACGATGCGGTCGCCAAACCGAGGCTTGAGACGCTCGGTCATGTCGTGGAGGCTTTCAGCACTAAGCGTGGCATCCAAATCGGCCCGGATCTGCTGTAGCCACTGTCTGAACTTTATTTCCCGTTGTGGGTGTTTTTGCCATTCGTCGGCAAAATTTTCAGTCGGGTTCACCGGATTCGGCACCCAAGTTACACCGTTTCTTGTTTGGATATACTTGGTCATGCCATCCACTATATTGTCCAAGGCATCCAGAAGATTCGCTTCATTGTTGTAGGCCTGGGCGGCCAGGGTAGTAATGATAATGGAGATCGGTTTATCATCCTTTTGATTCTTTTCAGGGAACATTAAGTCCCGGTGTCGTTTGAGTATCTGGATAGCTCGTTGGAGAGGCGTTTTGACTTTGTATTCCGGAACATCTTCCACATCAGCACGGATGGATTCGGCCAGCATTTTCCGCCTTGCGTCGAACTGAATCTTCATACGTTCCTTAAACCATTCCGAATACCCTTTGGGGTTACTGTGTAGCCAGTTGTCATCGATGTGCTCATAGTTAGGCAAAGTATTGTCAGTAATAGCAATAGCTAGGTCAGTCCAATCCACTGAAAATCCTTTATTTTCTAAAAATAATCGGAACGAGTCTCCATCTTGAAGAGCAGGTAGAATATCCATATGAAAATGTGTCGAATCGGCATATTGCAGCTTCCAACAGCGCTTTCGCTCTTTGCACATTTTGCGATAACACTCATTTTCCATCAGCTGGTCTCCAACCATCTGCTTTAGCTGCTTCTGGCTGATATACTTCTTTTGGAGATCCTTCAATTCGCACACAAGGTCAATGTCATACTGGTCCGCATCATTGATGGGCTTGATCATCGTACCAAGCTGGAAGGAGCCTTGAGGATAGATCTTGGGATCATTCACAGAAATAGGGGAATTGTCCTTATTCAGCCAGTCGCCGACTGCTTCATAGTGCTTCACAGCTGCTTCGTATTGCGCATCGGTGATATCCAGCGACTCCGCCAATCCTTGAAGCAACTGTCTTAATTCATCATGTCGTTCTGGTACCATGTTTCATACCTCCTGATTTGGGTCATCTGGAAACTTCAAGGCTTTCATGAAGCCATTCAGTTTCCGATTTTGATCATATATGCAAAGCGGCAAATCCGCCTTGGGCATCCAGACACGCCCGATCTCGACAGCAACTGAGACGGGAACAGCTGGGAACACGTGGAGAACAATATCCTGGCCGTGACGCGCCTTGATGCGATCCATAAGGAGTCGGAATTGTTTCCGGAACATAGATAATTGTTCCCTGCTCTTGAGAAAATCATTATTGGGTTTTTCTATTGTCAGAGTCCAAATCGAAATTTCATTACCCAAAACACTGGTGATCCGGGAATTGTCAACAGTTGCACTCAACGACAGATTCAGCGCTACTGTTTTTTTTTGTATCTCGGGTTCCTGCAGTATGTAATCAAATCCTTCCGGATGTTCCTGCCACTTCCAGTCAGGCGGCTCGCGGTGGAGCTGAAATATTTCTGCCGCGGGGATATCTGAGAGAAGCCGGCCAAATTCCATAAGTAAAGGTTGTGGAGCAAGAGCAAAAACAGCTAAATGTTCAATATCTTTGTTCTGCAAACGATCTTTTACTTTTTGCCTAATTTGTCTTTGTAAATGTTTGCGTTCGATTTGCCAAAAAATAGATTCATTGTCTTTGAATGAACTGTTGTTCCAACTCAATTCAATGGCTTGGTTCTCCGCGGGACAGAATTCTGGAACCATAGCAATTGCAGCTTTGCGCCAGCTCAAATGGGTGGAGTGATCACCAATATTTGCACCATAAAGAAGAACATGGCTCTTTTTCTCTTTCTGAATAGATGTCAACAGCTCAATTCGTTCTTCATGTTTTCGCTTCATTTCATGTAGTCTTTCGACCGGATGCCCCTCAACATCCTCCCGATCAATCAGACGGTGGTGTTCATCGCACATCAGCATGAGGTTTGAGATGTCGGTTGCTAATTTAGGAGATAAGTCATTGTTCCCCCTTGGTCCATTTGGTTCGACAGCGATGATATGGGCGATATAAGCTGTGTTCATTTGTAACAAAGTTAACTCATCTTGCCACAAAGGTTTGTTACATCCCTCATACTGACAGCGCCCTCCAGTAAGCACCCAGAGACGGGTTTTTATTTTTTCAGGTATGGTAGGTCGCCTACTCATTTCTTTTGCCTTTTGCTTTTGTCAAGAATAAGACTTGCTGTTTTTTCAAGCTGTTTTGGGGTTTCCCCATTCCCAATGCCTTTCCTGCGATTTTCAGCCTCGATTTGTTTAATCATCCTGTCAAAGTCGTTCTCAAAGAGTCGATCCTGCATAAAACGGAATTTTTCAAACTCACTTTCGGCAAAGTCTCCGGCGATTTCCGCTGTCACTTTGCCACTGTCCTGCAAAATTTCCCGCTCGTCAAACTCCAGAAACAGGTCAAGCCGCTTTGCCCAATCTTCCATGGTCATGGGAATCTTTCGCCTTGCCCGGTCCTCGGCAAGCTCCAGGTAGGCGTTGACAATCCGGCCCAGCGATTCAAGCTCTTCTTTTTTCAGATAATTCTTTGCCACGGCAACATCCGACTTCAGAATTTTCCCGTTCGGACTGTTCTCCCAACTTGTGAGTCCTATATTTGGCTTTTCACTGTCCGCCCGCTTCATAATGAGTTCGGCGGCCGTATGCCCGTGAATAGCGTAATGCAGTTTGTTTTGAACCTTAGCAAAAAACTCCCTGGTTGTGGGTGCGTCCTTGTTGTAATCCACGCTGGTGGTATAAATATCAGTGATTTTCTGATAGAAACGCCGCTCACTCAGCCGGATTTCACGGATTTCCTCGAGCAGGCGTTCAAAATAGTCTTCCCCGAGAAATGCCCCGTTTTCCAAACGCTTTCTGTCCAGCACATAGCCTTTGATGGCAAACTCCCGCAACACACGGGTTGCCCATTGACGGAACTGGGTGGCGCGTTTGGAGTTGACCCGATACCCTACGGAGATTATGGCGTCCAGATTATAGAAGTTGGTCATGTATTGCTTGCCGTCCGAGGCAGTTATTCGGAATTTCCTAATAACTGACTCTTGATCAAGCTCACCTCCTGCAAAAATGTTTTTCAGGTGCTCGTTGATCGTTGGCACTGTGACATCAAACAATGTCGCCATCAGCTTCTGCGTCAGCCAGATGGTTTCATCCTCGTAGCGGACTTCGATACTTGCTTCCCCTGCTTGAGCGGTAAAAATCAGAAACTCCGCCGTGCTATTTCGGATGAGCTTTTTATGTTGTTCGCGGCTCATAACCCCAGATCCTCCAGATACTTGTTCAGCTCCTTCTTCGTCTCAACTAGTTCCGTCTCTATTTTCTGAATCTCTTCTTGAACGGCAGGAATATCAACATCCTTTTCTTCTTCAAAAGTATCGACATATCGGGGGATATTCAGGTTGAATTCGGCCTCCTGAATCTCTTCTAATGTGGCTAAATGTGAATATTTTTCGATTTTCTTGAATTCTCGGAACGTCAAAGCGATCTTTTCGATATCCTCATCTCGCAGGCGGTTTTGTTTCCTGCCATCCTCGAACTCCCGGCTTGCGTCAATGAAGAGAACCTGTTTGTCCCGATCACTCTTTGCTTCCTTCCAAGATTTCCGGCCCTTGTTGAAAACGAGAATTGCCGCCGGTATACCGGTGCCGTAGAAGAGTTGAGCTGGAAGCCCGATAACCGCCTCAAGAGTATTCTTCTCGGTGAAATGCTTGCGGATAAAACCTTCAGCTCCGCTGCGAAACAGGACACCATGAGGAACAATGACTCCCACTTTGCCTTCACCTTCAAGTGCTATTTCTACCATGTGACTGATAAAAGCGTAATCGCCCCGGCTTTTGGGAGGAATCCCTCGCCAAAAACGGTTGAAACGGTCGTGACTTGCATTTTCCTGCCCCCATTTATCCAGGGAGAAGGGAGGATTGGCAACTACGATATTGAACCGCATTAGTTCGTCGTTTTCGATCAATCTGGGATTGTTAATGGTGTCGCACCATTCTATGCGGGCGGAGTCCATGGCGTGCAAGAACATATTCATCCGGCACAGGGACCAGGTGGAGCCGTTGGACTCCTGCCCGAAAAGGGCAAAATTAGCACTTCCGACTTCCTGGCCTACCTTGATGAGTAGCGACCCGGAGCCGCAGGCGGGATCGCATATGCGGTCTCCGTTTTTTGGAGCGAGCAGTTTAGCAAGCAGAGTAGAAACTTCCGGTGGGGTGTAGAATTCACCGGCCTTTTTGCCGGCACCGGCTGCAAAACGGGCGATTAAATATTCATAAACATCTCCGATCACATCACGATTTCCAATGCGTGATGGGCGGAGATCAAGCCGCTTGTCAGCAAAATCCTCGAGAAGATTTTTTAGGCGCCGGTTGCGTTCTTTGGTCTGCCCCAGTGCAGGTTCGCTGTTGAAATCAATATTACGAAAAACATTTTCGAGTTTTGACTTGTTGGCATCTTCGATTTTTTCAAGTGCGATATTAATGATCTCGCCGATATTGGGCTCATCCCGCTTGCTGTAGAGGGAATCAAAGTTTGATTTCGGAGGCATCACAAAACGTTCTCGGGCCAGTGCTCTTTCCACTCTGGGTGTATCACCATTATACTTATTCTCATATTCCTCTTTTTTATCTTTCCAAAGATCGCTCATATACTTGATGAAGAGCATAGTTAGGATATAATTTTTGTATTCCGATGGATCGACAGCACCCCTAAATGAATCACATGCCCGCCAGACAACATCATTGATTTCTTTTTTTGATACATGAGGATTCATTGTTTATTTCTCCTGTTCTTGGATTGCTTTTAAACAAAGCGCTTTGACAAGACGCGATCGTAAGGAAGATAACCTGTCCAGAAGGAATTGCTCATGCTCGGCGAGAACTATAATTTTTACCACTTTTTTTTGAACAGAAAGCGGGGGGATCTGAACTTCCAGGCGGGAAAGTGTTCTTTTAGTAATAAATGACATCAGGGATCCCTGTGACTGTGATTGAAAGTAAGACTGAGTTTTCGGTTGATTAATCCACCACGAAAGATATTCAGGGAGCAGATTTTTGTTTTTAATGCTAATAATATAAAAAGAACCTGCGGCTACAGTATCTTTTAGATCTTTTTTGAGATAATAAGAAAAATGTTCCATGCCGCGTGCCTGAAAAAGAATATCTCCTTTATGGATAGAATAAGTTTCAGGTTTCCGGTCAGGGGAAAAGGAAATTAGGCCTTTAGGTCGCAAATGATGGAAAGAATCAAAATTTTTACTTTGAATAAGGCGGTGTGTACCTTGTGTGTTCTCCTGGATTCCAGTTTTAGCCTGGTATCCCACTCGGATGTCGGCAATTGTCTTTAAAAGATTTTTTGTTATTTTCATTAGTTTATAATAGCGGTAGCAATGCTACTTATTATATAATATACGCATTATGTTGCGAATTGTCAAGGAAAAATTAAAGTATATCTTCTACTGATTCCATCTTCTAAGCTTATATATCCACAGTAATACACAAAAAGAACATTTACTTCAATAAAAAATCTCTCCCGGCGGTGATTTCCATGCCAAAAATCCTGCTCGATTTGATCTTCCCCAGACCAGTGTAATAAAATCAAACTAACACTCATAATGATGTTCCTTGGCAGACAACGGAAGAAGGAGAAGTAATAGATTATGAATCAGTATTCTATCGTACCCCGCCCTATTCAGTGAGAGATTATGGTGACGATGATATTTAATAATATACGCAAATTCGCTGAATTCGAGAAGGATTTCAAGAAGCTTACCAAAAAATTCAGAACACTTAACGAAGATCTGAACGCCGGGGATGGGCGTGGCCGGTTTCAGAAGGACAAGGCGGTAAATGTATTCATACATCTGGGGATACTTGACGATATGGACACTCCGGGAAAAAGCCAAAACTGTCGGCCCTTTGAGTGGAACTGAAAAAATGATTGAGTTGACTATCCAGAAATGATTCGTCCCTACCCGCCACAGATCATATGAATTACATCAATTTTGGAATTATTGGGGACAATCACTTTTGAAAAATCTGATCTGAGGATAACTTTTTTATTAATTTTTACAACAACAAGGGGAAATGTGTATTTCATTCTTTTAAGCAGCTGTTTGATAGTTTCGTTTTCTTCCCAATCAATTTTTCTGGTGTTTACCTCAATACTCACTTGTCTTCACCCAATATAATCTCAAGCGCAAGATTTGCTTCCCAATTTGCCATAAGACAAACACGAGGTGCCATAAGTATGTCATTTTCACTCGAAAGGGCCTGCTCGTCATAGCACATATTTAGCTTGCCTAACCGTTTTGTTACTATCCGCTCAGAGTGTCCATAACCTGCGACCCCGGAGGCAGCTACAATAGGTTTTTCAGGGAGATTTAATAAGATTTCTTCAATAAATTCTGTTTTTGTTACAGCCTTATCCAGTGCTTCTATTACAACATCAACATCTTTGAACGGTTTAAACATTGACCCTCTTTCCAATCTAAGATCATAAGTTTCGACTTTAACATTGGGGTCGATTCTTCTTATGTTTTCCTTTATAACAGCTACTTTTTGTTTGCCGATTTGATCTAAAAAATAATATTGTCTGTCGAGATTGCTTTTCTCGATTTTGTCAAAATCAACCAGTACTAACCGCCCGATCCCGGCCCGAACAAGAGCAATAGCTGCATTAGAGCCAAGGCCTCCGATTCCAGCTATTCCAACACTTGCATTTTTAAGTTTTGTCTTTACCTTATCAAATTTATCTTTATTCATTAACTCTCCGGGCGAGCCGATCTTACCGCGTCTGCTTTGTTGCAGCGGATTCGCAGTTAAATACCACAGCTTTATCCTATGCGCCTCACATCTATGGCATCCTCGACTCGTGAATAATTCAGATTAAACACTATTTTACCATTGTTAAGCAGTTAAGGTAAATTGCGGAGTTTTTAGCTTAACCGGACTTCAGTGATTTTTCATATATAGTGAATGTCTTTGAAGGGACAGCACTCATCATCTCAATAATCCGGATAACCATTATGTTGTCATCCAGAACCCAACCCATATCACAGTATTGGTAACCTTTTTGCTGGCAGTATTGTTTTTGCTTCCACATTAGGATTCCTGCAAGTCCAAGCTTCCTGAATTTTTTCTTTACTCCTAAATATCCCAGACGAATACCCGTGGTCCTGCTTTTACCAAGTAACATCCGGATTGCGCGGAGTAATTCACAATTTCTGCAGTTGCGGATACGGGTTAATTTCTCAGTTACATTGGGAACTCCCCCAATAAAGGCAGCCGGTTCATCATTGATGTAAAGGAAGATAAAAAGATTTTTATCCATGATCAATTGCATGTCATTTATAATTGTATTAAATTCTTCTGAGGTGAAGGGAACAAAGCCAAAATTATCATTCCAGGCATCATTGTATATTTCAAGCATCTCTTTTTTGCGGACATCAAGAGGACGTTCCTTCCATAATTCAATTTTTATTCCATAGCGGTCGATCACTTTTTCAGAAATCTTGACCAGCTTTTCCTCCATTGGGTTCATAATAGAAACTTCCCAGGAGAAGACCTGTTTTACCGAATTAAATCCGGCTTTTTCCAGATGTTTGCAATAGTATGGTTTGTTATAATGGTAATACATCACCGGTCTGGTACCAAAACCTGCTGTCATTACCCCGGGCGTAGCCTCATTTACCGGTAGATTTTGGGGGCCCCTGATCGTATCCATACCTTGCGCTTTTAACCACTCCGTGGCAACTTCAAGTAATTTATCTGTTACTTTTTGGTCATCTATGGTCTCGAACTGGCCAAAAAATCCCACCTTATCATTCCATTGCTTGTTGTGATTAAAATTAACAAAAGCATTGCAGCGTCCGACTACCTGACCGTCACGTAAGGCTAAGAAAAAACGCATATCTGCATGTTTAAAAAAGATATTGTCAGGTTCAAAAAAGCCGTGAATTCCGAGCAATTTAAATCCCAGGTATTCATAATCCAGCAGAGGTACATACTGGGGGTCATTGGCATAGTGGGTCCAGTGAAAATCTACAAACTGTTTAAGATGTTTTTTATCCTGCTTTGTTTGGTTAGAAAAATCGATGATCTCAATATTATTTTTTGTAGTTATCATCCGAGCTGATATAATGTATTTTATGGTAAAAATGTATATTCAGTCAATATTTAATATGATCTGGAGTTCCCCCATTTTTTCTACAGCTCTTTAGTCAAAAAATTGGAGAATAATCTTAATCTACTTTGCAATAACTTAACCTGAACTATTCATAAAAAATGTCGATATGTATGATACCTCCTTTTAAGTCAATATGTTACATTGATTGCTGCCGATAGACAATTGGTCATTTTGTTTTCGATGTAATCTATATTTATAATCGACATTTTTTCCCTTTCAGGCGGGCCGATTTTACCGCATCTACTTTGTTGCAGCGGATTCGCGGTGAAATACCACAGCTTCATCCCCTGCGCCTCGTATCTGCGGCAACCTTGGCTCGTGAATAAGTCAGGTTAATATGATAAAATAATTATAGTTATGAAAAAAATCAGCAAAAAGCCTCCTTTCCGGTTTTCTCATTTTTCCATGGGGACGACTTTTGAAGTCATAATAGCCGGCTCTGATGAGATTTATGCCGGACAAGCCTCCCAGGCGGTATTTGCTGAGATTGACCGGATAGATAATCTCTTTAACCGCTTTAATCCCTCCAGTGAGGTCGGTCAGCTCAATCTTCTCAAAGCTGGAAAAAAATTAAAGATAGGGATCGAGCTTTTTGAGTGCCTAAAAACAGCCGCCCGGGTGCAGAAGGAAACCGGAGGAGCTTTTAATATTAACGTTGCTTCTCTCGTACAATATAAAAGGAAAGGCATAGAGTTTCCGGTGGAATTATCCTTACTGCCTGCAGGGTTTATGGCTAAAATTTTGGATAGATTGCCTGGTCAAAAAACGCATGGAGTAGAATTCGACCTGGGAGGTATCGGAAAAGGATATGCTTTGGAAAAAGCCCAGGTGATTTGTTCTGATTGGGGTATAAAGCGGGTGCTGTTGCATGGAGGGACAAGTACGGCTCTGGCTGTAGGAGATGCCTCTTCTGGAAACGAGGGAAATACTGGCTGGCCGGTAGGAATTGGGGGGGACTGGGATTGCCCTAAGGCACCTGCGAGGTTTTTCCTCAAAAACCGGGCTTTAAGCGGTTCCGGGATTGAAGTTAAAGGAGAGCACATTATTGACCCTAAAACCTGGCAGCCTGCTAAGGGGCATAAAGCTGTTTGGGTATCGCATACCTCTGCAGCTTGGGCTGATGCTTTATCCACGGCTTTTATGGTTATGACTACAGAGCAGGTTGAAGAATACTGCAGCCGGAATCCGGCTGTCTGGGCCATGGTTGTAAAAGATGCCGGGAAATGGAAAATATATAACCGTAAGGCAGTAAATGGTGAATGGTGAATGGTGAAAGCGGGAAGAGAAGAGGGGATTAGGAAAGATAAGGCTAAAAGTAGTGAATTGCGAAAAAAAAATAAAATGGAAAAGGAGCGTTGTATGATTAAAAAAACATCAATATTATTGGTCATTGTCTTTGGTGTGGCAATCTCTGCTTATGGAGTCGGAATAGATATGCGGGCAGAGTCACAAGAAAAAGTAGTGCTAAAACTCGAACTGCCCAAGCCTATGTTCATCGGCACACCTCGTAATATCCGTTCATCTAACCTGGAAAAAATAACCGGAAAAAAGAGAGGGGACTTTTATGTACTGGAAGGAACAGAGTTTTTGTCTCTGGAAAAACCGGTTTCCGGAAGCGATATGGAACCGATAATAGGTGAAGTAGATTTTGTTACTGATGGAGAAAAGTCGGGCGAGGATGGTTGTTATGTAGAATTCGGCCCGGGAGTCCAGTATGTACAGATAGACCTGGAACAGGTCTGTACTCTGCATGCTATCCTTATCTGGCATTATCACAGCCAGGCTCGAGTCTATCGGGATGTTATTGTCCAGGTTTCTGATGACTCAGACTTTATCACCGGAGTTCAAACTGTCTTTAATAATGACCATGATAATTCTGCCGGGCTGGGAATCGGCAGAGATAAAGAATATATTGAGACCAATGAGGGACGATTGATTGATCCACGTGGTGTTAAGGCCAGGTATATTCGTCTGTACTCAAATGGAAACACTTCAAATGATGTAAATCATTATGTTGAAGTGGAAATTTATGGTATGAAGGAAAAATGAATAATAAGGCCTTTAAGGGCCTGTTTGTTTTAATCGTTTTTGGGGCCCTGGTTTTTCGTCTGGCCCAGTTAAACCTTCGGCCTCTGCATCATGATGAAGCCAACCAAGCGGTAAAATTCGGCGTCCTACTGGAAAAGGGCGAATACAGCTATGACCGCAATGACCACCATGGTCCTAGTCTATATTATCTTAGCCTTCCTTTTACTTGGATTTTTTCAGGCAAGGACTTTGCTTCTTTGCATGAAAAGACCTTGCGGCTTGTGCCTGCAATTTTCGGAGCCGGCTTGATCCTGTTTTTTCTTTTGCTTAAAGGGGGAATGAACCGTTGGGCAATCATATTATCCGGTTTATTTATGGCTGTGTCTCCGGTAATGGTCTTTTTCAGCCGGTTTTATATCCAGGAAATATTGTTGCTTTTTTTTATTGCAGGGACAATCGGAGCGGGCTGGCGTTACTCCCAAAATCCGTCGACAGGCTGGGCCCTGGCAGCAGGACTAAGTGCGGGAATGATGTATACCACCAAGGAGACATGCATAATAGTATTCGGGGCATTAGTCAGTGCCCTGGTCTTGACTAAACTTTTCCGAAGAAGAGGTGAATTTCAGAAAGATTCTTCTAATTCCCCGAAGGTAAAACATTTGTTTATCAGTATGGGAGCTGCCCTGCTGATTTCCGGGCTGTTTTATTCTTCATTTTTTAGAAACCCTGGCGGCCCTTTGGATTCTCTCCTGGCATTTGGGTCTTATTTCAGCCGGGCAGGGGAGGCCGGGATGCATGTCCATCCCTGGTATTACTATATTAAGATGTTGGCTTATTCTCGATACGGGCCCGGGCCGGTCTGGAGTGAAGCGCTTATTTTAATCCTGGCAGCTGGCGGATGTTTCTCTGCTTTTAAAGCCAGGAGAGAAAATGGTTCAGGTTATGTCTTTATACGGTTTGTTTTTTTCTATACGCTGCTCTCTACTATAATATTTTCCCTGATAGCATATAAAACCCCCTGGAATATTCTTCCTTTCTATATGGGAATGATCCTTCTGGCTGGTGAAGGGGTGGTTTTTTTAATCAGGAAAACACATAAAATCTGGACACGAGGAGTGGTTTTATTGCTGTTGGGCCTGGGGATATTCAATCTTGGAGCTCAGAGTTACCGGGCCAATTTTAAATACTTTGCAGACCCCCGTAACCCGTATGTATATGCTCATACTTCTACTGATTTTTTAAATCTTGTCCAACGTATTGAGGATATAGCTCTTCTGCATCCGGACCATAAGCAGATGCTTATTAAAGTGATTACCGGCCCGTATGAAACCTGGCCTTTGCCCTGGTACTTGCGAAAATTCACCAGAGTAGGATACTGGCAGGAGGTTGGTGCGGCCGGTGAAATACCTGGTGTTCCTGTGATAATATCTTCAATTGATAAACTTGATAAACTGCAGGTTCTTTTGGGGGATGATTATCAGTCTGAGTTTTACGGATTGCGTCCCGAAGTGCTGCTGGCTGTACATATTCGCCAGGACTTGTGGAATAAATTTTTACAGAAACAGGCAGAACGCTAATGGATATTTCAATTGTAATCCCGGCCTTAAATGAGGCCCACAAGATTGGATATGATGTAGAAGCTGCTGCTTCATTTTTCTGCGAGGCGGGTTTTAAGGGAGAGGTTATTGTAGTTGATGACGGCAGCACGGATAATACGGCTGAGACAGCGAGAAACACTCCTGTCCCTCAAACTGTAGAGTGCAAGGTTATCTGCTTGGAGAGAAATTCAGGCAAGGGATTTGCGGTTAAAACAGGAGTTAAAGCTTCCCGGGGTGAGATAGTATTGTTTGCAGACAGCGGCACCTGTATTCCCTATAGAAATGCTTTGCCTTCTATCAGACGTATCCGTACCGGGAAACTGGATGTTGCTCTGGCTTCACGGCGGCTGAAAAAGACTGTAATCTGCAGGAACCGCCCTTTGAAGCGGCGGATATTATCATGGTTTTTTCTCAAGGCTGCAGTGTGGGTGGCAGGGCTTCCCAAGCAGGTCACTGATTCTCAGTGCGGGTTTAAAATCTTTAGAGGAGAAATTGCTAAAAAGCTGTTTGCGGAATGTGAAACTATAGGTTTTCTGTTTGATATAGAGATTCTTATGCGGGCCCTGCATAATGGTTATAGTATTGAGGAATTTCCGGTGGAATGGAGCTGCGACCTGGATACCAGGATGCGTCCGGGTTCGGATGCCCCTAGAATGCTTAAAGGATTATTCAGGGTAAGAAGGATTATTAAAAAATTTTAATCTTAATTTAATCTTAATTTAATATTTTTCTGCTATAATTCCTGAATAGAAAAATAGCCTGGATTATTCACGAGTCGAGGTTGCTGTAGATGAGAGGAGTAGGGTATGAAGCTGTGGTTCTTCACCGCGAATGCCCTGCAACGAAGCAGATGCAGTAAGATTGGCTCGCCTGAAAGGTAAAAAAATGGCGATTAAAATTAAAAATAAAAACGAGAAAAAAGTTGCAATAATCATTCTCGAAAGAATCTCGTATATCATTGAAAAGAAAATATTAATAGCAACATCGCCATTTTTTTATGAATAGTTCAGGCTTAGAAAGGAGAGATAACATGAAGAGAAACTTCTTGTTCTATGTTGTTATGCTGATCCTTGGATGTATTATTTGGAGTCCAAACATTTATTCAGAAAACAATGAAACAAACATCAATGAGTTAAAAGAAAATGCCCCCAAGGTATTTATTGATTGCTGGCGTTGCGACAGAGACTATATCCGGACAGAGATTACGTATGTCAATTATGTAAGAGACCGAAAGGATGCTGATATTCACCTAATGGTAACAGACCAGGGGACAGGAAGCGGCGGTCGCGAATATACCCTGACGTTTATCGGTCTTAAAAAGTTTGACGGCATGAAAAATACTCTCATCTATGTTTCACATAAAACTGATACCAGGGATGAGATTCGTGAAGGAATGATTGAAGTTATAAAAAAAGGGCTGTTCCCATTTATTATGAAAACACCGATCGCAGAACATATTTCCATCCAATTTAAACAAAAGAAGATGGAACCTACAGCTGTAAAGGATAATTGGGATTTTTGGGTCTTTAACATAGGCGTGGATGGAGAATTAGGCGGGGAATCAAGCCAAACATCCCGGGAATTTGATTTGGATTTTTCTGCTAATAGAGTAACTCCTGACTTAAAAATTCAATTGGGTTCTTCCTTGGATTATAATGAGAACAAATATGATTATGAGGATTATTCCATCACCAGTATTTCCAAGAGTAAAAATTTAAGGGGATTAGTAGTAAAAAGCATAAACGAGCACTGGTCTGCAGGAGGCTGGCTTGAAGCTTCTTCCTCGACTTACAGTAATATAAAGTCTCTGTATTCTTTTTCCCCTGCCCTTGAGTATAATTTTTTCCTCTATTCTCTATCTACCAGGAGACAACTGCGCTGTCTCTATAAGATTGGTTTTAATGATGTAAATTATATAGAAGAGACCGTCTATGAAAAAAAATCAGATAAACTGTATAATGAATCTCTTACTATAAGCCTGGAAATTAGAGAGCCCTGGGGAAGCGTATCAACTTCGCTGGAAGGATCGCATTATTTTCATGACTTTGAAAAGAACCGGCTTAGGTTGAATGGTTTTTTTTCAGTTAGAATATTTAAAGGCCTGTCCTGGAATTTGCGCGGCAGATTTGAAAGGGTACACGACCAGCTTTCACTTCCCAGGGGAGAAACCTCTCTTGATGAGATTTTGTTAAAAAGAAAGGAGCTTGCTACCGAGTATGATTATAATATATCCATGGGGCTGAATTATACTTTCGGCTCTGTTTTTAGCAATGTTGTAAACCCGCGTTTTGGAGGTTCCAGACAGGGAAGGTATAGATAAAAGGCATATGAGGATTTTAGTAGTTGAGGATGATAAAAAAGTAGGGCGCTTTTTAGAAAAAGGCCTGGGCGAAGAGCAATATGCTGTTGATATATGCAGAGATGGAGCAGATGCGCTTTATTTTGCTCAGACAAATACTTATGATGTTATTATCCTTGATATCATGCTGCCGGGAAAGGACGGTTTTACAATCTGCCGGGAGATGAGGGAAAATTCTATTCTGACTCCGGTCATCATGCTTACAGCAAAAGATACAGTGGAAGATAAAATAAGCGGCCTTTACGAGGGTGCTGACGACTATCTGACCAAACCGTTCTCTTTTGAAGAACTCCTTGCCCGCATCAGGGCTCTTTTACGCAGGAATCAGGATTATAAGACCAAAGTGTTAAAAGCCGGTGACTTGGAAATGGATCCTGTCCGGCGGCTTGTTACCAGGGCCGGCAAAAAGATCGTTCTGACCGGAAAAGAGTATGCCTTGCTGGAATACCTGCTGCGGAGTAAGGGAAGAATTGTTACTCCGGTTATGATCCTTGAGCATGTCTGGAATATGGATTACGATGGCATCAGTAATATTGTAAATGTTTATATCAATCACTTGAGAAATAAAGTCGATAAAGATTCAAGTGTAAAACTAATAAAAACGATCAGAGGCCATGGGTATCAGATCGATGAAAATCAAAAAATTTAAATCCCTCAGTTTTAAACTAACCATATGGTATGTGGTGATACTGAGTATTATCATCGGAATTGCTGGGGTTTTCCTCTATGAAACCTTTAAAGAAAGACTCATGGATGAGCTGGAACAGACACTGCTTGAGATCGCTAATGATGTTAATGACGAATGGTACTGGAGACATGGAGTTACCTGGGAAGATGCCATCAATCGAATGGAAGACGAGTTTGGAAGCTATGATCCCTTTATTCAGATGGTAGAGATCAGAGAACGGAGAGACAAGGATTCTGATATCAGAGGTATTGATAAAATTATCCGCTCCAAAAAAATCCCGGAGGGCCTTTTTGTGCTTGATACCAGATATTATTATAAAGCCGACAGGGCTGATATAGATGACCTGGTATATATAACTGTTACTGAGAAAAAACTCAGCTCCTATCCCCTACGTGTGGTCCTGTTTCCGGTTAGAGGCCCTAATATTGTTCAGGTAGGGATATCTCTGGAGGAAACAACAAATGCTTTAAAAGAGTTGTTGTTCATCCTGATCATCGGAGGACCGTTGCTGGTTTTATTTTCTTCATTAGGGGGTAGTTTTATTATCAGGAAGGCATTGCAGCCGGTTAAGAGTGTAGTCAGAACCGCAAATGAGATATCAGCGGACGACCTTTCCCTGCGGATAGATTCCGGAAACCGTAAAGATGAGATCGGTGCCCTGGTGGACACTTTTAATGAGATGATCGCACGTCTGGAAAAATCAGTTAAGAAAATACGGCAGTTTTCTGGAGATGTCTCTCATGAACTGAGAACTCCTTTGACTATTATCCGCGGTGAAATCGAAGTTCTTCTGCGAAAAGAGAGAAAAAAAGAAGAGTATAAAGATATTTTAAAAAGTGTACTGGAAGAAACCCTGCAGATGGAAAAAATAATCGACGAGCTGCTTTTCCTTTCCCGGATAGAAACATTAGATAAAAGGAAGTTAGATGCTTATCTCCACCTGGATGATGTCTTGCTTAAAGTCTTTGAGAGCCGCGAGCAGACGGCCGTAAGAAAGAAATTGGAGTTTGCTATTAAAGAGGTTACACCGGTATCGATTAAAGGAGACAAAGCTCTCCTAAAAAGGCTTATATCCAATATTATTGATAATGCTATTCGGTATACTCCTCCCAAAGGCAATGTTGAGGTCAGGCTGGAGAAAAAAGAGGGATATGCTCAGATCTGCATTCAGGATACTGGGATCGGAATTCCTAAAGAGTCGCTGCCTTTTATATTTGACCGTTTCTATGTGGTGGACAAATCCCGCAGCAAGGAAAGCGGGGGGTTTGGATTAGGACTTTCGATAGCAAAATGGGTGGCTGACATACACAGCGCCTCGATAGATGTGCAGAGTAAAATTAATCAGGGGACTATAGTAAAAATCCGTTTTCCCCTTTAACATATATTTAAAAATTCGCCTCACATCCCTTTTTTCATAAATAAATATAAGGTATAATAAAAGCACTTTTTTAAAAGAGGTGCTTTATGAAATTGTTAAAACGCAGCTTAAGTATTATTTTTATCTCAACTCTGCTTTTATTTGTATCGGGTGATTTTTCTTATTCCTCCCTGGATGAAGGAATGTGGACCTTTGATAACCACCCCAGTAAAATCCTTAAAGCAAAATATGGGTTTGTTCCCTCCAAGGAATGGCTGGACCATGTCCGATTAGCCAGTGTCCGCTTTATGGATGGAGGGTCAGGTTCCTTTATTAGTCCCAACGGACTGGTATTGACTAACCACCATGTTGCTATGGGCCAGCTTCAAAAAATTTCAAGCGGAGAGGAAAATTATGTTAACACTGGATTTTTAGCCAACACTAAAGAGGAGGAGATAAAATGTCCTGACCTTGAACTGAATGTTTTAATTTTCACGGAAAATGTTACAGAAAGAGTAAGGGCTGCTGTTGAGAAAGACATGAGTGATGCGAAAGCTTTAAAAGCACGCCGGGCAGTGATGGCAAAGATTGAAAAGGAGAGCCTGGACAAAACCGGGTTGCGTTCTAATGTTATCGATCTATACCACGGCGGCGAATACTGGCTGTACCGCTATAAGAAATACACGGATGTTCGCTTAGTAATGGCTCCGGAACGCCAGGCAGCCTATTTCGGGGGAGATTCTGATAATTTCACTTATCCCCGCTATGACCTGGATATGGCTTTTTTCAGAGCGTATGAAAAAAACCAGCCGATCAAATCGCCGCATTTTCTTAAATGGAATTCAAAGGGGGCACAGGGTGGCGAACTTGTTTTTGTTTCAGGTAATCCCGGCTCAACCGATAGACTTTATACCTATGCTGAACTCGAAATGGCACGTGATTTCCGTTACCCTTTGATATTAGAATATATAGATAAATATCTTAAAGCATTACGGGAATATGCAAAAAAAGGACAGGAGCAGCAGCGTCTTTCCTTAGGGATGATTTTCGGACTTGAAAATTCAAAAAAGGCGTTGACAGGGGAATACAACGGTTTATTAGACGAAGAACTTATGGCTAAGCGTAAAAAGAATGAAAAAGAATTCCGTCGCACCGTCAGTAAAAATCAGAATCTGAGTAAATCCTACAGCGATGCCTGGGATATTATTGAAAAAGTAGTCAAGGAAAATAGGAAAGTCGCTTTACTGCAGTTTTATCAGAATCTTAGAGGCTACCGCCTGCCTGGGATAGCGACCAGTATCGTCCGTTATGTCGTGGAAGTGAAAAAGCCGGATGCAGAGCGGTTGCCCGGGTATCATGAATCAGGATTAAATGAATTCAAATTCAGACTTTTTTCTCCCGCTCCAGTATTTAAAGATATGGAAGAAGCTGTTTTAAGCTTTACCCTGCAGCTGTCCCTTGATGGGCTGGGAAAAGGTGATGAATTTGTTAAACTCGTTCTTGCCGGTCACAGTCCGGATGAAGTGGCCAAAGAAGTGATCGGGGGGACAAAACTGGATGATCCGAAGTTTAGAAAAAAACTGATCGAAGGGGGGCAGGAAGCTGTTGCAAATTGTAAAGATCCCTTAATTGTCCTGGTGAGAAAGATAGATCCTTTGTTAAGGAAAAAAGAGAAGTGGAACCGGGATAACGTAGAAAGTGTTATTGCCCAGGCTAGAGAAAAAATTGCTAAAGCCCGTTTTGCTGCTTATGGCACGGATGCCTATCCCGATGCTACATTCACCCTGAGGCTTTCTTACGGAACCGTAAAGAGTTATCTCTATAATGGAACGCGGGCCCCCTGGAAAACCTCTCTGTATGGAGTTTTTGATCGGGCATCCAGTTTTGGTAATAAGGGGGAATATGCTCTACCTCAGCGGTTCTGGGACCGCAAAGATGAGCTGGATCTTTCCACCCCTGTTAATTTTGTCAGTACCTGCGATATTATTGGAGGAAATTCCGGTTCACCGGTTATTAATAGAAAAGCTGAGATTGTAGGATTGATCTTTGACGGCAATATCGAGAGCTTATCTGGCCGTTTTATGTATGATGAGGTAAAAAGCAGAGCAGTTTCCGTGCATACAGCCTATATTATTGAAGGCCTACGCAAGCTATATGATGCTGGATTCATTGCGGATGAAATAGAGGGTAAGGAATAATCCGTATTAATAATCCGGTATAGGGATTTTCCCAAGCGTGGAAAATGGAAAATTTTATCTCTGATTAATAGGTCTTTCTTTTTGGAGGCGTATATATTTCTCTTTCTGTTTTTCCGTCAGAATTTCTTGAATAGCCCGGTCTATTTCTTTGATAAAAGTCCCGGGCCTCTGATCCCTGAGCCTGTTCTCTCCTCGTTTAGGATTTTGATCCGGGGAGTGCTTTGCCAGGATTTGTTTGATCTTTTCAGCCTGAACTTCAGTTAAAGACAATTCTTTTTTTAGAAAGCTAAGCCGGCTCTGGATAAAATTATTCTTTTGAGGGAGATTCCTTAACCTTTCTCCCCGCCTGAGAAATTGCCAGCGGTTAAAGGGGCCTCTATTGAGGCGGCTTTTTTGGGCCGGAGTTAAAAGGGGATAGAGCTTTGTTTTGAAGGATTCATTGGCAGCCAGCATTTGCTCCTGGTAATTGTAACGGATTTTAGAAACTGTTAAGGCGTGTTTCTTTAGGATGGACCTTATTTTTTGAGTCTGTTCCACATTTGGGTCAAGTATTCTTTCATAAAAAACCGGAAGGCGGTCAGGATTTCGATAGGAGAAAGTTTTTTTTATGTGATGCTGCAAGAGAGCCCGGTTGAGCATTGCTCCGATTGCAATTCCTATTATCAGGGTGACTATTATGATGAAAGTTGTTTTAGTTTTTACATTCATGCTACTTTCTCCCTTTAAAACAAAGGCAGTTGTTGTAATTCTTCATAGGTTAAATCTGAGGCATAAAAAGCTTCCTCCTGAGAAAAATTATCCCCGATGCCCAGGTTATAAGTTACCAAAATCAGCATAACGATGGCCCCAACAACAGCAAATCGGCGGAATACGTGCTTAATCGCTTCGTAAAAAGCTTCCAAGCCGTTTTCTCTTTCTTTTTGGGATATGATCTGCTTGATGACCCGCTCTGCAAAGAAGGGTTTGAAAGACTGCCCTCCAGTGCCGGAAAGAGCTTTACGTTGAGTTGTGATCTGCTCTTTTTCTCGGCGAAGTTGAGCTGATTTTTTCAGAGCTATGTTTAGCTGGTTTTGCTCTTTTTCATTTAGCTTGCTGTCAAAAGAGCGGTAAAGCAATTTTAAAATATTTTTATTCATCTCCATCCCCTTTTTGTTCATTCTTTTCCCATAAAAGCGGAGCCAGTATTTTTTTAAGCTTTGCCTGTCCCCGGGCCAGCCGAGAGAGTACTGTTCCGATGGGAAGGTCTAATATCTCAGCGGTTTCTCTGCTGGTATATCCATTTATCGTTCGTAAAACAAGGACTGTGCGAAACTTAGGCTCCAATTTTTGCAGGCCCCATCGGACTAGATTTTTCAATTCATGGTGATTGCTTGACCCTTTTGGATCAGGCAAATTCGATATCTTTTCTTCCGATCTTGCATAAAAGAATTTTCTGTGGCGTTGGCGGCGTTTAAGTTCATTCAAACTCAGGTTGACCGCGATCCGGGTCAGATATGTGCCGGGGCTTGATTCCCCCCGGAATTTGTCCAGCGCTCTATAGAAACGGATAAATGTTTCCTGTCCCACATCTTCTGCTTCAGGACCGTATCCTAACATACTGATCACTGTAGCTGCCACCTGGTTTTCATATTTTTTAATAAGCTTTTTAAAAGCATCATGATCACCGTTACGGGCATCTATTAGTAATTGTTTTTCTTTCAGTTTAAGCCTCTTATTTAGGCGTATACTTGTATCATAGATTAGACATACAGTCTTGCCTTTTTATTCCACATGAATAATTAAGGTTAGTTAAGAGCTGGCATAGACACAGGTAAGTCCCTTCGAAAGACAGGGATTTTCCCCAGCGGGGAAATCCCTTCCTGTCCTCACAACGCTCTTCTCGAGATTCTCTCGAGGAACCATGCCCGCGTTGTTCCGGATGGCTTTCTCCGGGATTTACCAGTATCCAGGCCGGCTCGTAACCTTAATCATTCATAAGAAACGTCGGTATCATGTAATATTTAGATTATTAGCGGATTTAAAATGAAACAATTTACAATTTGAATTTTACTTTATATTATATATATCGACATTTTTAATGAATAATTCAGGTTAGAATTTGTTACACTGACAATGTGTGCAAGGTAATTGAGAAAAAAAATCAGGGAGGATTTTTATGCGCAAACTAATTATATGTCTGTTGCTTCTGTTCTGTATGTTAAATTTTTCTTGTGAAAAAGAGTTTAAATTATCTTCAAATACCGGGGAATTATGCTCTCAGTACATTAAAGCCTGGAAATCATTTTATCCTTCACGGGCATATTCCCGGGGCTTTCTTGAGAGTATATTTCTTTTTGAAGATTACTCAGCAAAGCAAATTGACAAGTGGATATTCTTTAATCAGAATTTTTTAGAGAAAGTAAATGCTCTTGGGCCTGATCTGCCCCAGAGTGACAGGATAGATCTAAGATTGCTAAAGACTCAGATTAAACAGGAACTAAAAAAATGGGAAGAGGAAAAACCGCATATAAATTCTATTTCTTTTTATAGCCGGCTTGTCTCCCAGGCAATCCCCCGAATTCTAGAGTCTGAGCTTCTTTTACCTGATGAAAAATACAGGATCATCTCTAAACGCCTTGATGATGTGAGCAGGATTTGCGCAGCAGCTGAGCAGATGTTGGAAAATGGAAGCCCGAAAAGTATGGAAAGAAGCCTTGCGGGATTAGAGCGAGCTGCCGCTTATTACGGAGAAGAGGTTCCTGAAATTATGGATATTTTGGTTCCCTCTGCCCAGAAAAAAGAATTTGCTGCAGAATGCCACGATACCGCAGCCCGGATCCGGGGCTTGATATCCTATATTAAGGAAAACATTTTTCCAAACCTAACTTTATCTGACAGTCAGATATTGGGACGCGAAAAATATTCCGGAATGCTTAAACTTTACGCGGATATAGATTTGACTCCGGAACAGCTGGAAAAGATGGCCTTAGAAGAAATCCAGACGGTTAGGAAAATGATGGCCGACCTATCGTTGGAATATTTTAAGGAGGCTTATCCCGCACGCAAAGTCCCGGAGGATATTGATTCTCTAGTGAAGAGAGCACTTAGTGATATGGAGAAAAATCATCCTGCCGGTGAGCAGGAATATCTGCATCTACTTAGAGGATTTGCCAAAGAAGCGGAAGAGTTTGTAAGGGAAAAAAAGATCGCCACAATTCCTGCGCATCAGACTCTTAGCATAGAACTGGCCCCGGAAAGCTCAGGCCCTATGGCGCGTATAGGTTTTGTACAGCCTGCTCCTCCCTTTCACCCAAATCCTTGGACAACCTGGAACCTGGCGACTATACCGGACACTCATCCCCAAAAGGAAAGAGAGGAATTCTGGCGCTCTTTTAATAATCATTTTAAAAAATTTATTGTAATTCATGAACTATTTCCCGGACACTACATCCAGACCAAGATCGCCAGGGAGAACCCGCATCATGTACGGGTTTTATTTCCTTATGGCCTCTATTCCGAGGGCTGGGCTACTCTTTGCGAACGGGTTGCCCTGGATGCGGGTTGGGATAATGGAAATAAACTTACCCGCCTGGCCCAACTACGGAAAAGATTGGAGAATGCCAACCGGGCCTATACCAGTGTGCAGGCCCACTGTAATGGCTGGGAAAAAGAAAAGATCTTGGATTTTTCCATTCAGACCTCTTTACTTGCACCCCAGTTTGCTAAAAGCCTTTGGGGCAGGTTGATGCGTTCACCTATGCAGATCACATCTTATTTTTTGGGTAATCAGATGTTTACAGAGGTATATAAGGATGAGATGAAACGGCGCGGGGATGAATTTTGCACTCTGGAATTTATGGACACCATATTGCGCGCAGGGCCGATCCCCTTAGATGAATTCCCTGAATTATTTAAAGCAAAGCAGCATTGATTAGGAAAATGGAATACATTTGAAGTTTATCCGGAAAGCTACCGAAATTGTGATCATAGTCCTGTTTTTTACTATGGTAGCTGTTGTTTTTCTGCAGGTAGTTGCCCGTTATGTTTTCAACAGCCCCCCCTCCTGGAGCGAAGAGCTAGCGCGTTACTGCCAGGTCTGGATCATAATCCTGGCTTCCTCAATCTGTATCCGTAAGGGTAGTCACCTGGCCGTCGATTATATCAGCCATAGACTAACCTGGAAAATAAACCGAGGGATAGAAATTATTACAAACGTGTTAGTGGTCTTTTATGTTGCAGTTGTGGCCATATTCGGGGTAAGGCTTATGCTTGCCGGTCAGTATCAGGTCTCTGCTGCTATACAGATCAAAATGTCTTTAATTTATTTGGTCTTTCCCCTGGGGGGGCTGTTGATGTTGATTGAGGCAGTCTTAAAAACCGTAGAGTCGGTTAAAAAAATTTTCCGGAAAGATAAAGACTTTAAGACATGTTAGTTCTATTTATTTCTTTGCTGGTTTTTTTCCTTATCGGAATGCCGGTGGCTTTTGCCTTAGGGGTAGGCTCTCTGTTTGCTCTTATTGGGGACAATTCCCTGCCCCTGGTTTTAGTACCACAGAGGATGTTCACTGCCCTTGACTCATGGCCGCTTATGGCCTTACCACTTTTTATGCTGGCTGGAGCCTTAATGGACAGGGGAGGTATTTCGCAGCGGGTTGTTGATTTTGCCGGAGCATGCTTTGGATTTATTCGAGGCAGTCTGGGAATGGTAACAGTTCTTGCTTCCATGGTGTTTGCCGGGATCTCCGGTTCTTCCACTGCAGACACAGCTGCAGTGGGGGCAATATTGCTGCCTGCCATGAAAGATAAAGGCTATGATATGCGTTTTGCAACAGCCCTACAGGCGGCAGCCGGTGCAATAGGACCGATAATACCTCCGAGTATTATGATGATCTTGATAGGATATGTAACGGATACATCAGTCGCGCGTCTATTTTTAGCGGGAATCATCCCCGGAGTCCTGATAGGAATCGGCTTAATGGTGGTATCATATCTGCATGCATTAAGAGGAGGTAGAGCATATCTGGCCGTAACAAAATTTCGTTTACGACGGGTTTTTAGGACTGGGAAAATAGCCCTTCCAGGCCTGGGGCTGCCATTTATTATTATAATTGGCATTTTAAGCGGAGTTTTCACTGCTACAGAAGCTGCTGTGGTAGCAGTAATCTATGGATTGGTGGTAGGGCTTTTTATTTATAAAGAAATATCCATTAAAGACCTACCGGAAATATTTCTAAAGTCTGCAGAGACTTCATGTAAGGTCATGTTTATTGCTGCAACTGCAATGCTTTTTGCCTGGCTGGTAACAGTAAAACACTTGCCTATGTTACTGGGAGATTTTCTCCAGGCAAACGTTGGGAGTAAGACGTTATTTTTAATTTTTCTTAATTTTATCCTTCTGCTAATCGGTATGTTTATGGAAAGTTTTTCAGCCATTATAGTTTTTATGCCTATTCTGTTTCCGGTTGCTGCGAGCTTTGGCATAAATCCTGTCCACTTCGGGATCATTGCTACTGTCAACCTGGCAATCGGATATATCACGCCGCCATATGGAGCTACTCTCTATGTTTCCTGCGGCCTTTCAGGTAAAACTATTAGGGAAGTCACTCCTAAAGTAATTCCTATAATCGCAGCTATGTTGATAATCCTCTTGATCGTAACTTACTTACCAGAGACGTTTATGTGGATTCCGAATCAGCTTGGGAAATAATAGAAAGCAGAAAATAGTAAATAGAAAATGGAAAATCGGAAGAAAGTGAAATGTTAAATGGGGGGGGTAAAGTAGAAAATGGCAAATGGAGAAAAATGCGTAAATTAAGGATCGCAGTTATCTTTGGAATGATTATTTTGGGGATTGGGTGCCGGATAGGAGAAAGGCATTTTGTGATAAAAGCCAGTCTTAGCCAGAATCCGGGAGAGCCTCAGGTAAGAGCTCTAAAACTGTTTAAAAAACTTGTTGAAGAAAAGTCAGCCGGAAAGCTTGTGGTAGAGATCTATCCCAACAATCAGTTGGGAAATCAGCGGGATGTAGTGGAAGGAATTCAACTTGGCACTATTCAAATGAGCAATATTGCTAGTGTAATGGCAAGTTTTGTTAAAGAAGTTAACATCTTTGAACTGCCTTTTCTCTTTGAGAATAGGAAACATTTTTATGCGGTTCTCGATTCTGAAATAGGGAAGGATTTGCGCCCAGCCTTTGCCCGGCGCGGATTTCATCTGCTGGGATATTTTGATGCTGGAGTTCGGCATATAATGACTGTGGATAAATCGATAGATTCCATAAATGACCTTAAAGGTTTGAAGATAAGGACTATGGAGAATCCGCTTCATCTGGATGCGTTCAAAGCTTTTGGTGCCAATCCTTTGCCTATGGCTTATGGGGAATTGTATACTGCCCTTGAACAGCATGTTATTGATGGGGCGGAAGCGGCTAATACCAATTATTATTCCAAGAAATTTTACGAACCTGCGCCTTATTGGACTATGGCAGGTTGGATCCATTTGATAGAATATGTCATTATGAGCCGTTATTTTTACGAACGGCTGCCTCAGGAATATAAGCTAATAATTGATGATGCGGCTGCAGTGATGATCGATAAAGAACGCCGCTGGTATCAGGAAAATGACCAGCTTGTGCTGGAAAAATTAAAAGATGCCGGTGTGAATATTACCTATCCGGACAGGAAGGATTTTTCAGGAGCTTCTATTGAGGTATATGAAAATTGGGCGAACAGAGTGGGGGGACTGGACCTTATTGAGCAGATTATTCATTTTGACTACAAGCTAGAGAGCTCAAAATCTCCGAAAAATTGATTTTTTTATAGAAATATGTAAAAATAAATAAGCAATGAAGTTTTGATTCTTTTGATTTTTCATAAATTCCCCTAAGGAATTATAAAGTAGAATTTGTTGCAAACTTTATGACTATGTCCGAATGATGAGCAAAAAAATAAAAAGCAGAAAAAGTCAAAAACCTCAGCGAAACGAAAAAGAAGAGGTTCGTAAGCTTATTGCTAAGGGAAAAAAGCAGGGATATCTTTTACTGGATGATATTGTTGGAGTTTTTGAAGAAAGTGTAGGCTCAATAGATAAATGTAATAAATTTGTTGATTCCCTGCCAGAATATGGAATAACTATTTATCATACGAAAAGCAAGGCTGTCGCAAAAAGGAAGAAGGACGCTTCTCTTTTGGCTGAGGGGCTGGAACGCACATCAGACCCATTAAAGCTCTATATGAGGGAAATGGGAAGTATTCCTCTTCTTACACGAGAGGGTGAAATCACCATTGCCAAACAGATAGAAAAAAGCAATAAAAATACTGTTAAAACCCTAGCAAAAACAAAACTGATTGTTAATGAATTATTCTATTTGGCAGAAAGAATTAAGGAAGGAGATGTAAAGCTATATAACTATTTTGATATTAAAGAAAGCGATATTACAGAGAAAGAACAGGAGAGGATCAGAAAGCGGATTTTAAATAAGATAAGAAAGACAGAAGAACTGAATTCCCAGTTAGAGAATATCCCGGCAAATCGAAAGAATAGATTTTGTCGGGGACGTCTGGTTATAAAGATCGGGTATCTTTTAGATAACCTGAACATCCGCCCGGAGTTTGCAGAAGAAATCATTGAAGCTTTAAGCAGAAGAAGAATGATTATGGAGGAGCTTGAAGATGAAAAAGATGAACTGAAGTTATCACTTAAGCGTGCCCGCAAGGAAAAGACAAAAAGAGAAATAAGGCTGAAAATCAGGCGAAAAAATAAACAGATAAGAAAGCATAAAAAAGAGATCGGAGTTGATTTTCAAGGGCTTACAAAAATATTTCGAATTATTATTACAGAGAAGAAGATCGGCAATCAGGCAAAGAAAGAGCTTGTTGAAGCAAATCTTAGACTTGTAGTATCGATTGCCAAAAAACATACTAACCGGGGGCTTCCCTTTCTTGATTTGATCCAGGAAGGAAATACCGGTTTGATGAAAGCGGTAGATAAATTTGAATATAGAAGAGGGTATAAATTCTCTACCTATGCGACCTGGTGGATAAGGCAGGCTATAACAAGAGC
The DNA here is from genome assembly GCA_030603565.1 of Candidatus Aminicenantota bacterium. Classification (GTDB taxonomy): domain Bacteria; phylum Acidobacteriota; class Aminicenantia; order Aminicenantales; family Aminicenantaceae; genus JAUVXM01. The sequence continues at coordinate 71,916 of JAUVXM010000001.1, forward strand.
TGTCGCTGACCAAGCAAGAACGATTAGGATTCCAGTGCATATGATAGAAACCATAAATAAACTGAACAGGGTCTGCCGATCTCTTGTTCAGGAGAAAGGCAGGGAGCCGGCCCATATAGAGATATCAAAAAAGATGAACCTCCCGGTTTATAAAGTCAGAAAAATCATTAAAATTTCTCGTCAGCCCATTTCCCTTGAGACTCCTATCGGAGAAGAGGAGGATAGTCAGTTAGGAGATTTTATTGAAGATAAAAATATTCCTTCCCCTTCGGATACTGTTGTCAATATAAATCTAAGGGAAAATATTGAAGAAGCATTAAAGGGCCTTTCTGAGCGAGAAGCTAAAGTTTTAAAAATGAGATTCGGGTTAGGTGACGGCAATGAACATACACTGGAAGAAGTAGGGCAGCAGTTTAAGGTTACACGTGAGAGGATAAGGCAGATCGAAGCTAAAGCTATGCGAAAATTAAGACGTCCCAGCCGCAGACAGAAGCTGATATCATTTATTGATAAGAATTGAGAAGGAGTCAGGAAGATGAAGAGTAAAAAACCGGGCAAGCCTAATATCATCCTAATTGTAATTGATGCCTTACGGGCCAGAAATTTAGGCTGCTATGGAGGAGATCCAGGGGCAAGCCCTAATATTGATAAAATTGCAGGAAAAAGCGTCCTCTTTAAAAATGTTTACTCTTGTTGGAATACAACCGACCAAAGTCTGACTTCTATTCTTTCTGGAAGATATCCCAGAACCCATGGAATCATTCATCATGGGGACAAAATCAAACCGGAGGATATTAACACATATAAAAATCTGGATATAAAATTGCTTTCTCAGATTCTGCAGCAAAATGGTTATAAAACTTTTGCCATTGACTGGATGGATAGATGGTTTAATAAGGGATTTGATTATTATGGCTATAAACCCGGGGGGAATTTTTTTAGAAAGTTTTTTTATTGTTTTATCACCCTACCATATGTCCATTTAAAATATATAGTTGCTAATTTTAGCCTGCTTAAAATTTATTCAAAAAAAAGGAAGTCTTCAGTACGTTCAAAGTGGAAAGGCCTTAGAGATGTGCTGCGGACATTTCGTTTTACCTTTGAACTGGCCAGAATTCAGGATGCAGGATATGTTACCGGGCTGGCCGAGGATATGATTCATAAAGCGATAAATGAAAATTTTTTTCTTTTTCTCCATTACTGGGATACACATACTCCTTATAATTGTCCCAGGAAATATTATAAAAAGAAAAAGCAACGTGTTTCTCAAAAGGATATTTTAGAATCAAAATACTGTGGTGCTGTAAGTTATATTGACCAGCAGATGGGAAGGTTATTCGATATTTTAAAAAAAGAAGAACTTCTGGATGATACTTTGGTGATTATCACTTCTGACCATGGTGAAAGCTTGAGCGAACATGATATATTTTTTGACCACCACGGCCTCTATGAGGTGACGACTCATGTTCCCCTGCTTTTGTTTTGTTCTAAAACTTTTTCCCAGGCAAAGGAGGTGCCAGGGTTAGTCCAGCATATTGATTTAGCGCCGACTATCTGCGAGATGTTAAATATTGATTATAAAAATTTTGCTTTTGATGGTTTAAGCCTATTTCCATTGGTTAGAGGAGAGAAAGATGAAATCCGGGACTTTGTTTTTAATGAGGAGTCTTATGTCCAAAGAAAGGTCGGATTGAGGACGAAAAATTTTAAATATATTTATGCTCCGGATGGAGTTGGGATGTGTAATTATTGTCAAAAAGTCCATGCCGGAGTTGAGGAGTTGTATGAACTGGAAAAAGATCCTGGTGAAAAAAACAACATTGCAGACGAAAATAAAGAAAAAGCTGCTGAAATGAGACAGAGACTCGACGGCTTTATAAAAAAATTAGATAAAAAAAGAAATAGTATGCTGAAGCAGGGACATAGTAGAGGAGATATTTCCGAGGATAATATAAATTTCAAGGAAGATAAGAAGATCCGCAAGAAGCTTCGGAGTCTGGGATATATGGATTGATATGAAGAAAAGCGCTATACTTGCAGCAGGTGTTATTTTACTTGTGGCAGAACTTACGCTTTTTGTTTTTTTTGTTTTTACGAATTCCTATTTTGCTGCGATTATATCATCCATGGTGGGAGCAAATCACCTGGGGGGAAGGCTTGCGTTTATTGCAGTAGGATTGGAAAACGATCTCCCTTCTTATCTCGTGATTTTAATAATACTCTTTTATAATACTACTTATCTTTTATTGATGTATTCTTTGTTTGTGCTTTTTTCTGAGCGGATGAAAAGATTTAAGATCTTTAAGGGACCGATTGAATCTTTGAAGAAGAAGGCAGAAAAGAAAAAGAAATTTTTAAAAAAATGGAACTGGTTTGGCATTTCTTTTTTTGTGTGGATACCTTTGCCCTGGACTGGGGCAGTTATTGGCTCTTATATTGCCCATTTGGAAGGATATAACGCCAGGGAAACGTTGTTTATCGTCCTCCCTCCCATGTGGGTCGGAATAATCTCATGGACCCTATGGTTTGATGAACTTTATGATTTTGTCGAACGTTTTGGAAAGGATAAAACGATTTTCCTCACCCTTTTTCTTGTGATGCTTCCGATATTGTTCTATTTAACCGATAGGATAAAAAAGGCAAGGGATACAGATCAAGTTAAGTAATCCCGGACATAGTCAACAATCTCATCTGGGTCAACACCTTCAAAACACCTTACTTTTGGGCATCTTTTGAATATTTTATTAATGCAGGTGATGTTTTTGCAGGGAGGATCCCCCTCGAATATCTTTGATGGAGCACTCTGGGCTGAAGCAACATAGTCAGGCAAATATGAATCGTATCCATAGATTTTTGCACTTGTAGCACCGAATATACCGATTATTGCAGTAGAATTATTAAAACTATTATTTGAATCTAATATATATTTTTTTGCAGCGGCAATATGTATCGGAGCTGTATCCCCGGTTATTAATATTCGCACATTGTCGACGAGACCAGTATATATGTCGATCTCAGTGTCTCTTGGGATTATGGTTATTTTTTTTCTTAAATGGGATGGGATTTCTGCGAGCAGCTTTTTTTCAATTCCTTTAAAGGTGAAACCGCAGTTCATAAGCAGATGGTCGAGTTTTTTAAGCGATAGAATACCTTTTAATAACCTGACTTGAATAGAATGAGGTACTAAAGTGTAACGGGAAGAGGAATCCGGGTTATATAAGATGTTTGCCTTATCAGGGTAAATACTTAATTTATCCATGACTTTTATGGTTTTAAGATAGACCTGTTCGGTCAGAAAAAGCTGCCCTTTTGACAGGTCCCTAGCCGGTCTGTTATTCAGTTCCTTATCTGAATCTATCTTTTTTAACAGACCGACAGAGAATTTGTTAAGACGAAATGTGATCTGAGCCTTCTGATTATGGGAGGAATAGGCTCTTATGATCTCTGCTATTAACCTGATCGGATAGATCACGGGAGCCTTGGCAGATCTAAAAGTATTTCTGGAAAAATAGGGGCAAAAATTAAAGATCAGGTCATAATCGTTACTTTCTACTATATTTTTCAGGTTTTCTAAGTCTTCCTCGGAGGGAAAGCCTGTGCTTTTAAAAATCGGATAATGGTTTTTTATTTCAGGGTTAGCTTTTATCAAAGGAAAAGACTTGGATTGGTAAGCATAGTTGATTTTTATATCTGGAAAACATTTTTTCAAGTTGGATAAAAAAGACTGCAATATGATTGCATCGCCGATATTAATATCTGGAATTACAAGTACATTTTCAAGTTTGTTAATTTTATTAAGGCGTCTTCTCTCTACTGTCCGGAGAAAAGAATGAATACTTTTACTTCCGGCTATTTTTTTTATTGATAAGGCTACAGGTTCAGGGGAAATATTTAATACTAATCTTATCGCGTGTTCGATCGAGATCATGAGTGTTTCTTTATATATATGTTTTTTTGAATATATCGTCCAGTAAAAAAAATCAAGAAGGAAACAGATACACCAAAGACACTAGGCTGGATAGTTTCCTTATATCCGGTGTACATAAAGACTATTGTCGCCAGGGTGGAAAACAAAATGGTATAAAAAATTAAATTATTTAAGCGTTTTGATTTAAATTTTGAAAATACGCCATATATGACAGGTACAATGATTCCAGGTGCCCAGAGGTTGTAGGTTAATAGTAAAATGTCGATAATGTTAGGAAGAAGCAGTGCCAGTAGTATCCCCAGAGCGCCTAAAAATATCGAGCTGACCCGGGCGATCAAGAGTCCTTTTGTTTGTTTTTTTGGGGATTTGAAAAGGTATTTTTCATAAAGATCTTTAACAAAGATCGCTGTTGATGAGTTTAGGATCGAATCAGCAGATGACATAACTGCACACATTAGGGCTGCTATAATTATCCCTCCTATAAATGGATTATTTAATTTCATGATTGTCATAGGCAGTGCTTGTTCTGAATCAATGTTCGGGAAGTGTAGTCTGGCGTAAAGTGCAATAAAGAATAAAACTGCAGGAAATGTGAATGCAAGGAAAAAGCCTGCTCCAACAATGCCCTTTTTTGTCTCTTTGATGTTTTTCCCGACACAATACCTAGTTGCATAGCCAGGTGCGAATGCTTCGCCTAAGAGAAATGCCATAAAGGTAGTGATTAAAAACAGCCAACCCTTTCCTCCTTCTAACTTAAAAAAATCTGCTGGAACTGCTGCAGAGATCTTGGCACCTTGAGAAAGTAGATCCGGCACACAAAGAGCAAGGGTAAGGGCAAATCCTATTATCAATATTATAAATTGATAAACATCAGTATGAATGACTGCTAAAAGCCCACCAGCTGTACTGTAGGCGATTACTATTCCTCCTCCTATTATTACAGCCCACGTATAGGAAACCTCCGGTATCATTGTGGTAATAATTTTTCCAAAAGCTACCATTTGGGCGCCTAAAATACCTAAAGAGAAAAACAGCGACAGAAGAAATGCTAAGAAGCGGCTTCTCTCTCCAAAGCGATTCCCAAAATAGCCGGCAACAGTATAAAGTTTTTCTCTCCGGAAATATGGAGCAACATAAAGTCCTGAAAATATGAAATGAATATACCAGCCGGCCGAAACCACAAGCATGAGGATGCCCCATTCATAGGTTTTGCCGATCGCGCCGATGGAAGCTCCCCCCCCGATAACAGTTGCTCCCATAGTACAGAGAAGAAAAAACCACCCAATACTCCGGCCTGCTACTAAAAAGTCATCACTTGAATCTATGTCTTTAGAATGGCGTAATCCTTTTACAACAATGAATACGAAATAAAGAAGGATGATTGTGTATTGAATCCAACGATGCTGCATTAATTAAGCTGCCAGCGCTTAAATAAGTCTTTGAGAAGATTACCAGAGTCAAGGACTGATATTTGAGCAGGCTCGGCCCGCAATTTGTCTAAGCATTTTGTTTTAAAGTGATAGGTCTTTCCGCTCCAATGGGTTTTTATCCAATCGTCCATTTCTTTGAAACTATACCATTGGGATTCATAGTCAGTGTGCGTGCGGATGTGGCCTGTTTCAATTACTTTAGCTGTCCTTTTAGGGTTTCTTCTTAAAATATAGTCTTTTTTTATAAGATTATTTTTGCGATCATAGATATCGACCAAAAGTTTTGGGTCCTTGCTGTAAGCACGAATATAATGTTTTGGCTTGTGCCGGAAACGTGAAGATGCATAAGTGTCAGGAACTATCCACCAGGGCTGGCCGGAAACATCGAGAGTGGATTCGTACTGCCCTAAGCCATAACTTTCTATGTATTCTTTTTGATAATTGGAGATAATTGCTATACCACCCGAGGTTTCAACTGATCTTCGCATTGATTTAAATAATTCAATAGCTCCCATGGGCCCCTGCATTGTGCTTATTGAATTCACAAGACTTACAGCAACAGGAAGAGAGTTGCCTGATTGTTCTTCTAGTTCGAAGGCAGATCCCTGTTTGAAAATCAGGGGAATTGTTTTTGCTTCCGATAGTTGGGTGCTTTTTATTTTCTTCTTTGCCAGATTCAGCATTCTTGAGGAGAAATCGATTCCCCAGACTTCTGATAAGCCTTTTTCCAGGGAAGGATCATATGCTAGTTCAGGATGGATTCTTTTCATATTTGTCAGTGCTGTTAATTGAGGTTTTTTTGAGCTATTAATGGTTTTTGTCCCATAGCGCAAATGCAGTCTTCCTGAACCGCAACCGATATCCATAAGTTTTATGTGACGGTTCTGTTTTTCTATAAGGTAGATGAGCAGGCGGTCGAGAAAATCTTCTTCAAATTTTTCGAACGCATTAATATCCGGGTGGCCGCTAACTATTTGCCTTTCGTATGTTTCAGCACAATCATCCCAGGCAAGATTATCTTTTTTGTATTTTTCCTTTAAATCATTCATTGGTGTTTTCCTTTTCTTCAATAAGACGCATTTCTAAATAATCATCCTTAAAGCCTAATTTTTTATATAATTTAATAGCCGGGTTTGATTTTTCTACATGTAATTTAATTGAACCTTCAGCACATGTGATAGCCTCACGGGTGAGCCGTTCTCCTATTCCTTTACCGCGATAGTTGCGGTGCACACAAAGATAAATCAGAATATTTTCGGGGATAAATCCGGAGGTGTTTGTCTGAACACAGACCACTGCTCCTAAGAGTTTTCTTTTTGAGGTAGCCAATATTACAAACCCCTTACCTCGCGGATTGGAAGAAAGGGCATAATCCAGAGAAGCATTAATTTCGTCTTCAGTGTCGCTATATGGCCCAAGATTCTCTTTTAAGAAATGAGTAAGATCATCATAATTTATCCAGTCAGGCAATTCTTTAATTTTACGAGAAAAACGGATAGTGATATCTTCGTTTTTTTTTTGTTTAATAGTGAATTCAGTCAAGGATTCTTTCTCTGCAAGCTTGTAGGTCCTAATTATGCTTTTTCCAAAACGCATCATCAATTCAGCCCCTATTGTGCCTGAGTTTTCAGCCAAATCATTGACGCTTATTTCCTGATCTCCCTGCCTGCCGATAATAGTGATTTTATCTCCGATACTGGCATTAGGGATATTTGTAATATCAATTGTAGAGGAATTCATTGATATTGCTGACTTAAAATAAGCCTTTTCTTTACGAATTAGAACATATGATTTTTTTGTCATTTTTCGGTCTAACCCATGGTAGTATCCTAAAGGGATAATTCCTATTGTAGTATCTTTTTCGGTTTTTTTCTGGGAATGATAACCAAGTCGGCTTCCTTTTGGCAGCTTTCGGATTTGTACTAATTTGGTCTCTAAACTCATGACCGGTTTTATAGGTAGGTTACAGGAGTTGCCTTTGTATTGCTCGATAGGGAGAACACCGTAAAGCAGGATTCCCAGGCGCACACTCTCGTTTCTGGTTATCGGATGGGCTAGAAAAGTCGTACTGTTTGCAAAGTGGAAGTAATCCACGCTTAATCCATGGGGTTTTAATTTATTGAAGCTTTCTTTCAGGAGCATGAATGCATCTAAAGCTGTCTCAGGTGTTCTTGGTTGCCCGAAGATAGCCTTTAATTTTAAATGTGGTTTTAATGATATTTCTTTTGCAATTGACAGGAGCTTGGAGGGAGCAATGCCAAGCCGATTAAGTCCGACATTTACATTCAGATGGATAGAACATGTTTCCCCAAATGACTTAGCAGCTTCTTCCAATGGTTGTATAATTGATGGATGTATAACAGAAACACTCAGGTCATGACGAACTGAAAGCTCTGCCATCCATTCTGGTATGGGATTTAATAAAAGAATCTCTCCTTTTATCCCTTCGTTTCGGAGCCGGATTCCTTCCTGGGGGGATTCGACTGCGAAATGTCTGCATCCTGACTGGAATAGGATTTTTGCTGTTTCTCTTATCCCATGTCCATATGCATCAGCTTTTACAACTGCGAAAAAGGGTGCCTTTTGTGGGATTTTAGAGCGCAATAGCCTATAATTATATCTGAGGGAATTAAGGTCGACCTGGAGGATATTCCAAGGCTCTTCAAATGATTGTTCAATTTGAGGAGGGGAAAGTCTACTTGAGTTTGTAATACTTGTCATTTTATTATTATGAAATTAGATAAATGTTTATAAAGCAACAAACATAATTTTGTTTCATAGCAGCGAATATTTCTACTAAGGGATTTTTTCGATTAAAAGTTGATGCTTTTTTTTTGGCCATGCGTGGTAAAAACATATCACAGGGAAAAACATAAGTCAAAAATATTTAATGAAACTTTTTTTTCCAATATCTATTATAATATTCAGAGATCATATGCTTGAATTTAAAAATGCAGGTCATGATTCTGAATTGAAAAGAAAGGGATTCTGTTTTCTTCTTTCTGTTTTAGTCCACGCGATATTTATTCTACTGTGTTTTATTTTTATTTCGCCCCAGAGAGTTAATATTTATTACCGGAAAGTAGCGGATGTTATCATTGTTCCATCAGATAAAATTTTTATTCCTGAAGCATATATAGATCGGCTGGTGTCAAGTGATCTTTTAAATGAGTCGGGGCAGGCTAAGGAAAAGATGTCGTCCGGCAGTAGTACTGACCTTAAAAGTCCAGGGAGTGATTCTAAGGTCTATACCGGTTAAGATCAGGATGCCTGAAATGCCGCAAAATATGAAGGCTTTTGATCCAGCAGACAGGGATGATCCTGCAGCAAATTCTTTTTCCATAATCAGTGTGGTGGCATTAGCCTATAAGCTAGCCAGAGAAATTAAAAATAGTACTTCCCGGGCGAAATATGTCTATAATTTTCGTAAAAAGAAGGTGATTATAACTGATTTTATGAGAAAGGAGCCATCAGGGGAGGAGCAGGAAGTTACTGCTGTACTAAGGCTGTCCATAAAGGACGAGAAACTGTAGGATTTCCTTAATATTTTCACCTTTCACTATTTCCTATTTATCGATTTTAATGGTTAAGCAGTGATTCCTCAATTTCGTATCAATTAACCTGATTCTTGCATACTTTCTTGATTGACCATTGGTTTTAGCTGTGATATAAGCATTAAAAAAGATGGCGGTTACTTGATTGGGTATTTTAATTATCCGCCAGGGAGGAAACATGGCAGAAGAAGAAAAATCTGTAAAAGATATAGGGGCTTTGGGCAGGATTATTGGAATTTTTACTTCACCCGGGGAGACTTTTAAGAGTATTGACCAAAAGTCCATGTGGCTTGTGCCTTTTCTTATTACCGTAATTCTTATGATCGGTTTGGGTTTTTATACTATGGATATTGTAATGCAAGACCAGATTGCCGGACTGGAAGCAAGGGATCTTCCTGAGGAGCAAATGGAGGCAGCGCTCTCCCTGATGCAGGGCCCTATGAAATACTTCGGTATTATCATAAATATTGTCTTTATTCTTATTAGTTGGCTTGTTTTCGCAGGAATTTTACTTTTTGGCTGCAATACAATACTGGGTGGAGAGGGTAAATTTAAAAATGTATTTTCTGTAGTTGCCTGGAGTTACCTGGTAATGATGTTGGGAGGGGTGATAAAAACATTTCTTATCGTTTCCAAGGGGACAAGCCAGGGAGTTACTACCAGTCTGGCCCTTCTCCTTCCAATGCCGGGAATTGTGGAAAAAGCGTCGCTTTTATATAGGTTTTTATCGAGATTGGATATATTTACAATCTGGCAGATAGTGTTATGGATCATTGGATTGGCAGTTGTGTACAGGTTTTCTACTAAGAAAATCGCTAATTTTGTGCTTTCCCTCTGGGCTCTTTATATAGTGATAGCCGTACTCATAGGAAGTATATTGGGGCCGTCCTTGGGAGGGTAAGGAGGAAATATGTTCGGGGCTGTTCTTGTTTTAATCGTGCTTCCTTTTCTAATTATTGTGATGTCATTTATTGTATTTAATTTTTCCGGGAAGAGGAACAAGGAAGAAAAGTAATTGGATATTTATGATAAGCTAAGCAACCCGGTTGCTCTTATCATATTTCTTTTAACCCTTTTCCTTCCTGTTTTCATAGGTTTTTTAACTCTAGGGAAAACAAAAACCCAGTCTGATTTTTTTATCGGCGGCCGGGCCATGAATAAATTCGTGGTTGCTTTATCCGCTGTCTCTTCCGGAAGATCTTCCTGGCTGGTCTTGGGTGTAAGCGGTATGGCATATACCCTGGGAACGGGAGCAGTCTGGGCAATTGTAGGTTACATAACAGCCGAGATGTTTCAATTTGTCTATATTGGCAGAAAGCTGCGCATAGAGACAGAGAATTTAAAATCACTTACTCTGCTTGATTATTTTGAATCGAAGTTTAATGATAAAAAACATCTCATTAGAATAACCGGCTCGCTCATCATTACTATCTTTATTACTGCTTATGTAGCCGCACAATTTAATGCAGGGGCAAAATCTCTTAGCACCGCTCTGGATATCCCTATTTTGATATCCTTAGCCATATCAGGATTTTTGGTTTTGCTCTATATGGTTTTAGGGGGATATATCGCTGTTGCTTACAATGATGTAGTTAGGGCGGTTATCCTGATTCTTGGGTTGGTTATTTTTCCCGCGTATGGTCTGATCAGAATCGGTGGATTTAAACTGATGCTCCAAGCTTTGGCTCAGTTGAATCCGGCTCTTATCGACCCCTTTTCTTTAAGTGTCGGGGCTATAATTGGTTTTCTGGGGATTGGGTTGGGCTCACCCGGGCAGCCTCATATCGTTGTAAGATATATGTCTATTGATGACCCGGAGAAATTGCGGTTTTCCGCTGTGATAGGAACAATATGGAATGTAGTGCTGGGGTGGGGAGCAGTATTTATCGGCCTGTTGGGTAGGATCATGGTTCCAGCAGTGGGCAGTTTGCCTGATAAAGATCCGGAGATGATCTACCTTGTGCTCTCTTCTGATTATTTTGGTCCAGTGCTTTACGGTTTGATCATTGGGGGGATCTTTGCGGCCATTTTGTCAACCGCCGATTCCCAGCTTTTGGTAGTATCCTCTACATTTGTACGGGATGTGTATGAGAAGATAATAAAAAAAGGTTCAGGAATTGTGGAGTCTCAGAGACTGAAGCTGAGCCGTCTTGTTGTGATACTCTCCGGGCTTTTAGCTTTGGTTGTTGCTTATCTGGCGCAAGAAATGGTATTCTGGCTGGTTCTTTTTGCCTGGGGAGGGCTGGGAGCTTCCTTTGGGACTGCCCTGATCTTTACTCTCTACTGGAAGAAGACTAATAAGTACGGAATCGTTTTCGGAATGGTCACAGGGACACTGGTGACCATTTTTTGGAAATTGTTTTTAACAGATCCTACTGGGATCTATGAGCTTATCCCTGCTTTTATCTGTTCTTCTCTGGCTATAATCGCTTGCGGTCTTGTTTCAACAGATGCGAAAAAGCGAAAAATAGAAAATGGAGAGTGCAAGAATCAGGTCAGTTGATACGAAAACACGCGAATTTTCCCCAGCGTGGAAAATACGCTCGGATACAGTCTTCGCTCTCTTCTCCTTATGGAGAAGAACCATGCCCGCTCATCCTTGCTAACGGCTTTCTTAATCATCCTGAACTATTCATAAAAATTACCGATGTCATATTTAAAAAAACCAAACTTATTTTATCATCGGCACTTTTTACCCTCCGGGCGAGCCGATCTCACCGCATCTGCTTTGTTGCAGCGGATTCGCGGTGAAATACCACAGCTTCATCCCCTGCGCCTCGCATCTACGGCAACCTCGACTCGTGAATAATTCAGGCAAATTAACCTGATTCTTTTTACCGCTCTTTTAGCAAAAAATTGCTTTCCACCAAAAGACAAGCCCCTGATGAAATTCTGATGTGGCTGAAGCGACATTGAAGATTTAGCCTTCTGATGAGTATTTTCGAGGGAATCCGACGTAGTCGGACGTTGAGCATGTCTGACCCACGGACGGGGGGAGTTGCGCAGACGCCAAGAAAACCGAAGAAGAATGGCGTTAAAAATCTGAAGCGAGCAAAAGCCACACCCGAATTTCATCTTTTATGAATAGTTCAAAGTTTGCGTATCCAGATGTTCCGGTAACGTACCGGATTGCCGTGGTCCTGTAGAGAGATAGGTAGTTTGTCCGGGTGGAATTTGTAAGGAGGGCGTTTTTTCCAGGCGGTAGGACCTGTCAGTTCTGCATTATCCTGGATCAGGACTCCATTGTGTAGTATTGACATAAGAGCAGGTTGAGTCAGGCTGCCCTTATTATCAAAGAGGGGCCTGTGAAAAATAATATCAAAACTCTGCCATTTTCCGGGGGGGCGGCAGGCATTGACCAGGGGGGGGTGCTGCCCGTAAATTGCTCCGGCCATACCATCAGCATATGTCTGGTTGTTATAGCAGTCAAGCACCTGGACTTCATACAGATCCATTAGAAAGACGCCGCTGTTACCGCGGGCCTGTCCCTTCCCTAAAGCCGGAAGAGGAGTAGACCATTCTATATGAAGCTGGCAGTCTCCGAATTTCCGGATTGTGCGGATAGAGCCTGTCTTTTTAACCACTTCCATATAATCGTTTTTTACCTTCCAGCGGGCCGGTTTGCCTTTGCTGTCTTCCCACTGAGACAGGTTTTTTCCATTAAAAAGGACAATAGCATCTGCAGGCGGAAGTGCCGGCCCGCTGCCTGTCCCAGGCTTTATCACCGGTGGTAGCGAGCGGTCTTTATCGTGGATTTTCCATTTCCCCTGGAAGGCCCCGGCTGCAGTTACAATAAAAACCATGACCGGAACGAGTATCATTGGTGGGATATTTTTCATATTTAATTCGCTTACAGGGACCAGCCGGAACGGTATTCCTTGTGGATGTATTGGTTAGCCTCAGGCAGATTGGTGAATTCCATTTTATCTCCGTTCCATTCCAGCTTGGTTTTATGTTTCTGCATCCTGACTGCAATATTTCCGAGCAGCATGACTTCTGTCAAGGTCCCGGAATAAGAGAAGTCTGAGGTTGATTTTTTTCCGTTTTTTATAGCTTCTATCCATTCTGCGTGGATACCGGGTGAGCGCGGGATTGTTTTTTCCGGGCGTTGGTATTCCTGCATTTTTGTTTCAGGAATAATACGGGGATGCTGCCCGTATGTGCTGAACATAAGTTTACCTTTATCGCCAAAAAAAAGACCCCCACCGCCTGCATCCCCCATCATACGGCCGTCTTCCAGTTCAGCAGGCCTGGGGGGCATAATCCCGCCGTCATACCAGGTAAGTTTGACTGGGGGCATCTTGCCTCTAGCGGGGAATTCATATGTCAGGACTTCTGCCAGCGGGTAAGAGTCTTTTGTGAATTTGCTCGAACTTGCTTGAACAGAAGTGGGATGTCCAAGTTTTAGGGCCCAGAAAGGGTGGTCTAAGATGTGAGCGCCCATGTCACCTATGGCTCCGGTCCCGAAATCCCACCATCCCCGCCAGCTGAAAGGAGCATAAGCCGGATGATAAGGGCGGAAAGGTGCCGGTCCCAGCCAGAGGTTCCAATCTAAACTTGAAGGAACAGAGGGGATTTCTATAGGAGCATTGATTCCCTGGGGCCAGATGGGGCGGTTTGTCCAAGTATGGACTTCGCGTACATCACCGATAGCTCCGTCCCATATCCATTCATTTATAAGGCGACCACCTTCGCCTGCATGCCCTTGATTTCCCATTTGCGACACTATGTCTGCCTCTTTCGCTGCTTTTGCCAGCATACGGGCTTCTTTTATAGTGTGGGTAAGCGGCTTCTGGACGTAAACATGCTTTCCCATTTTAATGGCCGTCATGGCAACAACTGTATGGTTATGATCGGGAATTGAGACAGTAATAGCATCTATGCCTTTTTCTTTTTCCAGCATGGTGCGGAAATTGCGGTATTTATTTGCCTTTTCATACATCTTCTTGGCCTGAGGTTCGATGCGGTCGGATTTTAATAATTTTGCCATCATGGTATCGTCAACATCACATAAAGCAACGATATTTTCAGAACTGACATTACGGACATCGGAAAAACCCTGCCCGCCGACACCTACACCCCCGACGTTTAATGTGTCGCTCGGAGGGGAATAGCCTTTTCCTCCTAGTACATGCCTGGGGATTATCATAAATCCGGCTGCAGCAGTTGTAGACCGGCTGATAAATTCCCGCCTGGTTATGCCGTTTGATTGTTTTTTTGAGTCTTTTTGCTTTGTTTTCATATGCGAATCGTTCCCTATTTAAATTTTGGTATAATTATTTTTCCCAGTTCTTAATATATACATTTATTATAAGTGCAGTCAACAGGAGATTAAGGCTGGAGTTCCCCCAATTTTTTCTAAGCTTTAGAGCCTTAAGCAAGAATCAGGTCAGTTGATACGAAAACACGCGGATTTTCCCCAGCGTGGAAAATCCGCTCGGATACAGTCTTCGCTCTCTTCTCCTTAAGGGAGAAGAACCATGCCCGCTCATCCTTGCTAACGGCTTTCTTAATCATCCTGAATCATTCATAAAAATTGCCGATGTCGTATTCAAAAAAACAATAACTTATTTTATCATCGGCACTTTTTACCCTCCAGGCGAGCCGATCTTGCCGCATCTACTTCGTTACAGGGCATTCGCGGTGAAGGACCACAGCTTCATCCCCTGCGCCTCGTATCTGCGGCAACCTCAACTCGTGAATAATCCAGGCAAGTTGACCTGATTCTTATTACCGCTCTTTTATCAAAAAATAAGAGAGAACTCCAAGGAAAGAGAAGAGGATAAGATTAATATTAACTGTGATTCAGGGCATCCTCTAAAGGTCTTGCTTTTACTGCCTTTTCTGGCGTTTCTGGTTTCTCTGTCCTTCCTGTTTTTTAGTCTGGGGTTTTTAGGGAGGCTTTTTTGATGATGACCGGGATTTTGGGTTTGTGGACTGCAATTTTTTTGTCCGGTCCTATCCATTTTTCATCGACTTCTACATTCCCGATTTTTTCCAATACATCAAGGCCTTCGATAAGCTGTCCGAAGACAGTGTATTTCCCGTCCAGATGGGGTCTGGGGGCAAGGCAGATGTAAAATTCGCTGCTCCCGCTGTAGATATCTTCGGTCCTTCCCAGACCGACTGTGCCAACAAGGTGGGGATTGTCATTAAATTCAGGTGGGACTGTCTCACCTCCGCCTCCTGCTTGGATAACATGGCCTTTGACCACGCGGTAGAAGTCTTTTCCGTTGTAATAGCCGGCTTGGACCAGTTCTTGAAAATTTTTGCAGGTTTCGGGAGCATCTTCTTCAAAAAAACGAAAAACCATTGTTCCAAGGTTTGTTTCCAGAACACATAGCTTCTCTTTGGACGATTGTGTTTCAGAAACAGACTCCTGTTGACCGCAAGAAAATAATGATAAAATCAGGATTACGGCAATTAGATATCTCATGTTTTTTTCCTTTTTCTAAACTTGATTTTATTCTGTACGTTTTCCCTGGATGAACTGTTCAGCAATTTTTACATCATCTTCACTGCCGATGATAAGCGGTATTCGCTGGTGAAGCTCTAAGGGTTTGATATCTAAGATCCTTTTTTGTCCATCCGAGGCTCTTCCACCGGCTTGTTCTACGATAAATGCCATAGGATTAGCTTCATACAGGAGGCGTAGTTTCCCCTTTTTTCGGTTGGGGGATTTATTATCAGCAGGGTAGAGAAAAATTCCTCCATAAAGCAGATTCCGATGGAAATCAGCTACTAAAGACCCGATGTAGCGTGAGCTTAAAGGCCGTCCGTCTTCAGGGACAGCTTTTTTGGCCCAGCGGACGTAATTTTTCATTCCCTCATCCCAGTAATCGAAATAACTCTCATTTACACTGTAGATCTTGCCCTTCTTAGGGGTTTTGATGTTGTCGTGGGACAGAACAAAAGCCCCGAAAGTCGGATCCAGGGTGAAACCATAAACTCCGCTTCCGGTAGTGTAAACCATCATAGTGGATGATCCATATATAACATATCCGGCACAGATCTGTTTATATCCCGGCTGTAGCAGGTCTTCCTCTGTGCCCGGATGTCCGGCTGGTGTTATGCGGGTATAAATGCTGAAAATAGTCCCGATACTAACATTTGCTTCGATGTTGGATGAGCCGTCAAGGGGATCGAAACAGCAGACATATTTTCCGAGCGGGTATTTTTGGGGGACAGGTATAATATCTGGATTTTCTTCTGAGGCTAAAACACATAAGTTGCCGCCGTGTACAAGGGCTTTTATCATTATTTCATCGGAAAAAAGGTCTAACTTCTGCTGGCTTTCCCCATGGATGTTAGTCGTTCCTGCTTTCCCCACGATATTGATTAGCCCGGCCTTGTTGACGTTATAAGAAATTATTTTTGCTGCTAAAGATATGTCGGTTAAAAGGGATGTAAAGGCTCCTGTTGCTTCAGGATGATTTCTTTCCTGATCGACAATATGTCGGTCAAGGGTTATGGCAAAACCTGACATGATACACCTCCATTCGTGAATAATCTAGGTTTCCTGGACTATTCATAAAAAATGTCAATACATATAATATTAAGCAAAATGCAAATTGTAAATTTTATCATAAATACCACAGCTTCATCCCCTGCGCCTCGTATCTACGGCAACCTCGACTCGTGAATAATCCAGGACAATTATTTTTCATTAATGATGCTGACATCAGTCTATTATTGCACTATATACTTTAAATAATGTAAAGTATAAATTCAATCTTGCAGTTTCATGCTTTTAATTATGATATAAATATTTTAACATTAATAAAGATAAAATAAAAAAGGAAAAAAATATGAAGATAGAAAAATTTGAAATGGAGCGGATGCAGTCTTGCTGGGAAAATGTGGTCGAATATGATATGAGCGAAAGCGGTATTCGGGCCGTTACCCTTAAGGAACTTTGTGAAATGGGCTTTAACCTGAATGCAGTAATGGATATGCCGCTGGGCTACAGCCAGTCAAACGGAACGATCGAACTGCGTGAGCTTCTGTCTCAGCATTATCCCGGAGCTTCTATAGATAATATCGAAGTTACGAATGGAACTTCAGAGGCAAATTATATGCTTTCCTTGGTAACCCTAAAAGCTGGAGATGAAATGGCGCTTGAGGTTCCCAATTATATGCAGTTATGGGGAGTGCCCAGGAGCTTGGGTGCTAAGATCAACCGATTTTCCTTGGATTTTTCCCGAAATTGGGAACCGAGCTGGGATGAATTTGAAGCTGCTGTAAATGAGAAGACAAGCCTGGTTTATGTTTCAAATCCAAACAATCCGGGTGGAGCGGTCTTGTCTGAATCTGCTATGAAAAGGATAGTATCGCGCTGTGAGGAAGTGGGGGCCTACCTGCTAGCGGATGAAGTTTATATTGGGGCTGAGAGGGACTGTGAGTGGACAAAAAGTTTTTGGGGTATGAGTGACAAAGTAATTGTGACAAGCGGTCTTTCTAAAGCCTATGGTATACCCGGGATTCGGATCGGCTGGATAGTAGGACCTGAAGATGTTGTAGCTGAATGCTGGTCCCAGCATGATTATATTACCATAGGGCCTAATATTCTTTCTGACATTATAACCCGGACTGCAGTAAAGGCTGAAAATAGGGAAAAGCTTTATGCAAGGACACGGAAAATCCTGGAAAAGAATTACCCGATAATGCAGGAATGGCTGAATAGTTATGGGGATTTATTAACGTTTAATCCTCATGTGGCCGGGGCTTTCTGGTTTGTAAAATATAATACTGATTTGTCCAGTGAGGAACTCTGTCAGCGGATAATGAAGAATCAGAGTACTTTGGTGGTGCCAGGTATCCATCTGGGGATGGAAGGTTTTCTTCGTATCTGGATGGGAGCAAAGCCTGAATTTTTAAGGGAAGGACTGCGTCGTATTGGAGAAGAAATCAAAGCGATGTAAGTAAACTGGGGATCAAGTCTTGTTTTCTGCGCAAAAAACAAGACCTGATCCCCGAATTTAGGAGGATATTAATGTGTAAAACCATCAGGGTTTTTGGGCTATTTTTTCTGATTATTTTTTTAGTTCAATCAAGTTACCTGTTAGGTGTAGATCGAGCTGGGAATACAAAACAGCCGTTATCCCATGCTGATTATGATTCATGGAAGTCGATTTATCGTCCTGCAATATCTGACGACGGCAAGTGGGCTTTATATCTTGAAACTCCTCAGGATGGCGAGGCAGAGCTTGTAGTAATAAATTTGAAAAACAGAGATGAGTATAGACATACTATCGGATATTCAGGAGAAGGAACGGATGCTGAGAAAGCTGCCCGGGCTGAGTTTAACAGCGACGCGACTAAGGTTTTATTTTTAATCTCCCCCTCGCAAGCAGAGGTCAAAGAAGCCAAAAAAGAAAAGATAACGAAAGATAAGGACAAACCCAAGAAGAAATTGGGAATTATGGACTCATCTTCCGGCAAAGTGATTGTTATTGACCGTGTAAAAAGTTTTCTACTCCCCGAAGATGCCCCAAACTGGGTTGCCTATTTAAAGGAAGCCCTGCCTGAAGCTGAGAAAAAAGAGGAGGAAAAAGAAGAGAAAAAGGCTGAGGAAAAAGAAGAAGAGAAAGAAGATAAGAAAAAAGATAAAAAACGAAAATATGGGACTTCCCTGATTTTGCGCTCTTTTAAAGACGGAACTGAAACTGAGTTCACTGATGTGCTTGCGTATTATTTTTATAAAAATGAAAAAAAACTCTTTTATATTGTTTCAAGTAAAGATAAACCTGAAACAGATGGAGTGTATATGGTCGAGCCCGGTCAGGGCAGAAGCGTTCCTTTATTAAGCGGGAAAGGAATTTATAGTAAGTTTGCTCTGAATGAAAATGAGACCTGTATTGCCTTTCTAACTGACAGGGATGATCAGGAGTCAAAGAAGCCGTATTTTAATCTTTATGGATGGGAAGAAGGCGAAGCCAAAGCTTCTTTATGGGTGTCCCATACGCTCCAATCAAATTTCCCGGAAGGAATGGCTGTCAGCGATAAATCCGATATCTCTTTTTGCGAGGATGGCAGGGTTGTGATGATTGGCATAAAGGATATCCCTGCTCCCAAGAATGAGGAAGATGAGGGTGAAGAAGAGGAGAAGGCTAAGTTTGACCTGTGGCACTGGAATGACCCTTATCCTCAACCACAGCAGAAATTAATGGCAGACGAGGTGCGTGATAACACTTGGGAATCTGTTTACCACCTCAGAAGTAAATCCTTTGTAAAGCTCGCTGACAAGGAAATACCGGACGTCCAGCTTTCAGATAATGGGAAAGTAGCTTTTGCCCGGACCACTTGGCCTTATGCAAAGCGGGTCGCATATTACGGGGCATACTATGATGTTTATGTGATCAATCCTCAAACAGGCAAGAAGACCCTGGTCAAAAAAGAACTTTACGGCCGGGCCAGTCTTTCACCTGGCGGAAAATATGTATATTGGTTTCTGAAAGGGGGTTGGTTTGTTTATGATATTGCCTCCGGAAAAACAAAAAACATCACAGAATCAATCGATATTGATTTTGAACAATATGACTGGGACCGCCCCAATCCCAAAGGCAGTTATGGGATTGCCGGCTGGACGGACAGTGACGCAGCAATCCTGCTCAATGACCGTTATGATATCTGGGAGATTAGTCCGGATGGTTCCAGCGCCCGCATGATAACAGAAGGTTACGGCCGCTCTCATGACCTATCTATGCGCTATGTGAGATTAGACCCGGATGAGAAGACAATAAACCCGAAGGAATCCATATTGCTTAAAGCTGTAGACCAGAATACTATGGCAGAAGGATTTTTCCGGGACAGAGTAGACGGTAATAAAAAACCAGTAAAGCTTATGATGCTGGATAGGACGATCCGGCCGTTTATCAAAGCTAAAAAGGAAGACAGATTTCTTTATGCCCGCTCGACTTTTGAGGAATATCCAGATCTCTGGACCTGTGATGCTGATTTTCGCAAACCGGAAAAGATCACAGACCTTGGCCGGCAGATGGAACCTTTTATCTGGGGAAAATCTGAGATACGTGACTTTCTCAGCGCTGACGGGAAACCGCTTAAGGGTATCCTTATCAAACCGGAAAATTTTAATCCAAATAAGAAATATCCCCTGATGGTGTATATTTATGAAACCCTTCATCAGGGAAGACACAACTATCGCCACCCTTCACCAGGGTCCTCTATCAATCCGCCTTATTATGTTAGTAACGGCTATATACTCTGGATGCCTGATATTGAATATGATACCGGATATCCCGGCCGGGATGCCTTAAAATGTGTATTGCCGGGTATTCATATGCTCATCCGGGAGGGATATGTCGACCCTGAGGCGATCGGTATTCAAGGTCATTCCTGGGGGGGCTACCAGATTGCTTATATGATTACCCAGACAAATATTTTTGCCGCCTCTGTAGCCGGCGCTCCGGTATCGAATATGACCAGCGCCTATGGCGGTATCCGTTGGGGAAGCGGTATGGTACGCCAGTTTCAGTATGAACGCACCCAAAGCCGGCTGGGTGATACGCTCTGGAAGGTACCTATGCGTTATATTGAAAATTCACCGGTTTTCTGGGCGGATAAGATCCAGACTCCCGTGATGTATATGCATAATGATGAGGACGGGGCTGTCCCTTGGTACCAGGGAATCGAATTCATTATGGCTCTCCGCCGCCTGGAAAGAGAAGCGTATATGTTTAATTATAATGGCGAAGCTCATGGTTTGCGTAAACGTGTCAACCAGGAGGACTGGACTATACGCATGGCGGAATTTTTTGATCATCATTTAAAAGGCGCCCCTATGCCGGATTGGATGAAATTAGGAATTAAAGCCTGGGAAAAAGAAAAAAATGAAGTCAAATAAAAAACTTGGTATTATCTTTATGCTTATTCTCTGGATAGTAACGGCCTGGCTTCTCTATCCTCTTGTAGTGCTTGATTCTGTTGATATGGATAGTGCTAAGGAGTACTTTTACCGTTCAGCTATAGGGATTGCTATTATGATTATTCTGTTTGGCAAGACTGCCTTTGATCTTTTTTTCCCGCAAGTAGTGAGCAAAAAAGTGCCGCTCATTAATACGATCTTTCTCACTCTATATTCCCTGCTTATAGCCGGGGGGGTAATTTTTATGGTATCCCGCATGATAATGCTCTATATCAACAACCAGGAGAGTACCGGAATTTTGTTTTAACTAAAATATAAAGCTCAGAGTTCAGATTCAGATTTTTCTTTCTACTCATGTACGGATTATTGTGATTAACCAGAGCGTAAAAGATGCAACACATCCGGCAAAAGCAAGGTTTTCTATATTGGAAGGAATATTTTCTTCTTTTCTTTGTATATAGTATGGGTTATTCACGAGCCGAGATTGCTGCAGATGCAAGGCACAGGGTATGAAGCTGTGGTCCTTCACCGCGAATACCCTGTAACAAAGCAGGTGCAGTGAGATCGGCTCGCCTGTAAGGTAAAAAAATGGCGATTAAAATTAAAAATAAAAGCAAGAAAAAAGTTTTAATAATCATTCTTGAAAAAATTTTGCATATCATTAAAAAGAAAAAAATAATAAAAACATCGCCATTTTTTTATGAATAAGTCAGAATAGATATGGAGGCTAGAATGTCAAAAAAAACAATAATCGGGATTTTAATTTCAATGTTCTTTTTTGGAGCTGCTTTATTATCAGGAATGTCCTGGGCTGCAGGTCATGTTTCTTTAAAGGGATTAGTAACGGATTCTCAGGGAAATGTCCTGCCCGGGGTTAAGATCATAGCCACAAATACAGCCACTAATGTTCAATATGACACTGTAAGCGACAGCAAGGGACATTTCTTTTTTCAAGAGCTTCCCGCCGGTTTTTATGATATCAAAGTGGGAATGGCAGGATTTAAGACAGTGCTCAGGAAAAATATCCGGATTGGGGAGGCAAAGACAGTTACATTGGAGTTTAAGCTTAAAATGTTAGGCTCTCTGGAGGATATTACTTTGGTAGCGCTTGAAGAAGCTAAAACCGGAGGAGTGCTTGGAGGAGTTGTAGGTGGAGTTCGAAAAAAGGAGGCTTATTGGCAGCCTGTAGCCCCGTATCCGTCTGCATATCCTAAGCATGATACTGAGGAATACGACCGTATATATGAGAATAGATACTTGGATGCTCTGAATAATCCGCTTTCAACTTTCTCTATTGATGTTGACACAGCCTCGTATTCGAATATTCGGCGTTTTATAAAAAACAATCAGTTTCCTCTAAAGGATGCTGTCCGTATTGAAGAGATGATAAATTATTTTAGTTATGATTATCTCCTTCCCAAAAAGAAGTACCCATTTTCCATCAATACTGAGATTTCTTCCTGCCCTTGGAATCAAGAGCATCACCTGGTCCATATAGGTTTGCAGGGGAAGAAACTTGAGACCAAACAGCTTCCTCCCAGTAACCTGGTTTTTCTCCTTGATGTTTCAGGCTCCATGCAATCACCCAACAAGCTTCCTCTGCTGCGGACAGCATTTAAACTACTGGTTAGAGAGCTGGGAGAAAACGACAGGGTTTCTATTGCAGTCTATGCCGGGGCAGCCGGCCTGGTATTGCCTTCGACTTCTGCCCGTCAGAAGGATAAGATCATCGAAGCTATAGACAAACTTCGGGCCGGAGGTTCCACGGCCGGAGGAGCCGGCATTAAACTTGCCTACAAAGTGGCAGAGGATAACTTCATTGAAAATGGAAACAACCGCATAATCTTAGCGACCGATGGTGATTTTAATATCGGGGTTTCCAGTACTTCCGCCCTGGTACGTTTGGTAGAGGAAAAGCGCAAAAAAGGAATATTTCTGACCACTCTCGGTTTTGGCATGGGAAATTACAAGGACGGCAGGATGGAGCAGTTAGCTGATAAAGGAAATGGAAATTATTATTATATCGATAATCTACTTGAAGCTAAAAAGGTATTTATCGATGATATGCGGGGGACTCTCTTTACAATTGCTAAAGATGTGAAGATCCAGATCGAGTTTAATCCTGCTAAAGTTAAGGCGTATAGACTTATAGGGTATGAAAACCGGATGTTAGAGAAAGAGGATTTTGCAGACGATACCAAGGATGCCGGCGAATTGGGCGCAGGCCATACTGTAACTGCACTTTATGAAATAATTCCTTATGGCTCTAAAGAGGATATTCCGGGAATCGATAAACTGAAATATCAGGAAACCACAATTAGTCCGCAAGCCTTTAAAAGTAAAGAGCTTATGACTGTGAAGCTGCGGTACAAGGAACCGGACGGCGAGAAGAGCAAGTTGATAGAACATCCTCTGGTAGATAAACACGTTAAGCTGGATGCTGCTTCTGAAAATTATAAATTCTCCGCAGCAGTTGCTGCGTTCGGTATGCTGCTTCGGGATTCGGATTATAAAGGCGACTCGACTTTTGAGAGTGTATTAAAGCTGGCCCGGGAAGGCAAAGGAAAAGATTTTCACGGCTATCGGGCAGAGTTTATCAAGCTTGTGGAAATGTGCAGCTTGCTGAAGGATATTAATAAATAATCCACTAACCTGAATATTCATAAAAAAATGGCGATGTTTTTATTATTAAATTCTCTTCAGTGATATGCAAGATTTTTTCGAAAATGATTATTTCAACGATTTTTGTGTTTTTATTTTTAATTTTAATCGCCATTTTTTTACCTTTCAGGCGAGTCGATCTCCCCGCATCTGCTTTGTTACAGGGTACTCGCGGTGAAGTACCACAGCTTCGCACCCTGTGCCTTGCATCTACGGCAACCTCGACTCGTGAATAATCCAGGTTAGATAGAAAACTTTTAGTGATTAATATAGGAAAAAGCTAGCATGGATACTGGTAAATCCTGGAGAAAGCCATCCGGAACAACGCGGGCATGGTTCCCCGAGAGAATCTCGAGGAGAGCGTTGTGAGGACAGGAAGGGATTTCCCCGCTGGGGGAAATCCCTGTCTTTCGTAGGGACTTACCGGTATCCATACCAGCTCTTAGCCTGAACTATTCATAAAAAATGAAATTCAGGTGTGGCTTATGCTCGCTTCAGATTTTTAACGCCATTCCTCTTCGTTTTTCTCGGCGCTTGCGTAACTCCCCCCGTCCGTGGGTCAAACATACTCGACGTCCGACTACGTCGGATTCCCTCGAAAATCCTCATCAGAAGGCTAAATCTTCAATGTCGCTTCAGCCACATCAGAATTTCATAAGATTTAAGACTTTTAACTAAAATTTCAAATTTTGCTGCCTTTCCTGTTTTTCCTGTTTTTTCTGCTTTTTCGTACCTACGGCAACCTCGATTCGTGAATAATCCAGGTTAATTAATTCAGAGCAGATTTTCCACGCTGGGGAAAATTCGCGTGTTTTCGTATCAACTGACCTGATTCTTTTTGCTGCAATCTTTGGAAAACAGTTTAAACTTGGCATTTATTCTGGATTTCTGTAAAATTATCAAGATAGCTATTTTAGAAGACAATGGGAGGTATAGTTATGGTTGAAAAAAAGAATATTAAAAGACGGAATTTTATCAAACTTGGCCTGACCGGCCTGGCTGGGATAGGCGCGGCTCCTGCGGTTTTAAAGGGAAAGGATAAGGTTTCTGTTTATGCTCAAAAAAAAGACCGCAAGTTTATCTACCGCACTCTGGGCAAAACAGGCATTAAACTTCCCATTGTTAACATGGGAGTGATGAATGCCGACAATCCCAATCTGGTAGCTGCTGCCCTGGATGCGGGGATTGTTTATTTGGATACAGCTTGGGGATATCAAAGGGGCAGGAATGAAGAGATGATCGGTAGTGTTATTAAAGGCCGGCCGCGTGATTCCTATGTAATCGGCACTAAAGTACCGGGAATGCCCCGGGAAAGAAAAACAGGTTACCTGACAGCGGAAACTGACCCGAAAAATTTCCCTAAACTTTTTGATGAATGCCTGAAGCGTTTAGGTCTAGAATATGTAGATATACTTTATCTCCACAATATAAAACGCGGACGGGATGCCCAATTTGAACCTCTTTTAAAAGCACTTGAGAAAGAAAAAAAGCGGGGAAGGGCAAAATTTATTGGAGTTACTGCTCATACTCACGAACCTGAAGTAATAAGAGCCGCTCTAGAGACCGAGGTCTATGATGTGTTTTTAACCGGATATAATTTTAAGAAAGATTACCAAGAAGAACTTAAAGCAGCCGTTGCAGAAGCAGCCGAAGCCGGTTTGGGGATTGTAGCAATGAAGACTCAGGCTGGAGTTTATTGGGATAGAGAAAAGACCGATCCTATTAATATGAAAGCAGCCTTAAAATGGGTGCTGAATGACCCCAATATTCACACTGCTATTCCCGGTTTTACCACCTTTGACCAGATGGAGCTTGACCTGTCTGTAATGGAAGATCTTACTTTAACCGCCCAGGAAATAAAAGACCTGCGCCTGGAAACCAAAACCGGAGGCCTTTACTGTCAGCAGTGTGAGCAGTGTCTCCCCCAGTGTAAACAAAGTCTTCCGATCCCGGACCTGATGCGCAGTTACATGTATGCCTATGGGTACAATAACCTTGAAGCTGCCCATGAACTTGTGACCTCTTTTGATCTGCCGGATAATCCCTGCGGAGACTGCAGCGACTGTGTTGTGAGCTGTGCGAAGGAGTTCAATGTTAAAGAGAGAATTACAGATATTTCCCGGCTGAAAAACCTCCCTGCTGATTTTTTTGTTTAAATTAATCAAGTTATTATTAGAAAAGAGATGAGCTAAGGATATATCCGTGCGGATTCAACAAAGGAGAAATCATGAGTAAAGAGAGCAAAGTATATAAACCCAAACACCATATCCGGGTGGTTACCGCAACCTCCTTGTTCGATGGACATGATGCTTCCATTAATATTATCCGCCGGATCCTGCAGAGAACCGGGGTGGAAGTTATCCATATAGGGCACAACCGTTCGGTGCATGAGATTGTAAATGCTGCTGTTGAGGAAGGGGTGCAGGGTATAGCGGTTTCTTCTTATCAGGGAGGCCACATCGAGTTTTTCAAATATATGATAGACCTGCTAAAGGAAAAAGGAGCTGAGGATATAAAAGTTTTCGGAGGCGGAGGCGGAGTGATCGTGCCTGAGGAGATAAAAGAGCTTGAAGACTATGGTGTGATAAAGATATATTCACCAGAGGATGGGACCCGTCTTGGCCTGCAGGGAATCATCAATCATATGGTAAGTCTTCTGGATTTTTCTCCGCTTAAAAACAGCGATTTTGATTTAAAACAGCTTTCTTTTAAAAACAAACTCCAGGTGGCCCGGTTGATAACTGCAGTAGAGTTGGCTCAGGATGAGGAAGGTAAAAACCTGTCCTCTCTTAAAAACAAGATAAAAAATAGGGCTGCGAAGAAGACAATCCCTGTGATCGGGATGACAGGAACCGGAGGTGCCGGAAAATCATCTCTTGCAGATGAACTGATTTTACGCCTGCTCCGGGATATCAAAGATATCCATATTGCTGTGATAAGCTGTGATCCTTCGCGCAGAAAAACCGGGGGCGCTCTTTTGGGAGATAGAATACGCATGAATGCCATCGACAGTCCCAGAGTATATATGCGGTCCCTGGCGACACGGAGCTCTCTTACTGAAATCCCAGCTGTTATGCCTGATGTGATCGGGGTGGTCAAGGCTGCCGGGTTTGATCTTGTCATTGCAGAGACAGCCGGTATCGGGCAGGGTGACTCCAGTGTTATTGATCTGGTGGATTTATCCATCTATGTCATGACCAGTGAGTTTGGCGCTGCTTCCCAGCTGGAAAAGATCGACATGCTTGATTTTGCAGACCTTGTGGTTGTCAATAAGTTCGAAAAACCGGGAGGAGAGGATGCAGTCCGTGATGTGCGTAAACAAGTGCAGTGCAACCGGGATGAATTTGAGAAAAAGTTAGAAGACATGCCGGTCTTCGGGACTATCGCCTCCAAATTCAATGATGACGGAGTTACCTCTCTTTATCAAAAAACACTTGATGTTATAACCCGGAAAACCGGAGTTGAGTTTAAAGCAAAACTTCCCCCGCTTGAAAACAAAACCTCAACCTCAAAGACAATAATTATACCTCCCGAAAGGACCCGTTATCTGGCTGAAATCGCTGACACGCTGAGGACTTACCACAAACATACCGAAAATCAGGCTGATGCTGTGCGTAAAGCCTGGCACCTGAGAGAAGCTGCCGGGGTTTTAAGTCAGAATGAACCGGAAAACAATTTCTCTAAAGCAGTCTCCCGCCTTAAACAAGAAGTTGCTAAAGCTGAGGAGAGGCTGGATATAGAAACCACCTCTCTTCTTGAACAGTGGGAGAAGATAAAACAGATTTATGCACAGGATGAACTGGTCTATAAAGTGCGTAACCGGGAGATCCGCCTGCCACTTTACTCGGAATCTCTTGCTCACAAAAAAATCCCCAAGCTTTCTCTCCCCGGATTCAAAGATCCCGGTGAGATCTACCGCTGGATACGGCAGGAAAACCTCCCGGGATATTTTCCCTTTACTGCCGGTGTTTTTCCGCTAAAGCGAAAGGGGGAAGATCCCACCCGTATGTTTGCAGGAGAAGGCGACCCGGCCCGGACCAACCGGAGGTTCAAGTTGTTATCAGAAAACTATGAAGCGAAGCGTCTTTCTACCGCTTTTGATTCTGTAACACTTTATGGATGTGATCCTGAAAAGCGTCCGGATGTATATGGAAAAGTAGGAACCTCCGGCGTAAATATTTGCAGCCTGGATGATGTCAAAGTACTTTATGATGGTTTTGACCTGTGTGCTCCAAACAACTCTGTTTCCATGACTATAAACGGCCCTGCTCCCATGCTGCTGGCAATGTTTTTAAATACTGCAATTGACCAGCAGGAAGAAAAGTTTAAAAAGAAAAATGAAAAAAAACCTTCCCCTGAGCAGTATCAGAATATCCGTAATCATGCCCTTTCCCAGGTACGCGGCACAGTTCAGGCGGATATATTAAAAGAGGACCAGGGACAGAACACCTGTATATTCTCCACAGCTTTCGCCCTTAAAATGATGGGAGATATTCAGGAATATTTTGGGGAGAAAAATGTCCGGAATTTTTATTCTGTCTCAATTTCCGGCTACCATATCGCTGAAGCCGGAGCCAATCCTATCACCCAGCTTGCCTTGACTTTATCCAATGGATTTACCTATGTGGAATATTACCTTTCCCGGGGCATGCCGCTTGACAGTTTCGGCCCCAATCTTTCTTTTTTCTTTTCCAATGGGATGGATCCTGAATATACTGTCATCGGGCGGGTGGCCCGCCGCATCTGGTCGATTGCCATGCGCGAAAAGTATGGTGCTTCGAAGCGTTCCCAGATGCTTAAATACCACATCCAGACATCAGGTCGTTCTCTCCACAGTCAGGAGATCCAGTTTAATGATATCCGCACCACTCTGCAGGCTTTGTGTGCTGTTTATGACAACTGTAACAGCCTGCATACCAATGCCTATGATGAAGCCATAACCACTCCCAGTGCTGAATCTGTGCGAAGGGCCCTGGCCATTCAGCAGATAATTAACCGGGAATGGGGGCTGGCTAAAAATGAGAATATGAACCAGGGTAGTTTTATCGTTGAAGAGTTGACTCAACTGATCGAAGAAGCAGTACTAATGGAATTTGACCGAATTGCCGAGCGGGGGGGAGTGCTTGGTGCTATGGAGACAGGCTTTCAGCGCAGCAAGATCCAGGAAGAATCCATGCACTATGAGCTGCAAAAGCATACAGGAGAGCTTCCCATAATCGGAGTCAATACTTTTTGTGATCCGGAGACAGAGCAGTCCCATATTGCTACCGCCGGAAGTTGTATTCCACTTTCCCGGGCGACCGAGAAAGAAAAGCAATCCCAGCTTAAGCGCTTGGCGGAATTCAAGCAGAGAAATAAAAAGGAAGCCCCGGAAGCCCTTAAGCATCTGCAAAAGACCGCCCTTGCCGGAGAAAACATATTCGCCGAACTGATGGATACTGTGAGAGTTTGTTCTCTGGGTCAGATAACCCAGGCCCTCTATGAAGTAGGGGGGCAGTACCGGCGGAATATGTGAGCTGCCTTTACTTTCGGCTTTCTATTTCTTCACATAGTTTTTAATCAGAGATTTCCAGAGGATATAACCGTCTCCTGTAAGATGAAGCCCGTCGTTTGTATATTTGGGATTAAGTTTATCTGCGCCATTTGTAAAGGCTGAATAGAGATCTATATAGACTACTCCATATTTCTCAGCCACTTTTGTTAGCCTGGTGTTTATAATAAGCACTCCCTGAGTTTTATCTGTGTACTTAGGAAACATGCCGAGGTCTCTGTTTACAGGCAGAAGGCTCTGCAGATAGATTTTAGTATGAGGGGATGCATTCAGGATTTTTTTTACAATCCTGCTGATATTATTGACTACATACTCTTCTGATTTGCCGGCTGCCAGGTCGTTTATTCCTATCATTAAAAAGACTTTATCTGGTTTTGAACTTGTCACTTCTGCAAGCCTTTCCAAGACACCATCTGTTACATCTCCACTTATGCCGCGGTTTTTTATCCTGAGATTCTGGAACATCTCTATCCAATTACCTCCATCGGTAATGCTGTCGCCCAGAAATATTATCTCATGAGCTGTATCGGGTAGTTTTTCGAACAGTGTTTTTTTCTGATAGTAAAAGGGATGGTACTCTGTTATATCCAAAGCCATATCTGCATCTCGCTTGAGTTTGAATTCGCTGCCTTCTTTCCAGTTGGGGAATGTGGATTCCCCGCTCAAGTGCCATCCGATCGTAAAATACATATGCAGATCGTCCAGCATACCGCTCAGATCCCAATTGGAATCAAACTCATCAGAAGGTTTATGGTATTTTTCTCTGATATATTTTTCTTTTTGGGCCATTCCCCATTGCTCTCCTTTCTCCAGATGCTGAATGCCTGAGCCGGCACTTAAAGCCGGCACGCCCTGTTTGGCAAAAGGAAAATGGTCGGAGCGGAAAAAAGAGCCTTTTTCTGGCGTAGGATTGGGCAAAACCACTCTTCCCACTTCCTCTGCATAGGCTTTAACATAATCATCCAATTCTGACTGTCCGTAACCAACAATCCGGATATCTTTCATGCGGCCATAGATGTTGAGGCTATCCATATTAATGACGGCAACGGTTTTTGTTAACGGATAGATGGGATGGGTGGCATAATAATCTGAGCCTAGCAATCCCTGCTCCTCAGCTGTAACTGCCATAAATAAAATAGATCTTTGGGGAGGAGAGCCGAGTTGCTGAAAGGCCTCAGCCAGTTCAATCAGAGCAGATGTGCCAGTGGCATTGTCCAGGGCGCCATTATAGATTTGGTCGCCTTCCAGATCAGGATCCCTGCCGAAATGATCCCAATGGGCGGTGTAAATGATATACTCATCCGCCCTCTCAGTACCGGGAAGGAGTCCGATAACGTTGTTGGATAGGGAATTTTTGATGCTGTTTTCCAAACTAAGGCTGGCTTTTAACCCTAGAGGGCTGGCTTTGAATCCGGGTTTTTCGGCAGATTTTTTCAAGTCATTATAATTTTTCCCGGCGGCGTCAAAAATTGTCCGGGTTGCTTCTAAGGTTATCCAGGACTCTGCGGCACATCTTGAGGCATTGCCGTCATTGGAGACAAGACTGAAATTAGGGCCTGTCCAGCCATTTCTGACAACATCCCAACCATAAGCGGCTGGTGCGGTTTCATGGATTATTACGGCACATGCCGCCCCCTGTCGGGCTGCTTCTTCATACTTATAAGTCCAGCGGCCATAATAGGTCATGGCCCGCCCATTAAAAAGTTCTGGATCTTGAGTGGCAAAACCAGGATCATTAATTAGCATGACTACGGTTTTCCCCTTGGCATCAATCCCCTCATAATCATTCCATTGATATTCAGGGGCAACAATGCCGTAGCCGACAAATATCATCTCGGAATTCTCAACAGTCACCTCTTTTTGAACCTGCAAGGTCACAGCCACAAAATCATCTTTGAAAACAAATTCCAGAGGCTTTTTCCCTCCTGTTATTATAAAGTCGGTCTGAGGGCTGGTAGTGATCTCAACCAGCGGGACTTCTTGGAAAAAACTATCAACATTTCCGGGTTTTAGCCCCACTTTTTCAAACTCTTCCTTTAAAAAATTAATAGTTTTCTCTTCGCCAGGGGAAGCGGGAAAACGGCCTTCAAAATCATCCGCGCTGAGAATCTCCACATCATAAGCAAGTTCGTCTGTATTTAAACTGGCCAAAGCGGCTTCAATATCATTAGCTTTGCGGCTGCACGATAAGAAAACAAACATAGATAAAGTAATAATCAGAAAATTGAAAATGAATTTTTTAATCATCAAAAACTCCTTTACGTAAGAAATATATGCAGCTGAATATTTATGAATATATAAGAAAAAGTCAATGCTTAACCGTTTTTTTGTTTATCTGCTTTTTATATGGCTTTTAAGATCTCTGTAATAATTTTCATGAGGCCCGATCATAATAAGTTCTAGGTTTTCTCCTTTAAATCTATAGGCCAAAAGATATTGGAGTGTATAAATTTTGAATTTATGGACGAAAACTCCCCGAAGGTCACCTTTCTTAGCAGAGCCAATGGAAGGATTCTCTATGATTTTTTGTATCTCTTCGTCTAACTTATTTTTTTGAGCTTTTGTAAATTTCTTAACTTTATGTTTAAAGGAGCGAGATTGTAATATTTTCATGGGTCATTATCCGAATGGATATTCTGAAAATTCACCCTCCTCCAGTTCTATAAGGCCAATCAAAATTTCTTTTATTAAGCTATAGGTCAAATCAGGGTTTTCTTCTGCGCATTTGCCAATCCGCGCCCAATGTTCAATCTGACCGGTTATAGATCTTTTGTCAATCTTACTGAATAGTTTTGCCTCCCTGACCAAGTCTTCGGAAACTCTGACAGCATTAGTCATTTTTTCGCCTCCTGCAATGCGTGATTGTCTTCATTATAAGACATATCGTTGCGATTTGCAATAAATTGTTTGATATTGTATAATCAAGTTCTATGACACGCTAGAATCATTTCTTAAGAGTTTAGAGGATAAAAATCAGCTTAACATTGCAGCTGTGGATAGACTTTATTTCACATTGAATGCTGTTACCTGCCGGCCATCATGGCTTCTATATCTTCCCGAACTGTGCCGATGGGTTTGATATTGAATTTTTCCACCAGGACATTGACTACAGTTGGGGAAAGAAAAGCCGGCAAGGTAGGTCCCAAGCGGATGCCCTGAACACCGAGGAAGAGAAGGGCTAGCAGGACTGCGACTGCCTTTTGCTCGTACCAAGCGATGTCGTATGAGATGGGCAGCTTGTTGATATCGTCAAGCCCGAAGACTTCTTTCAGTTTCAAGGCAATGACCACAAGAGAGTATGAATCGTTGCACTGGCCTGCATCGAGCACGCGGGGAATGCCGCCGATGTCGCCAAGATTAAGTTTGTTGTAACGGTATTTCGCACAGCCGGCTGTGAGAATCACTGTATCGTCGGGCAGATTTTCCGCTACTTCCGTATAGTAGCTTCTTGTTTTCTGGCGGCCGTCGCATCCGGCCATAACGATAAAGCGCTTGATCGCCCCGGATTTGACTGCTTCGACTACTTTGTCCGCCAAGGCAAGAACCTGATTGTGGGCGAATCCGCCGACGATCTTGCCTTTTTCAATTTCGGTTGGGGGATTACATTTTTTGGCCAATTCGATGATTTCAGAGAAATCTTTGGCCGCGTCTTTGGCCCTGTCGGGTATATGCTTTGCCCCGGTATAGCCGACCAAGCCCGTTGTAAACAGCCGATTTAAGTAGGTATTGTTTTTTCTTAAAGGAACAAGACAATTGGTAGTCAGAAGAATCGGTCCGTTGAATGTCTCGAATTCCTTGTTCTGATGGAACCAGGAGCTGCCATAATTGCCTACAAAATGATCGTACTTTTTAAAAGACGGATAGTAATTAGCCGGAAGCATCTCCCCGTGGGTGTAGACATCGATACCCGTGCCTTTGGTCTGGTTAAGCAGTTCTTCCATGTCTTTTAAGTCATGGCCACTGATCAGAATTCCCGAATTATTACGAACGCCGATGTTCACTTCGGTGATTTCCGGATGACCGAAGGCGGAGGTGTTAGCCTCATCCAACAGCGCCATGGTATTAACCGACGTTTCTCCGGCTTTCATGACCAGCCCCACCATCTTGTCCACTGACAGGTCCTTTGTGGTTGAAGCCAGGGCCTCCATCATAAAATCGTAGACCTCATCTTTTTCAAATCCCAGGATCGCGGCATGATCTGCATAAGCGGCAATTCCCTTCAGGCCGATGATCAGAAGCTCCCGTAGGGAACGGACATCTTCGTTTCCGGTTGCCAGAACGCCGACTGACTTGGCTTTTTCTTTAAATGCGGCCGCATCATCTGAAAACCAGGTGGCGGAATCGTGTAATGGCTCGTCAAAATCCTTGCCGTCCTTTTCTTTGTAGGCGGCCATAAACCTATCCCTCAACTGATTCCGCTGCCAAAGGCCTTCCCTGATCATGGCAATGAACCGCTCATTGTCCCAGTTTGCGTTTGTGATGGTTGCAAACAAGCCTTTGGTCACAAACAGGGCTGCCTCCCTATCTGTAATTCCGAACTTTTTGAGTCTCTCGCCATAAACGGCAATCCCTTTTAATACATATATTAAAAGGTCCTGAAGATTGGCGGTATCTTCCGGTTTACCGCAAACACCCTTGACTGTGCAGCCTTCGTTTTTGGCTGTCTCTTGACATTGAAAACAGAACATTGAAATCCTCCTTTTTGAGTTACAGGTTTTATTTATCGAACTACGGAGCTTGATAAAGGCAAGGGCCTTTCGCAAACAACGCGGCCTTTAAAGCGTGTTTTATATGAAACCATGCTCTCTATGCTTTTCCGCAACATTAGCAGCCAGGTCGCTTAATGCCTTGAAATCCTCCCCTAATGGCGCCCCCTTGCTGAGGACAGGTTCTAAGAGCTCTACCTTGAGATTGGGGATCATTCCCGCGAGTGTTTCTACTGCTTTCCCACCCCATCCATAGGAACCAATAATTGAAAGGAATTTTACTTTTGGCCGCAGTGCATTTGCCAAAAAGGCGCTATTAGCAGCGTAAGGATGGGGGCCTGCCAGGACTGTGGGTGTGCCAATCACGATTGTGGCCGCGTCAACCAAGGCCATAGCGAGTTTCCCAATGTCGGTTACGGCAAGGTTGAACTGTTCCACCCTTACACCTTTTTCCACAAGGGCCGAGACAAAATAATCTACCATCTGTTTTGTGCTTCCATGCATTGATACGTACGGCAGAACTACCGAGTTTCGGGGAGGGCTTAATATCCAGTCATGATAGGCATCAATAATGAAGGATGGGCGGGGATATATTGCCCCATGACTGGGGGCGATCATATCTATCTCATAAGGCTTGAGTTTCTCCAAATTTTTTTTGATCATATTCCGGAAGGGCATCATGATCTCGGCAAAGTAGCGCTTTGCCGCTTCATAGACGCGCCCTTCATCTGTGACATAGAGATCGGTTGTTGCCATATGAGAACCGAGAAAATCACAACTGAAAAGAATTCTGTCTTCTTTCAGATAGGTCACCATGGTCTCCGGCCAATGAACCCAGGGAGTGTGGATAAATCTCAAAGTCTTATCCCCGAGAGACAGAGTCTCTCCATCTTCGACAGTTAGGAAAGACTCCGCGGGTATTTGAAGAAGATCGATAAGCATTCCCTTTGCTTTGGGGGTTGAGATCAGCTTGGCGCTGGGGTATTTTTTGAGAATCTGCGGGATTGTGCCAGAGTGATCCTGCTCGGCATGCTGTGAAATAATGTAATCGATTTCAGGGACGCCCTCAAGCTGGGCCAGAAGCTCATCGGCCATGGGAGGATCAACCGAATCCAGCAAGGCAGTCTTCTCACTTCCTTCAATAAGATAGACGTTATAGCTGGTTCCATCCGGGAGAGGGATAAGAGAATCGAACAGACGGCTGTCCCAATCCACGGCCCCCATCCAGTAAATGCGGTCCTTGATTTTTCTTGCTTTCATAGCTGTTCCTCCTTTTGCATAGGTTTCCATATGTTATGCTCCATTGTTGGGGCTTTTGGGGATTGCCACTTCCTCAGTAATAGCCCGATAAAATAGTGGCCAGACGGTTTTTCTGTGATAGACCATGTAATATCAAAATGTAACATTGTTTGAGCCATATGTAAAGAATCAGGCTGACTTTGAAGTCAGATTGGGTAAAGAACCTTGATCCCTGTGAATGTGCTGGAGCAATCCCTGGGGATTCCGACCAAAAAATTGTACATAAAAGCCTTAGAATCCCGCTTCTATTTGCTAACAGGTCAAGATATGGGTAAATAATTCAATAGTCCAGGTTAGCAGATGCCTGCTTTTTTTTATCCTTTACAAATATGAATAGTCCCATTGAAATTATCGACAAGGCAAATCCATAAACAAACGTTGATTCCGGACTAATTTTTTCCCAAAGCGAGCCAGCAATAAATCCACCCGGAAGTGCGACCAGCCCTATTGCTGTATGAAATATTCCTAATGAAGTTGCTTTTAGGTGCTTTGGTGCTAAATCTACTACAAATGCTCTTTGAACACCATCGATCATCGCATAGAATATCCCATAAGTAACAAAAAATAACAGGATTGTAAAATTATTTGAAGTAAATATTAGGCCAATGGAAGTTATTGCATATACTAAATAGCCCGTTATCAAAATTGGCTTTCTGCCGATTTTATCGGATAATATTCCAAAAGGTATTATGCAAATAGTATAAACGATATAAAATAGAACATAGAGAAGTATTGCCATATTATCAGCTAATCCTATGTTTTGGGCCCTTAACAATAAAAAGGCATAGCCAAAATGCCCTAAGGCAAATATTGAAGATACAATTATAAATAGTCTTAAATTTGGAGGTAATTCCTTAAAACTTAGCTTAATTTGTGCTTCTTTTGCTTCTATTTTTATAGGGGCATTTTTTTCTTGGATAAATAAAATGGCAAATACAGCGATTATTGAAGGAATAAAAGCAAATAGGAAGATATTTCGGTATCCAAAAGTTGGCAGGAGGATAAAAGCTAAAATAGCTCCTAATACTGAACCAATACCATCCATAGCTCTCTGAAAACCATAAGCCTTCCCTCTAACGCTTTCGTCACAGGATTCAGCTAAAAGTGCATCTCTTGGCGCGCTTCTTAAACCTTTGCCAATTCTTTCTATTACCCTGATAAAAAGAACAAAAGACCAAGCATTGGCAAAAGCAAATAATGGTTTTGTTATAGATGACAGAGAATAGCCAAATAAAAGAAAACGTTTCCTTTTATTTATTTTGTCAGACCAATAGCCAGATAAAACTTTCAATAAAGAAGCTGTTGTTTCTGCGGCCCCTTCAACAATACCCACTACATGAGCGCCGGCACTCAAGACGGTGGTCAAGAATAAAGGAATTAAAGGAAAGACCATCTGGCTACTGAGGTCAGTAAATAAACTAACTAATCCCAAAATAAATATATTTTTAGAAATACCTTTGAATATTTGAATTTGTTTATCCTTCTTCATTTTTATCTATCTATAGTGTATAACAATTACTATACTGGATGCTGTATTTTGCTCAAAATGTGACGTACAGTATAGTAATTATTAGGCATAAAATCAAAAAATGAAATATTCGGTTCAGAAAAGGATTGGGCGACATCCTATATAAGGATTTGGAAATGAAAAAATATATTTTTTTTACAATACTGATATTATTTTATTCTTGGTCAGTATTTGCTCATTCAGGCAAGTTAAAAGATCATGTAATTATTGATACAGATGCAGCGGCTGATGATTTACGTGCTATTTGTCTATTATTAGCTTCTGATGAAATAGAAGTAATTGCCATAACAACATCCGATGGCGCCTTAAATCCGGATAATGGGTTATTAAGAGTTAGGGATTTACTCAAAAGTTTCGGTCATGAAGGAATCCTTACAGCTTCCGGTGAAATCCTCCAAACAAATCCACCGCCATGGAGAAGATTTTCTCAAAAAATAAACTGGGGAGATGGAGGTTTTGTTGAAACAAATAGAGATAGAAATGCTGCGGATTTAATCATTTCCTCAATTGAAGCAGAAAAAAAACTTGTAACAGTAGTCTGTTTAAGTTCATTAACTAATATTTCAAATGCTTTCCGCATTAAACCGGAAATAAAAAAAGGCATAGAAAAAATTGTTTGGTATAATGATAATATTCATCCAAACTCAGGAACAAATTATGAAATTGACAAAGCAGCAGCTGATCATATTTTGAGTATGGATATTACAATAAATGTTGTGAGCAATTTAAATAATAAATCAATTGGATTTACTGAAAAGTTATTACAATCAATAGAAAATATCAAAACACCTTATGCTCAAAAAATTGCAAAATCTCACCGCCAGAATGAAGTTTTTCAAAAAATCAAAATTAATCACTTAAAACTTTGGGATGATTTAGTTGCGTTATATCTGCTACATCCAAAATTGTTTAAGACAAAAATAATCGAAAAGTATCCCAATCAGAGTATCAGCCGTGTTTTAAAATCAAACAAAATTGAAGAAAAAATTATTGAAATATTATCTTGCCATAACGAAGAACGGAGTATTGTTTTTAAACAATTTCCTAGCGATTCAAATTTATTCAGAGAAGATATCAGCCAATTTATGAATCAAATAATTGAAAGGTACGGAAAAGAAGAATGGAAAATTGTTATTTTAACAAATGAATTTCACGACCATTTAGGAATTTACTCAATTATTGGCGCAAAAATGGGACTGAGAGCAAGAGAATACTTTAAGGTTGGACTTGATGAATTATTAGTACTTTCTTATGCTGGCAGTCAGCCGCCTATCAGTTGCCTTAATGATGGTTTGCAAGTAAGTACAGGAGCAACTCTTGGGCATGGTACTATTTCTATGATAAAAGATTTGCCTCAATTACCGAAGGCACTTTTTACTTTTAAAAACACCACAATAAGTCTTCAACTAAAGCAAGATTATTGGGAAATAGTTAAAAAAGATATAAAACAAGGGATTAAACAATATGGGTTTTTGACTAATAATTATTGGTTTTTTATTCGTGAACTTGCAATCAGATATTGGCTGGATTGGAATAGAAAAGATATTTTTAATATAGAAATAATAGATTAATGGCATATGTATTCTTAATCATAATATCTCTTCTTTCTATAATCATAGTCTGTGCTTCAAATGGATTATTTTTTCTTTTTGCATTTAATGAAGACAAATGGAATGAAAATAAATTTGGTCCAGTTGTTAAAAATCAACAAGGTGCTTTTCTATTTCAGGATAAATTTTATCTATTTTTTCTTGAATTTTTATGGTTTTACTTAAGGCAGTAACGATACGGCAATACCGCGGCGCATCGTCCATTATTCTGCCTTTTCGATCTTTCAGATATTTATGCAAGACCTGATAACCGCCGATATGATAATTCCAGACTTCCGGCGCAATACCTTCAAAATATTTATCTTTATTGATGTAAACGCGCTGTTCATCTTCTTGGTAGATTAATTTTTCAATGCGGTCGTTCTCGCCGGAGCCTTGAAATTTAGCAACCGGCGGATTGAGAGCCGGACTTTTTAGTAGATGCAAGTCAGCCAGTTCTTTGCCAAGCTCATCTTTAACAGTTGCAAAATATAAGTTATTTAAATAAAGCAAGATACAAGCAGCAAAAAAGTTCTTGGCACTACCAATTTCTTTTTTTCTTTGATGTAAGCTCATAATTCCCTAATCGTAGGAGGAAGAGCAACTCCTACAGCCTGGAATATCTTTCCGCATGTTCCCAGACATTGGCTGCGGACTGCCAGGCGTTTTGAGTTCTCTTGTATAACTGTTTCTTGAAGAGCCTTTAAATCCTGTTTAATGTCAGACCATTCAAAGCTTAATCCTGCCTCCTGGAGACGACGATTCAACTCTTTTCTCAGGACAAGAGCCAAAAAGCTACAGAACACATGCCCCCGGATTGTTTCATCCCGTTGATGAAAGACGGGTCGAGTTTCCAATATGGACTTTATATCTCTGAAAACCTGTTCCACCTGCCAGAGCTCTTTATACTTGAGTGCGACCTGCTCGGAAGCAAGATTGGTATTGGTCCTCAGCACCCATTTGCCATCGAATCTTGAGGCAGCTTCTATCTTGCTTTGATCAATCCTAACAGCATTACGATCGAATTTGAGATACTTGCGGTATCCCTTGTTGCCAATCAATTGTTTTGGATTTTTTGCGACTCTATCTTTTAAAGACTCTACAATAGCCTGGCGATCGGAAGCATCTTTTCTGGCCTGCTTGGTGTTAAGACAGACAATGTAGCGATTCTCTGAAACCCAGACTTCCTTTACCTTAAGCGGGGCTGGGTCCTTTAAGCTCTGACCCTCGGGTGAAACTTCCTTATAACGCCCTCTCCGAGATAAAACATCTCGTTTAATCT
>JAUVXM010000028.1 GCA_030603565.1 Candidatus Aminicenantota bacterium
TGAATGGAATCTTAATGAGGAGTTGCTCTACATTCATTTTGAGAAGGAGCAAAAACTTGAATTGGTTAAGAAACAATCGTTCAAGATTAATAAAAGATCCAAAAAAAGAATCTCTGATTTCATATGACATTCAACCCTTAATCTATAATCCCACTTTAATCCTTTTAAACTGGATTTTAGTTTAAACATTCACAAACCGCCTCATCTTTATATTCAAAACCAGAGATACAGCCATAAAATTCGTCAGTAAAGATGATCCTCCATAGCTCAATAAAGGTAATGGTATCCCTGCGACCGGAAAAAGCCCAATAGTCATCATAATATTTATCAAGAATTGGCCGATGATCATCATAAAAACCATAAAGACAATATATACCCCTACCCTATCACGGGAGTCAAATAAGGATTTAAATAACCTGAATAAGAATAAAAAATATATTAAAATCGCAAAAAAAACACCAACAAATCCGAATTCTTCACCTATAACTGAAAAAACAAAATCTGTATGCCTTGCCGGCAGGAATTTTAGTTGGCTTTGAGTTCCCTTTTTATACCCCTTTCCAAACAGCCCACCTGAACCAATAGCGATTTTCGACTGAAGGATATGGTATCCGGAACCAAGTGGATCTTCTTGAGGATATAACAGAGTTAAAATCCTTTGCTTCTGATAATCTTTCATAATAAATTTCCAGCCGGTAAAGCCAAAGATCAAAACACATATCAAAAGTAATATTAATATTTTCTTATTGATTCCCGCAAGAATAATAACTCCCATTAATATAGGTAAATAAGTAAGAGCTGTTCCTAAGTCAGGTTGTAATGCGACTAATAAAAATGGCACAAAAACTACAACACCACTTAATATTCCAGTCTTCCAGGGCAAATGACTCTGTTTAAATTCAGCAAAAATTCGGGCCAGCATAAGAATAATAGCAATTTTCATAATTTCAGAGGGCTGGATTTGAAAAAAAGGCATTTTAATCCAGCTTTTAGTCCCTGCTATCAGCTTTCCAAAAAACAAAATACCTCCCAGGAAAACAATACAGATACTATAAAAAAATAAAGCATAGGAAATGAAAAAGTTATAATCTATCATCAACAAAACAAAAAGGATAATAATACTCACTGAAATCCAGGACATCTGCTTGATAAAATAATTTCCTGGAAGGTAATGAGAGCTGCTGTAAATCACTACTACGCCAATTATTGAATTCAACAGCAGCAGACCGATTAAAAACCAGTCAATATTAACCAG
This sequence comes from Candidatus Aminicenantota bacterium, assembly GCA_030603565.1. GTDB lineage: Bacteria > Acidobacteriota > Aminicenantia > Aminicenantales > Aminicenantaceae > JAUVXM01. Next base: position 1,256 of record JAUVXM010000028.1, read on the forward strand.
ATGTAACCTATCTAGCATAATTCTCTCTGTATAATTTAAAGATCTCTTGAGCTATGGGAGCAGCTGTAACTGCTCCTCCCCCCCCATGTTCAACAATTACTGTCACAACAAGCTCCGGATCATTTCGGGGAGCAAAACCTGAAAACCAAGAATGAGTTTTTATTTCAATTTTTTTAGTCTCAGATAATCTTTTGGCAGTCTCTTTACTGATAACCTGGGTTGATCCTGTCTTCCCGCAAACATCAAATCCGGATACACGGGCAGATAGGGCAGTCCCTCCTTTTTCATTAACTGCCATCCACATCCCAAGAATGACTTTTTCAAAATGTTCTGCCTTAATATCTACTGACGGAATACTCAACTCCCTTGCTTTATCTAAAAGAAGGAAAGGTCTGACTTTTTTCCCTCTATTAGCTATAAGAGCTGTTTGAACGGCAATCTGCAAGGGAGTAACCTGAAGAGGACCCTGCCCAATCGCTACAGAAATTGTTTCTCCCGGATACCAAGGAAGATTCCTGGTTTCTCTTTTCCACTCCGGGTCGGGAACTAGACCACACTTTTCACCAGAAAGATCGATTCCGGTTTTTTCTCCTAAACCAAGCATTTTTGCATAATGTGAGATTTTTTCTATCCCCATTTTTTTCCCAAGTTGATAAAAATATACATTACAGGATTTTTTTATTCCATTGTATAGATCAACAGACCCGTGTCCTGGTTTAAACCAGCAAGAAAAAAGATGGCCATAGATTATTATCGAGCCTCGACAGAAGTAAGAAGTACGGTCATTAACAATATTAGAATCCAGTGCTCCGACTGCCATAACAAGTTTAAAAATAGATCCAGGAGAATACAATCCTCTAATAGCACGGTTTTGTAATGGGTAGTCCTGGCTGTTGACCAATTCGATCCATTCCTCTGGAGAAAAACGGTTAATAAACTTATTCGGGTCAAAACTGGGATAGCTTGCCAAAACAAGGACCTCCCCAGTTTTTGCCTTTAAGACTACAATAGCGCCTTCTTTTCCCTGCAAAAGTTTTTCAGCTTTTTTCTGAAGAGTTAGATCGACAGTTAAATTGATATCTCTACCTTTTTTTGGAGCGATACGTGAAATTACTCCTTTTCTTCTCCCCAGGCTGTCCACTATTTCACGTACAATCCCCTCTTTTCCTGCTAAAATGGATTCATATTCTTTTTCAATCCCTGTTTTTCCAACCAACTCTCCCATACGTCTCCGCGAATACTTTCCGCTCTTGATTTCTTCCAGTGATATTTCCTGTAAATAGCCTACAACATGGGATGCGCATATCTTATTGGGATAATCTCTTTTTGGCTCAGACTGAATAACAAATTCCGGAAATTCTATTTTCCTGCTTTCAAATATAGCTACTTCCTTTTTTGTAAGGTCATCCTTAATTACTATTGGTAAAAAATCGGGGATAGATTTATACTTATTGACACGTCTCCCTATTTCCTCCACATCCAAATCCAAAATACTAGATATTTTCCGATAAGACTCTTTAATGTCATTACTGTTTTCCCTTATTATTGTAACTCTGAAAGAAGCTTCATTTTTTGCAATTATTTGATTTTTTCTATCCAGAATAAGGCCGCGCTGGGGCAACTGAACAATCTCTCTAATACGATTTGACTCAGATTTTTCCCAGTATTTCTTATGGTCAAGAATCTGCATTTTCCAGAAAAAAAGAATTATTATTATTAATAGGATCTCAATAAAAACAAAAGTTGATTTTGCCCGGCTGCGTATCAGAGAAAGGTCCTCGTATATCTTATTTTTCATCTTATATATTTCGACTTCCTTTCCCTGACCTTCCTGACCAGAACTATAGTAAAACTCGCCACCAATGCTGTACAAAACGGCTGCAGAAACAGTAAACCATTTGCAGTATAAAGTTTTTCACCAATAATCAGAGTATATATAAAAACCCATACGAGCAATTCAAAGATCAACATAATTATATTAAATAGAACATTTCTGGAAAAAGGAATAATATTTATTTTTTTTGAAATTAATCCAGTAAAATAGCCAAGTAATGTTTTTGCAATGCCTGCAACCCCAAACACTCCCAGGCAAAATGAATCCTGAATAAGCCCACAAGCCATTCCTGTAAAAGCACCAAAAACTTCTCCCTTCTCAACCGCAAAATAAATTACTACAATGCTGAATACATTCAACAAAAAAGGAAACCAAAAGGAAACATTCTGAAAAAATAAATATAACACAACAGCAATAAAAATAACTAATCCACTAAACAAATAATCTCTCATTGTTAGTAAAATTCCGCAGCAGTAACTCCGATCACAGCTAGGCGTTTAGAATGACTAAGGTTAAAATAAGGCTTGACAATGATCATTTTAAAAAGTGACGGAAGGTTCTCAATCGAAATAATCTCCCCCACTCTTATCCCCGGAGGGTAAATTTCATCATAACCAGTAGTAATTATAATATTCCCTATATCCAGGTTTTTGTCTGTATTTAAAATATAATTCACCTGACAAAGACCACTCCCACTTCCGGAAAGAACTCCGATAGATTTATTCTCTTCAGAGCTAACACTGACTCCAGCATCATTATCTGTCAACAGCTGAATTCTTGCTCCCCTTAATGTCACTGTAATAATCCGTCCTACCAGGTTACTGTTTAGGTCAAGGACGACCATGTCCTTCTTTACGCCATCAGCAGATCCTTTATTTATATTTATTGATTTAAAAATATTTCTGGCATCTAAACCGATTATACGGGCTGCAATTATTTTTTTATGTGCTTGCTTGAAAATATCTTCTACTTCTTTTTCAGCTTGATATTTTTTTAATGCTTTTCTAAGAAGTTCATTTTCATGTTTAAGTAGAAAATATTTTTCTTGTAGTAAATTATTTTTAACTTGAATACCGTGTAGGAAAAAATAATTCCTCCAAAATTTATTTGAACCATGAAAAAAATAGGCAACCCCATCTTGTACAGGAATAAAAACTGAAAGCAACATTTTCTTAAAAAAGCTCTCTTCTTCACCTAGAGGAGCCTGAATAGAGATTAAAATCATCTGGATTAATACGAGTGATAGCAGAATGGTTAGATTTTTCTTCTTTTTCAGAAAAGAGGGCATAAAATATATTTCAACTGATTAGATTAAAGAGACCTTCCTCAATAATTCTAAATCATCAAGCATTTTCCCTGCTCCCAGCACAACCGTTGTTAAAGGATATTCAGTAATGAAAACTGGAAGCTGTGTTTCCTCCCGAATTCGTTTATCGATATTCTTAAGAAGAGCTCCACCGCCGGTTAAAATTATACCGCGATCTATTATATCTGCAGATAGCTCAGGAGGGATTTTTTCCAAAGCTATTCTGATAGCATTGATAATAGAACCCACAACCTTCTCAAGTGCTCCTCTAATTTCTTGATCATCAACAACAATAGTCTTGGGAATACCTTCTCTCAAATCTCTTCCTTTGATCTCCATAGTCATTGGCTCATCCAAAGGATAGGCTGAACCGATCAACATTTTGATATGCTCCGCAGTTTTTTCGCCGATAAGCAGATTATATTTTTTCTTAACATACTGGATAATAGAATCATCCATCTCATTTCCAGCAATTCGAATGGAATGATTAAAGACAATTCCAGTCAGAGAGATAATAGCAATATCTGTTGTTCCACCTCCGATATCGACGATCATATTTCCAGTCGGTTCAGAAATCGGGAGCTCTGCTCCTACAGAAGCAGACATAGGTTGCTCGACTAAATATACTTCAGAGGCCTTCGTACGCATAGCTACGTCTTTGACTGCTCGGCGTTCAACTTGAGTTATTCCACTAGGAATTCCAATAACAATCCTTGGCCTGAGGATAAAATTCCGGTTTTTTGTGGATTTTTTTATAAAATAATCCAACATTTTCTCGGTAATCTCAAAATCTGCAATAACTCCGTCACGCATAGGTTTAATAGAAACAACACTTTGGGGAGTCTTACCTAGCATCTCCTTTGCCTCTTTCCCAACAGCTTCAACTTTCCCAGTTCTCTTATTTATTACAACTATCGAAGGTTCCTGGACTATAATCCCTTTACCCCTCAAAAAAACAAGAGTATTGGCCGTACCCAAGTCAATTGCCAGGTCACAAAATAGTTTTTCTTTTACCCATTTAAATAAATTCATTTCTACCTTAATAATAAATACCCCTAATTTTTATCATAAATTTAATAATCACGCAATTAAAAAAAACCCTTTAAACTGATTTTCCTATTTTCCCTTGACAAGCAACAATCCATAAAGATATATATGTTACAAACTTATCATGAGGAGGCTTTCGTGAGCAATAAGTCCTTCAAACCCTATATTTCAGCTGACCAAAACTTGAAGGAAATATCCTTTAAAGCAATATTTCTCGGCATAATCATGGCAGTCATCTTAGGCGCTGCAAATGCTTATTTAGGTCTTATGGCAGGTATGACAGTGGCAGCCACTTTCCCTGCTGCAGTGATCTCCATGGCAATAATCCGTCCTTTAAAAGGAACAATCTTAGAAGAAAACATGGCACGCACAACAGGAGCTGTAGGAGAAGCACTGGCAGCTGGTGCTGTTTTTACTATTCCAGCTTTCTTATTTACAGGAGTATGGACAGAATTCGATGTTATCAAATCCTCACTCCTTATGTTAATCGGGGGAGTACTGGGAGTATTTCTAATAATACTGGTCAGGCGCACTCTTGTCGAAGATGCTGATCTGCCTTTTCCTGAAAGTTTGGCCTGTGCCGAAATGGTAAAAACCGGTCAAAAATCCGAAAAATCCCATGTCAGCTATATGTTTTGGGCCATGGGATTGGGAGGATTGATCGAATTTTTTACCAGTGAAAACGGAATTCAGCTCATAAAACCTTTTACCAAGAGTGTATTCAAGATCCCCGGATTATCAAAAATCAGCTACCTCAATAGAGACAATGTAGAAATATATAAAACTCACTCAATAAAAGGCAGAATGTTCATCGAATCACCGGCAGCTAATGCAGCTCTGACCGGAGTAGGCTACATTATCGGCCCAAAACTTGCCGCCCTGACATTCTCCGGCGGAGTGCTGGGATGGCTCTTTCTGATGCCTATTCTATTGTTCATAAATAATGACTTAAAGACCATAGTAAGCCAGGACCTGAGCAGTTGGTCTGAAATAGCCATTTCAGCCTACAATGCCCAGATCAAACCTATTGCCGTAGGTGCTATGCTGGTAGGTGCTTTCTATACTCTTTTCAAAATGAGAAAAAGCTTGATCACAGGAATCGGCCGTTCCTTTTCAGATGTAAAAAAATCCAAGGCTGAAGACAAAACTGATACCCTTAGAACAGAAAAAGACCTTCCTTTCCCTTCAATTATCCTGGCAATAGCAGCATTGGTAATCCCAATGGTTTTTGTTTACAACATGTTCACTCATAATTTCGGCTCTTCAATCGTTTCAGCCCTTGTAATGATCGTAATGGGGCTTCTGTTTGCGGCTGTAGCCGGATATCTCGTAGGAATAATCGGCTCATCTTCCAATCCGATCTCGGGTCTGACATTGACCACCCTACTTATCGCCGCTCTCATGATGCTGATTATGGGACAAAAAGGCAATGAAGGAATTGCTGCAGTAATCGGAGTTGCAGCAGTTGTTTGCTGTGTTGCAGGTGTAGCCGGTGATATGATACAGGACTGGAAAGTCGGGCATATTTTAGGTGGAACCCCCTGGAAAATGCAGATCGGCGGTATCATAGGTGTTATTGCAGCTGCCCTGACTCTTACCTTTTCTCTACAGCTGCTGCATAACAGCATCGGAATCGGGAGTGAGACTCTTCCCGCTCCCCAGGCAGGACTGATGGCTGCCATGGCAAAAGGAATTGTAGGTGGGGAAATGGCCTGGCCATTGGTTATAGCCGGTATGCTCTTGGCAATAGTACTCATCCTTATCGGCTCTCCTTCTCCCATGATAATTGCCGTAGGTATGTACCTTCCCTTTCGCTCTACTGCCTGTATATTCTTCGGCGGTGTCCTAAAATATTTTATTGACAAGACTTCTATAAAGAAGAAACCAACTGCTAAAGGCAAAGAAATCGTTGAAAATATCGGGCTTCTGCTGGCATCCGGATTGATCGCCGGCCAAGCTTTGACCGGGATTTTAACAGCAGGAATTAAAGCCCTTAATATCAAATTGCCGACCTCATTGGCCAACCCCTTGTTCGGATTGGCAATCTTCTTTATCCTCGGCTTTATTCTGATCTATCTTCCTTATAAGAAAATGATTGAATCAGGAGAATATGACTCAGCTCCAGATGAAGCTGAAAGTTGAGCCCTAAACTGAAAGAAGAAAATATTTCCGAGCTTAACCTACTCGATATAATACCTGTTCACAATACAAAGTGGAAGCAGGACAGTAAAGGACAGGTCATTCTATTTAAACCTAAATTTAAGAATCCGTTGTTTGTGAAATATATACTGCCCCATATGAAAAGGCCTTACTATAAAATCACCTTAGATGACATAGGAAGTTTCTTCTGGAAAAATTGCAACGGCTCCCGCTCTGTCAAAAAAATCGCTGAACTACAAAAAGAAAGATTCGGAGATAAAGTAGCGCCTTTATACGACAGAATAGCAACATTTCTTCAGACTTTAGAAAGAAATGGTTTCCTAAAATTGAGTTAGCATAAAAATTGTTCTATAATAATGACAGGTGGATTCAATAATGGAGAAAGATTCTACTTTACTAGAAATTATTACTTATGGACATCCGGTTCTAAAGCAAAAAGCTCAAAAAATAAAGAATATTACCGAAGATATAAAAAATATCGCCGCTAACATGGTTTATACAATGCATTCATCTCCCGGAATAGGCCTGGCAGCCCCTCAGATAAACCAAAGCATTAGGCTGATAACAGCTGACCTTTCCGTTGGAGTAAAGAAAGAAGACCTCCTTGTGCTGATCAATCCTGAAATTACTTACCGTGAAGGAAATAAGGTTATGGAAGAAGGATGTCTTTCCGTCCCTGAGATAAACGAAAATGTCAACCGCCCTGCGCAAATTGTGTTGAAAGGGTATGACCTAAACGAAAAAGAACTGGAGATTTCAGCTGAAGGACTTCTGGCCCGGGTTTTATGTCATGAAGTAGATCATATCAACGGAATTTTATTTATTGAACATCTTTCGCCCCTAAAGAAAAGCCTGATTAAAAAGAAACTAAAAAAACGTCTGCAAAAAGAAGGTACCTTATGAAAATTGTCTTTTTCGGCAGCTCCCGGTCATCATTGCATTGCCTCCGGTTATTATCAAGCGCCGGCCTGGACGTTGAACTCATTATTACTCAGCCAGACAGAAAAGCAGGAAGAGGTAATAAAATTACTCAGAATCCTTTAAAAAAATTCGCCCTTGAAAACAATACGCCCATCCTACAGCCCCATAAAATCAGGAAAAATCCAGAAGCACTGGAAAAACTCAAACAAATCAAGCCTGATCTTAATGTCATAGTGTCATATGGCCAGTTCATACCCGCTTCGATCATTTATCTGCCGAAATATAACTCTATTAATCTACATTTTTCTCTTCTTCCCAAATACAGAGGGGCATCCCCAGTTCAATGGGCAATTTTGAAAGGAGAAGAAAAAACCGGTGTTTCCATCTTTGAACTCAACAAAAACATGGATGAAGGACCAGTTTATGCTCAAAAAGAAGTCCCTATTCAAGCTGATGATAATGCCGCTGAACTTGAATCCCATCTTGCCCATATCGGAGCCGAACTGCTCATCATAACTATAAACAAAATCCCCGGATTAAAACTCCGGCCCCAAGATCATGCCAAAGCCACCTATGCTCCTCTTATTAAAAAACAAGATGGAAGAATCTGTTGGGAGAACAGTAGTGTTTCGATCCACAGGCAAGCTAGAGCATTTTACCCCTGGCCATCTACTTTCACATTCCTTCAAGATAAACGTCTTAAAATAATCAAGGGGAAACCATTTGAAAAAAAGTCGGGACTGAATTATCAACCTGGAGAAATTATTGAAATAAGTAGAATGGGGATAAAAGTATGCTGCGGATATTCCAATTCCTACTTAATCGAAGAACTCCAGCCTGAAAATAAAAGAGAAATGTCTGCTTATGCTTTTTCTTTAGGAGCTAAACTGCAAACCGGGGATATATTTAGTTAACCTGGATTATTCGTAAAAAGTGCCGCTTATAAAATATAGTATTGTTTTTTTTTGAACAAGCAGCGGCAATTTTTATGAATAGTCTAGGTGAACTTGGATTATTCACGAGTCGAGGTTGCCACAGATACGAGGCGCAGGGGATGAAGCTGTGGTCCTTCACTGCGAATCCGCTGCAACAAAGTAGATGTGGTGAGATCGGCTCGCCTGAAAGGTAAGAAATGTCGATTATAAATAAAGATTATATATATTGTGGACGAAATATTAAATGGAATATACGTCTCAATCAATGTAGAGTATACATCTAAAAGGACCTAATAATTACCGACATTTCTTATGAATATACAGGTTAGTTGTCTAATATATAATACCAGGGATTTAATTTTTTTCCATTGAGTCTAACTTCATAGTGCACATGAGGGCTGCGAGTTCTCCCTGTGTTTCCGACAAGGCCGATAACATCTCCCCGCTTGATTCTCTGTCCTTGCTTGACTAAGAATTTATCCAGATGACAGTAAACAGTAATATATCCTGTTTTTGTATGACTTATTTTTATTGTTTTCCCGCCTCTATTCTCGTTTTTAGTAGATATTATAATACCATCTGCAGTTGCTAAAACGGGATTTCCCTTTTGGGTAGCAATGTCAACTCCCGGGTGAAAGGCTCTTTGCCCGGTGAATGGGTCATCCCGCCATCCATAAGGCGATGCCCAATATCCCTGTGTTGGCATTATACTGGGAGTATTGTCCAGTATCACCTTCTGACTCTCATAATGATCCATTAAGGTGTTAAAATTCGCACTGAGACCTTTAGCTTTATCTGTAATATCCTGCAATACACTTAAATCCTGGTTCAGTTCAGGACTAATTATTTCTTGACCATTGCCTGGCCCTCCGACTCCCGGCTCTCCTTCTAATTTATCTTGTGATTTTAGGCCAGCAATAACATTCAATTTCTTGCGGTATTGTTCAAATTCCCCGATATAATCTTTCAGCCCGGAAATCGAATCTCTGTATTGAGCAATAGTTTCTTTTTGATTAATGTATTCAGTTTTTAAATCTTTATATTTCTGCCTCGTTTTGTTCATTGCAAAATAATCAACTAAGAAAACTCCCAGGACAACACAAACAGAAGGAATTAAAATTGACATTGTTTTGAAAGTTTTTTTTGAAATAGAAAAAATTCTTTGATTTCCCTGTTTGTGAGGGATTATTATTAAAGACAAATATTTTTCTTTCATAAATTCTTCCTTTTGATTAACAAAATAAAAAACCGATGTCAAGGAAATTATTTAACATTTGCTTTAATCCAATGCACTATTTCATCAGTAGTAACGCCTGGTAAAAATATTTTAGCTATTCCATCAGCCCTTAATTTAGGAGAGTCTTTCTCAGGTATAATCCCCCCGGCGATTACCTTTATATCCCCTGCATCACTATCTTTCAACATTTTAATTATTTTTGGAAAAAGAACATTATGAGCTCCGGATAGCAAACTTAAGCCGATCACATCAACATCTTCGTGAACGGCTGTGTTTACAATTTCCTCAGGAGTCCTTCTTAATCCGGTATAGATTACTTCAAAACCTGCATCCCGTAAAGCTCTACAGATGATTTTTGCTCCACGGTCATGCCCATCAAGACCTGGTTTTGCTATCAGTATCCGAATTTTCCTTTTTGCCATTCTCTTGCAAATTCTGTTTAAATACTCTGCTAATCTATCAAATATTATCCGCTTTATCAAGTGTACGTAATTAACTTCCCTATTGTCCAGCAATGAAGCTGAGAGTACGGATACGCTCGCTTCAAGCGAAGACTGTATCCGACGGATTTTCCACGCTGGGGAAAATTCGCGTGTTTTCTGATCAACTGACTTGATTGTTGCCTAAGGCTTGGTCAATCCATCCTCTCATATTCCAACCGTAGATCTTTCATCTTATTGAACTCCATATATCGGTAGATCTTTTCTTTGTGAGGTTGGATCTTCTCCTTGTAAACAGTATAGTATTCATCAGGTGTAGGAAGCTTTCCAGCCAGAGCTGTAATAGCTGCCAGCTCTGCTGAACCAAGGTAAACCTGAGCTCCATCACCCATACGGTCGTCAAAATTACGGGTGGATGTCGAAATAATGGTAGAACCAGGTCTTACTCTTGCTTGATTTCCCATACACAGGGAGCAACCAGGGATTTCAGTACGGGCTCCTATACTTGAATAGATCGAATAATATCCTTCCTTTTTCAACTGCGCTCTATCCATTTTGGTAGGAGGGGTAAGCCATACCCTGGTTTTCAAATATCCGGCACCCTCAAATATCTTACCTGCAGCCCGGAAATGACCAATATTCGTCATACAGGACCCAATAAATATTTCATCAATTTTTTCTCCTGCTACTTCAGATAACAATTTAACATCGTCTGGGTCATTCGGACAGGCAAGAATAGGCTCCTTAATATCCGCCAGATCTATCTCGATCATAGCAGCATATTCGGCATTTTTGTCCCTTCTCAGCAGGGAAGGACTTTCTATCCATTTCTCACATGCCGCTATTCTATGTTTTAGAGTATCCGCATCCCTAATCCCATCTCCGATCATTTTTTTCATCAAAGCTATATTACTTTTCAGGAAATCGGCTACGCTGGTTACACTCAGGGCAATTGTCCCTCCGGCAGCTGACCTCTCTGCAGTTGAATCTGTTAATTCATATGCCTGATCGACTGTTATCTCAGGCAATCCTTCCATCTCTACAATTCGCCCGTTGAAAATATTCTTCTTCCCTTCTTTTTCTACAGTCAATAGTCCTTGTTTAATGGCAAAATAAGGAATGGCATTGACTGCATCCCTCAGGGTGATCCCAGGATTAAACTCACCTTTGAATTTCACCAAGATAGATTCCGGCATGTCAAGCGGCATAAATCCTAAAGCTCCTGCAAAAGCAACCAAGCCGGAACCGGCAGGAAAACTCAACCCAATAGGAAAACGGGTATGGGAATCACCAGCAGTACCCATAGTATCCGGCAGTAACAACCGGTTCAACCATGAATGAATCACACCGTCTCCCGGCCTCAGGGCAACTCCTTTTCTTTCTACAACAAATTTTGCCAAAGAGCTGTGCATCTCAACATCAGTTAATTTTGGATAAGCAGCCGTATGGCAAAATGACTGCATAAAAAGGCCGGCTTGAAATTCGAGGCAAGCCAGTTCTTTTAATTCATCCGCAGTCATGGGCCCAGTTGTATCTTGAGAGCCGACTGTAGTCATCTCAGGCTCACAGGCTGTACGAGGAAGAATTCCATCTTTTCCACAGGCTCTTCCAGCAATCTTCTGAGCCAGGGAATACCTCTGCTTTTCCTGGGGCACAGGATTTTTTACGGATTCAAAAAAATCAGCCTCAGGCAAGCCAAGCACCTCTCTGGCCTGGTTGGTTAAAGTACGCCCGACTATCAAGAAAAGCCTTCCCCCTGCCCTGTATTCATCCATAATAGTCGAGGGTTTTAATTCAAATTCTGTAAGGATATCTCCCTTATCATTTGTAATGGCCCTTTTATTTACATTCAGTTTGACCAAATCATCGGTTTTCATTCCAGATACATCACACATAATCGGAAGCCCGCCTGAGTCCTCGACCGTGTTAAAAAATATGGGCGCGATCAAACCGCCTAAAACAATACCTTCCCTTTTTTTATTTGGAATAAATGGGATATCCTCTCCTATATGCCAAAGCAATGAATTAGTAGCAGATTTTCGTGAAGAGCCTGTTCCAACAACATCTCCTACAAAAACGACTTTATGCCCATCATCCCGGAATTTTTTAATGGTCTCCTTGCCGTCAGGAAAGCTTGTACCTCCCATAGAAAGTGCATGTAAAGGAATATCCGAGCGGCTCCATGCGTGTTTTGCCGGAGAAAAATCGTCCGTATTAATCTCTCCATTAACCTTATATACTTTAAGCACCATTTCCTTGGGAAATTCAGGGCGTGACAGAAACCACTCTCCCTCTGCCCAGGAAGTCAATATTGTACGGGCATGCTCATTTTCTCTCGCTTTTTCAACAATTTCATCAAAAGCACTGTAGACTAGAATTGTATCTTTAAGAGCATTCACCGCATTAGAAGCAAGTTCATCACATTCTAAAAGTAATATCAAAGGTTCTATATTATAGCCACCCAGCATTGTTCCCAACAGCTTTACCGCATATTTTTTTGATATCACCGGGGAAAAAATTACTCCTTTAGCAATATCATCCAGCCAGGCAGCTTTAACTTTAGCTGCTGGATCAACTCCCGGAGCCACTCTATTCTCTAGCAGATGCAGTAATAATTTATCTTCTCCTTCAGGAGGTTCTTCCAACAGTTTGCATACTCTCCGGGTTGTATCAGGATTTAAAGGCAAAGGAGGCATTCCCAGCTTTCTTCTCTCTTCTTCATGTTTAAAATATTCTTCTAACATCATATCTCCCTATTTTTGTTACTCAATATCAAAATGATATAATAGTCTCAATACTAAGTAAATGGTAAGTAAATGGAAAATAGTGAATTGAGAATTGAAAGTTGATTTTAATCAGAAAAAATTATAAACTTCTTTTTCTAATAATATATATGGAGGCATGAATATGGATAATACCCTTACGACAAAAGCCAAAGAACACTTTGGCAAAATAGTTGAAGAACAACTTAAACGTGTTGAAGAGATGAAAAAAAAACAGGAATGGGTTGATTACGCTAAAGTTAAACCTATTAAAATCGGAATTCTCGGTGGGGATGGAATCGGCCCCTTTATTGCTGAAGAAGCAAAAAAAATCTTAGTATTTCTCCTGAAGGAAGAAATTGAAAGTGGCAAGATCGAAATCAGAGATATCGAAGGACTGACAATTGAAAACCGGTCAGAACAAATGAAATCTATCCCGGATGATATTCTGGAAGAAATCAAGCAGTGCCATGTAACTCTTAAGGGCCCGACTACTACTCCCAGAAAAGGTGACCCTTGGCCAAATATTGAAAGCTGTAATGTTTCCATGCGGCGTTATCTAGACCTTTTTGCCAATATCAGACCTGTCCGTGTACCTAAGCAAGGAATCGACTGGATGTTCTTCAGGGAAAACACCGAAGGTGCTTATATTATGGGAAGCAAGGGGATCAGTGTAACCGATGACCTTGCTATTGATTTTAAGGTTATCACAAAGCAAGGGGCTGAAAGAATCGTCCGCTTTGCCTTTGAATATGCAAAAAAGAACAACATCAATAAAGTCACAATTGTTACTAAAGCAAATGTTATAAAGACTTCCGATGGTTTATTTCTGGATACTGGCTACCGAATTGCCAAGGAATACCCGGAAATCGAATGTGATGACTGGTATATAGACATTATGACTGCAAAACTTGTAGATCCAAAGCGCAGAACCCAGTTTAAAGTCATGGTCCTTCCTAATCTATACGGAGATATCCTTACTGACGAAGCTGCCGAATTTCAAGGCGGAGTCGGGACTGCAGGCAGTGCCAATATCGGCAGGCGCTATGCCATGTTTGAAGCTATTCATGGCTCAGCACCCCGTATGGTAAAAGAAGGCCGCGCAAAATTTGCTGACCCTTGCAGCATGATAAAAGGCGCATCTCTACTCATAGATCACATTGGTTACCCGGAAAGAGCAGAAAAACTTGAAATGGCAATGGATATCTGCGGAAACTACGAGAAAAAAATAGTCATGACAGGACGAGACACAGGTTGCACAGGAGCAGAATATGCGGAATATCTCATGGAAACTATACTGGATCCCAAACTAGAGGAACGTTGGAAATATTTTACTGAGTAAACTCGATATTATTGCCTGGAGAATAAAGGGAACTCTTTTTATTCTGGGCGATATTAATAAAAAAAATACTTTTTAGGAGGAACTAAAATGAGCAAGATTTCAGTAATCGGAGCCGGACATGTCGGTGAAGTAACAGCTTTTAAAATCGCCGAAAAAGAACTGGCCAATGAAGTTGTGCTTTTGGATGTTATTGAAGACATGCCTATCGGTAAAGGCCTGGATATGCGGGAAGCCGGTCCGGTTGGAAAATATGATTCCAGGATCTATGGCACTAACTCTTATGAAGATACGGCAAATTCAGATATCGTAGTCATCACTGCCGGAAAGCCCAGAAAACCAGGTATGAGCCGGGATGAACTTGTCGACGCTAATTTCAACATAGTCAAACCTGTCACTGAAAGCGTTGCCAAACACTCGCCAAATGCAATTCTTATCATAGTCTCTAATCCGCTTGACGCTATGGCTTATACAGCCTATAAAGTCAGCGGTTTTCCCAAAAACCGTGTTTTTGGAATGGCTGGCATCCTGGACACAACCCGCTTTAGAGCATTCATCGCAATGGAAATCGGAGTTTCTGTAGAAAACATCCAAGCACTTGTTTTAGGCGGCCACGGAGATACTATGGTTCCTATTGTTCGCTATACAACTATTTCCGGAATCCCTGTTTCCCACTTTATTCCAGAAGATAAACTCAATGCCATTATACAAAGAACTGCTAAAGGCGGCGGTGAGATCGTAAAATACCTGAAAACCGGAAGTGCTTATTATGCGCCGGCAATGGCTGTTACTGAAATGGTCGAATCAATTGTTAAAGACAAGAAAAAGATCCTTCCCTGCTCAGCCTTTCTCGAAGGTGAATATGGAATAAATGGCATTTACTTTGGATCTCCTGTAAAACTGGGCGCTAATGGATTGGAAGAAATCATCGAGATCGATCTAAACGACGCTGAGAAAGAAGCTATTAAGAAATCAGAAGCTGCTGTCCGAAGTGTTATTGACCTTCTGAAACTATAAAAAAATGGCAGAACATCATATAACAACCCCTGTTACAGATGAGGTCATTGGAAAACTCCGGGCCGGAGATGCAATCTTTATAAGCGGATACGTTTATACCGGAAGAGACTCTGCCCATAAAAAACTGATCGACCTTATAGAAGAAGGAAAGGACCTTCCAGTTGACCTCAAAGGACAGTTTATTTATTATGTGGGACCGACTCCTGCCCGCCCAGGCAAAGCTATAGGTTCTGCTGGCCCCACCACAAGCTACAGAATGGACTCATTTGCCCCTATCTTACATAAACTCGGATTGAAAGGCACTATTGGAAAAGGCACCAGAAGTGAAAAAGTAAAGGAATCTCTCATAAAATACAAAGGTGTCTATCTTGCTGCCGTGGGGGGAGCAGGAGCTCTTATATCTCAGAGTATTGAAGAAGCTGAAGTCATTGCCTACCCCGAACTCGGCCCGGAAGCTATTCGTAAAATCAAAGTAAAAGATTTTCCTTGTATTGTGATAAATGACATGTACGGAGAAGATTTATACCAGGACGGCAAGAGACAGTATCAGAAATAACTGCACATCAGAATATTAAGCGGACAGGAATCATACGAGTGTCTAAGCTAAATCACCAAAAAGTGGACAGTCCCTCTATTATAAAGGGGCTGTCTACTTTAATAAAAGTTTTTCCTCTTTAAATAATCCAGACTAATAATTTTATAAATTAAGGAAAATAAAATGAAAATTCATGAGTTTCAAGCTAAAGGAATTCTCGCTAAATTCGGGGTGCCTATACCGAAAGGAGAAGTCGCTGAAACACCTGGCCAAGCCCGGGAAATAGCAAGCAAAATAGGCCCGCGCGTAGTAGTAAAAGCACAGGTTCATGCCGGTGGTCGCGGGAAAGGAGGCGGAGTTAAATTAGCCAATAATCCTGAAGAAGCAGAAAAACTCGCTGACGAGATTTTAGGCATGAAGCTTGTTACTCATCAGACCGGACCTGAAGGAAAGCTTGTAAAAAGAGTTCTTGTTGAAGAAGCACTTGATATAGACAGAGAACTTTATATTGGGATCGTGATTGACCGTGCAACTGAATCTCCCGTAGTCATGGCCTCCCCTGAAGGCGGCATGGAAATCGAGAAAGTAGCTGCTGAAACCCCGGAACTAATATTTAAGGAATATATCAACATCGCTACCGGCTTTAGGGACTTTCAAGCAAGAAATCTCGGCTTTAAACTAGGGTTACAAGGAAATACACTTAAACAAGCAGTTAAATTCCTTTTAGCGCTCTATAAAGCGTTTGAATCATCAGACGCTTCCCTAGCGGAGATCAACCCTCTGCTTATTACCAAGCAGGGAGATGTTTTGGCTTTGGATGCCAAGATGAATTTCGATGACAATGCTTTAGCCCGACATCCGGAAATAAAAAATATGCGTGATTTTAGCGAAGAAGATGAACTTGAGGTCGAAGCCTCTAAATTCGGCCTGAACTACATCAAGTTGGATGGAAATGTCGGCTGTATGGTAAATGGAGCAGGCTTGGCTATGGCAACCATGGATATTATTATGCATTCAGGCGGAATGCCGGCAAACTTTCTGGATGTAGGTGGAGGAGTTTCAGAAGAATCAGTTAAAAGCGCCTTCAAAATTTTGGTATCGGACAAAGACGTCAAAGCGGCCCTGGTCAATATCTTTGGAGGAATCGTCCGCTGCGACATGGTAGCTAATGGAATAGTGAAAGCAGCCAGGAATCTCGACCTTAAAATTCCAATGGTCTTAAGACTTGAAGGAACAAATGTCGAACTGGGTAAAAAAATTCTTGAAGAATCCGGACTTTCATTCTCTGCCGCCTCAAGTATGAAAGAGGCAGCTGAAAAAGTCGTCCCACTTGCTAAATAAAAAAGGAGACAATAATGAGTATCTTAATAGATAAAAATACCCAAGTTGTTGTTCAGGGAATAACAGGAGGAGAAGGGACTTTTCATACAGAAAAAATGCAGGAATATGGAACTAAAGTGGTAGCAGGTGTAACACCTGGAAAGGGCGGACAGACACATTTAGACGTACCTGTGTTTAATTCTGTCGAAGAAGCTGTAGAGCAGAGAGGAGCTAATGCAGCAGTTATATTCGTCCCTCCATTTTTTGCAGCGGATGCAATAATGGAAGCCGCAGCTGCCGGTGTAAAACTGGTTGTATGCATCACTGAAGGAATCCCAACATATGACATGATCAAGGTCAAGCAATTCCTCAAAGATGAAGACTGTAACCTTATCGGCCCCAATACACCAGGCATTATCTCTCCTGGACAATGTAAGATCGGCATTATGCCAGGCCAAATTCATACTCCGGGTACTATTGGGATCATTTCCCGCTCAGGCACACTGACTTATGAGGCAGTCCAGCAGGTCTCTCTCCAGGAATTTGGCCAATCAACAGCAATCGGAATCGGCGGCGACCCTATTGTGGGATTAAAATATATCGAGCTGTTAAAATTATTCAAAGCAGATGAAAATACGGAAGCTGTGGTTCTGATCGGTGAGATCGGGGGGAGTGCAGAAGAGGAAGCTGCTGAATACATTAAAAAAGAATTTCCTAAACCTGTAGTCAGTTTCATCGCCGGCCAAACTGCCCCTCCAGGCAGACGTATGGGGCATGCCGGGGCTATCATTGCCGGCGGCAAAGGAACAGCTAAAGAAAAAATGGCTGCCCTCGAAGCTGCCGGAGTATTTGTGGCAAAATCCCCAGCAGATATGGGTGCTATGGTAAAAAAAGCACTTTCATAACCTGAACTATTCATAAAAAAAATGGCGATGCTTTTATTATTATTTTATTTTCAATGATATACAAGTTTTTTTCAAGAGTGATTATTGTAACTTTTTTCTCGTTTTTATTTTTAATTTTAATCGCCATTTTTTTTATGAATAGTTCAGGATAACTAAAATTGCCAAAGCTCAAAGCTGACCTCCATACTCATACTTCAGAGGACCCTCGTGATATAATCAAATACAACGCCTACTGTCTTATCGACAAAGCCGCTAT
The DNA here is from genome assembly GCA_030603565.1 of Candidatus Aminicenantota bacterium. Classification (GTDB taxonomy): domain Bacteria; phylum Acidobacteriota; class Aminicenantia; order Aminicenantales; family Aminicenantaceae; genus JAUVXM01. Next base: position 19,270 of record JAUVXM010000028.1, read on the forward strand.
ATTAGGATTCGATATCTTAGCTATTACAAATCATGATCTTGTTACCTACAATAAGAAATTAGTTAAATATGCAGAAAAAAAAGATATTCTCCTTATTCCAGGAATGGAAGCAACTCTATCCGGAAAGCATGTCCTAATCCTCAACCCAGAATTCAATAAAAATCTAAACGGCCGTTCAATTCATGATCTTCCAAAGCTCAAATCTGACAAAAACCTTATCATCGCGCCCCATCCCTTTTTTCCTCAGTCAAAATCCTTGAAATCTCTTTTTTTTGCCTATGCCCCCTACTTTGATGCCATCGAATTTTCTCATTGTTATAACAACATGGTTAATTTCAACAAAAAAACAATTCAAGTATCTAAACAGCAAAACCTTCCCCTGATCGGAACCTCTGACTGCCATTTTCTTTGGGAGTTCGGTTCTACTTATTCTTTAATCGACTCTAAAAAAGATCCTCAATCAATTATTGAAGCAGTCAAAAATGGAAAAATTGAGGTGTGTTCGACTCCCCTATCTTTTTTATCTATGCTCAGGATTGCTTATAAATACTTTCAACTCAAGCTAATTATGACCATAAACCGCTGAATGGTTAAATGTAGCAAAAGCGGAAAATTGTAAATAGAAAATGGAGAATGGGGGAACTCCTGGCTTATCAACCTGGATTATTCACGAGCCGAGGTTGCCGTAGATACGAGAGGCACAGGGTATAAAAGCTGTGGACTCCACTGCGAATGCCCTGTGCCTTGCATCTGCAGCAACCTCGACTCGTGAATAATCCAGGCTAAATATGAATCAGAGTAAAATACTGATTAAAAAAGAGGCATCATACATATCGACATTTTTTATGAATAGTTCAGGTTAATATCAATTGAAGAGTCTGTATAAAACGTTTATAATCCTGCCTAAGGAAATTGACAATGAAAAGATTCGTTTTGCTTATATCACTCCTAATATTTGGGTCCGCATTTTTTGCTCAAGACATACAGCATCAGGTCGGTGTTGTTAATATAGAAGTGCCGGTTAGAGTATTTAAAGGCAGCACCTTTATCGATGACTTGACTATTGATGATTTTGAAATTTACGAAGACAACATCCTTCAGAAAATCGAGGCTGTCTATCTGATCAAAAAAAACAGCATAAAAAAACAGGAAGGAGAGCAGCAGTTCTCCCCCAAAGTCACCCGAAATTTTGTGCTTCTTTTTGAAATCACCGAGTATTTACCTAAGATCGAAAAAGCCATTGATTATTTTTTCAACTATGTCATTCAACCAGGCGACAGCCTTATGGTTATAACTCCAATGAAGACCTACAATTTCAAGAGTGAAGCTATAAAAAAATTACCAAAAGATATTATTATTGATCAACTAAAAGGAAAATTAAGGAAGGATACTAAACTTGGAAATTCAGAATACTGGAGCTTGATTAGCGATCTTAAAGCAATTATGTCAGATTCCGACCTTGACTTAGAAGTAAGACTCCAAAATTATGAAAGCAATCTACACAGACTGGATGGCATGAGGAGTATTAACGGGAAAAAACTACTTGATTTTGCCGGATACCTTAAAAGCTTAGAAGGACAAAAACATGTCTTTCTTTTCTATCAAAAAGAACTTATTCCTAAAATCGATTATAGAACCATTATGCAGCTTGAATCCCTTAACCAGAGCCATCCGGACCTAATCATGAAATTGTACGAATTATTTGATTTCTATAAAAGAGATGTCGCCTTTGATGTTGATAAAGTCAAACAGGCCTTTTCTGATTCTTTGATCTCTATCCATTTTTTACTTATTACCACTCAACGGCCTCAAATGCAAAGCCTTGAATATTCAACCACAATCAGAATGGAAGAACAGACTGAAGATATCTTTAGTGCTTTTTCAGAGATGGCCAAGGCCACAGGAGGGTTGGTTGACAGCTCTGCCAATGCTGCAGTTTCATTTGAAAAAGCAGTAGAAGCTTCAGAAAATTACTATTTACTCTATTATTCACCTAAAAATTATGAACTCAACGGAAAATTCAAAACCATAAAAGTCAAACTAAAAAACATGAAATACAGAATCACTCACCGCGCCGGGTATATGGCAAACTAAAAGATGATTATTCTTCCTCGGAGGCTCTTACTCTTCCTTCTTTTACAGAGTCATCTATGATTTTTTTCTGAAACTGGCGCGGCACTTCTTCGTAGCTGGAAAACTCCATAATGAATGAACCTCTTCCTCCGGTTATAGAGGTCAGGGTTGGCTCGAAATCAATCATTTCCGCTAAGGGAGCCTGTGCCTTAATTATCCTCAAACTTCCTTTCTGCTCCATCCCCTGTACTTTTCCCCTTCGTCCATTTAGGTTTCCCATAATATCTCCCATATAAGATTCGGGAGTATATATCTCAATACTCATTATAGGTTCAAGAATTGTCGGTTTAGCGGCTTTTATCCCCTCTTTAAACGCCATAGAAGCAGCGACTTTAAATGCTATATCCGATGAATCTACATCATGGTATGAGCCGTCGTATAGATTGGCCTTAAAATTAACAGTGCGGTATCCTGCCAGAACTCCTTTCAACCTGGATTCTTCGATACCCTTTTCCACAGAAGGAATATAATTTTTCGGAATCGCACCTCCGAATACACTGTTCTCAAATTCAAATTCCTTTCCGCGTGGAATAGGCTCAAATTTTATTCTTACATCTCCATACTGACCTCTGCCTCCTGTTTGTTTTTTATATTTTCCTTGTACATCAGACTTGCCTTTTATGGTTTCGCGGTAAGATATTTTTGGAGGTTTTAATTCAACATTTACATTATATCTGTTTTTAAGTCGGTTAGTGATTATTTCAACATGAAGTTGGCCGTTTCCGGAAATTATCAATTCACTGGTTTCGGCATCCCTCTCTATCCTGGCAGTGGGGTCCTCCTCGGTTATCCGGTGTACAGCCTGCGATATTCTATCTTCATCCGCACGGGTTTTTGGCTCGATAGCAAAAGATATGGAAGGTTCGGGATATTTGAATACTGGGAACTTAACCGTATTTCTTTTGTCACAAAGAGTATCGCCGGTTGAAGTGTATTTCAACTTGGCTGTAGCTACCAGATCACCGGCTTTAGCCTGGCCGGCAGGAATCTGCTCTTTCCCTTGGAGAAAAAACAGACCGGAAATTTTTTCATCTTTCTGTTTATTGTTATTAAGGACTGATGAATCCGGGCTGATCTTCCCGGAAAAAACACGCATTATCGATATCCTTCCCGTATATGGGTCAGAAATGGTTTTAAATACTATGGCCGAAAATGGCTCATCCGGAGAAAGTTTGACTACACCTTCCTCAGTTGGCATCTCTTTTTTATGTAAAGGATCAGGCAAAAAATCAATAATCATATCTAAAACCTGCTGAGTTCCAATATTTGTTAAAGCAGAAGTGGCAAATACAGGAAATATTTCCCTTTTTAGTACGCTTTTTTTAAAGCCTTCGATTAATTCTTTAGATGACAATTCTCCATTTTCAAAGTATTTTTCCATTAACTCCTCATCATTCTCAGCAACCATTTCCGCAAGTTCTTCAATTTTCTTATCTGCTATCTCTTTTAAGTCATCCGGGATATCAATTTCTTTAAATTTCCCTATCCCCTCTTTTTCAAAAACATAGGCTTTCTTTCTAATCAGATCAATAACACCGTTGAAATTACTTTCTTTTCCAATAGGGATCTGGACAGGAACAGCCTGCCTTCCAAAAAATTCATGTAAAGATGCTACTGTCCGTTCAAAATCAGAATTATCCCGATCGAGCTTATTGATGATTATTATCCTGGGAAGTTCTAATTCATCCATCATTCCCCAGACTTTCTCAGTTCCTACTTCCACACCTGAAGTTGCGCTTACAACTGTCACTCCTGCATCAACTGCCCTCAAACTGGAGCGAGTGTCCCATAAAAAATTTGTATACCCCGGGCAATCCACTATGTTTATTTTACTCTTATTCCACTCCAAATGGCATAGAGCGGAGTTTATAGAGATCTGCCTTTCTTTCTCATCCGGGTCGTAGTCTGTGACTGTGTTTCCTTTATCTACTTGTGTCAATCTATTTACTGCTCCTGAATTAAATAGGAACGCTGAAGTCAAAGAAGTCTTGCCACAGGAACCATGTCCGATCATCGCCACATTTCTAATATTCTTAATAGAATAATCTTTCATCTTGAAGCCTCCAAAGAACTGATAATTTTAATTTCTTTTCGAAGAAAGCAACGAATATAATACAATATATCACCGCCTTTTCTCAAGGGATATTTAACCTGAATTATTCATAAAGAAATCTCGTGAATAATCCAGGTTAACAATATTTCCCCCATTTTTTTCAAACCTTCAAAATTTGTAATGCATGGATACTGGTAAATCCCGGAGAAAGCCATCCGGAACAACGCGGGCATGGTTCCTCGAGAGAATCTCGAGGAGAGCGTTGTGAGGACAAGAAGGGATTTCCCCGCTGGGGGAAATCCCTGTCTTTCGCAGGGACTTACCCGTGTCCAGGCCAGTTCTTAGAGAATAAATTAGGCTGACTCGATTCTTTAGGTCATCTTGTTTATCTTCATTAAAAAGTCCTGCAATTCCTGCGGAAGTTCTGCTGAAAATTCCACAAGTTTGTTTGTCTCAGGATGTTTGAAAGTCAACTTACTGGCATGCAGAAATAAACGGGAACATCTTACCTTTGTCTTTTTCCGCCCATACTTTGTATCCCCGACTACAGGATGCCCGGATGCGGACATATGAACCCGGATCTGATGCGTCCTGCCTGTAACAGGACTTATATCCAGCAGGGTAAAGTCCCTGTAAACTTTTCGAACTGTATATCTGGTTTCAGCTTCACGAGGTTTATTTGTCTTTACAGAAATCTTTTTCCTGTTCCGGATATGCCGGCCGAGCGGCAAGTTAATCCTGCCTACTTCATCATTTATTCTTCCCCACACTAACCCAGTATAAATCTTACTAACCTCTCGCGATTGAAACTGACGCTTAAGCTCCTCATAAGCTTTTCTTGATATTGCAGTAACCATAACTCCTGAGGTTTCCTTATCCAGGCGATGCACTATACCGGGCCGTTCACTAAGGCCGATCTTGGTTATGGCAGGAAAATGAAATAATAGGGCATTGACCAGAGTGTGGGACCTGTTCCCCGCCCCGGGATGTACTACCTGCCCTGGCTCTTTATTCAGCACAACAATATGCGAATCCTCATAAACAATATTGAGAGCAATGTCTTCAGGTTTTACTGATTCCTCAGCTTTTTCTTCCCACTTTATCTGGATAAACTCATTTTTCTTTAACCTATAGCTCGGTTTCTTAGAATTGCCATCAATTAAAACCCCCCCATCTTCAATCAGTCCTTTTAACTGGGAACGGTTCAACCGCTTGATCTTCTCAGACAAAAAAACATCAAGTCTCTGGTTTTCCCCCCTTGATGGCTTTATAAGGAATTCTTTTTCAAACACGTTTCTTTTTAAAAACAAAATACAGAGTAATTCCTGCAATCAATCCTATTACACAAAAAACCTGAGGATATGAGATGCTGAGAAAGGGAGAAGCATTCTTAATAAGATATACTTCCGACGAATGGTCTCCCCGGAAAAATTCAGTAAAGTACCTGATCACTGAATAATTGATGATATAAAAGAAAAATACCTGTCCGTCAAATTTTTTCTTTTTCAATATTAAGAATAGGATAAAAAAATTAAGAAAATTCAAGGCAGATTCATACAATTGAACCGGATGGATTTTAGTATTAAGCGGAATACCGGTTAAACCAGAAGCATAGGCGCTTTGAAATTTTACACCTAAGGAAGAAGTGCATGCACGTCCATAGCAACAGCCGGCACTGAAACAGCCGATCCTTCCGAATGCATGTCCTAAAGCCAGGGCAGGGCTAATTATATCAGCTGTCTTCCAGGTTGGGATTTTGTGTTTATACAAATACCATAAGGCAAATAAAAAGCCGGCTGCCAATCCTCCCTGAAAAACCCCCCCAGACCTTGCCAGACTGAGAAGTTCAGAAGGATTTTTTGTATAATAAGAAAAATTTCCAATTAAAAGAACACCTTTTGCTCCGACCAAAGCTATGATAAGAGTAAAAAATATCATATCTACAAGCTTGGCTGCATCCAAAGCTTGCTTTCTTGCCTGGACAAAAACAAACCAGATACCAAAAGCAACCCCAACCGCCATCATAAACCCATAGGTATGGATAGTGATTGGACCTAATTTAATGAGTATAGGAAACATTTTTCACCTTTTTTTAAAAAAGAAGATATATATCAGCAGCACAGCTCCAATAGATATGCAGGAGTCTGCTACATTAAAAGAAGGCCAATGATATTTTCCAATGTAAATATCAATAAAATCAATAACATACCCCCTTAACAGGCGGTCAGCCAAATTCCCTAAGGCCCCTGCTAGAACAAGAGAGAGTGTTACTTTCAATAATCTTTCCGAGAGTGGTACTTTGATAAAATAATATACTACCAAACCCAAAGCACTTAGGGATGCTAAAGTCAAAATCAAATAAACAAGCGGAGTCCCTGTCTGATTAAAAAATCCGAATATAGCTCCCCGGTTATGCACGTGACTCAAGTTAAGAAAACCGGGAATAATATTTTTACTACCTCCATAAGGTATCTGCTTCACTAGAAAAAGCTTTGTCACCTGATCAAGGCCCAGAAGAGTTAGAATAAAAAAGATATAGGAAAGGGTCCGTTTCAATTGTTTATCTCCTTGACTACATCTTCGCAGCGTTTACAGAATTCCGGATAAGCCGAGCTTTCCCCGACATAGGAGGAATAATTCCAGCATCTCTGGCACTTTTCCGATTTTACCCGAAATATATTTGCCTCTAACTCATCCCCAGAGCCTTCAGCCACTTTGACCTCCGATACAATAAAGAGAGAAGCCAACATCGCTTCATACTTGCGGATCAAATCCATATATGAGGCGGGAACTCGCAAATTTACTCCTGCTTCTAGAGAGTTCCCGATCAATCTCTCCTCACGTGCAATTTCAAGCTCTTTTAAGACCTGCTCCCGTACTGGAACAAGTTTCTCCCATTCCTCAAATATCACATCCTCTAACCTGGGCTCCTGAAAATCGGGAAATAGTTCTAAATGTACGGATTCACTCTTTTTTCTAAAACCAGGCATGTTCTCCCAGGCTTCATCTGTTGTAAAAGGCAAAATAGGAGCCATTAATATCAAAGTGTCCTTTAAAATGCTCAACAGGGCCGTCTGGGCAGACTTTCGAATCTTTGAATTTTTCCCTGAACAATAGAGCCTGTCTTTGAGAACATCCAGATAATAAGAACTTAGATCTACAGTAAAAAAATTATAGGCTGCATGAAAAACAGTATGGTATTCATATTCATCATATGCCTTCAAGATCTTCCTTCCTACCCGGGCAAATTTTTCCAGCATCCATCTGTCAAACATTTCCATATCTTTTAAAGCTATGCTTTCTTTATCCGGAAAAAAATCATAAACATTTCCTAGGATAAATCTCCAAGTATTTCTGATCTTGCGGTAAGCGTCCACCAGCCGCTGCCCGGTCTCCTTCCCAAAACGAGCGTCTTCTTTATAATTTAGCATAGCGATCCATAGCCTTAATATTTCAGCTCCGTTTCTGGATACAATCTCTTCCGGTTCGATAATATTTCCCAATGATTTAGACATAGCTCTCCCCTTCTCATCCAAAACAAAACCATGGATTATGCATGTTTTAAAGGGAGATTTATTTTTTGCAGCAACCCCGACCAGAAGAGAACTGTTGAACCAACCACGATACTGGTCGTGTCCTTCTATATAAATATCAGCCGGCCAGGGAAGGTCCTCTCTTTTTCCTAAAATACTGTGACTCGCTCCGGATTCAAACCAGACATCAAGAATATTGTTTTCTTTTTCAAATTGATTTGAGCCACACTCAGTACACTTTGTATCCAAAGGCAGAAGCTCTTCTGCTGATTTTATGAACCAAGAATTTGTGCCCTCTCTGGTGAATATATCCGCTATATGGAGAGCTATTTTTTCATTTGCAAGAACTGCCCCGCATTTTCGGCAATAGAATGATGGAATTGGTACACCCCAGGAACGCTGCCGCGAAATACACCAGTCCGGCCGCATTTCCACCATATCTTTTATTCTTTCTTCCCCCCAGGACGGGATCCATTGTACTTTCTTTATTTCTTCAAGAGAATTTTTTCGCAGGCCGCTTTTATCCATAGAAATAAACCATTGGGCCGTAGCCCGAAAAATAACCGGTCGTTTACAGCGCCAGCAATGCGGATACGAATGTACGATATTTTCTGTTTTCAATAAAGTGCCATCATTTTCCATATCCTCAACAATTACATTGTTTGCCTCAAATACATTCATCCCGGCATATTTTTCAATCTCAGAAACAAATTTTCCTTCCTCATCAACCGGAGTATAAATATCCATTTTATATTTTAGCCCGGTCAGATAGTCATCATAACCATGACCTGGAGCTGTATGTACAGCTCCGGTTCCCTGATCAAGGGTGACATAATCCGCTAATACAAACAGCGATTCCCGCTCAATAAAAGGGTGCTTAGCTTTAAGCCCCTCCATCTCTTTTCCCGGGAAAGTGGCTAAAATACGAGTTTTCTCAAATCCAAGGGTTTCAGCCAGAACCGGAATCAGCCGATGAGCAGCAATAAATACTTCTCCCCCGGCTTCAAAAGCAGCATATTCAAAATCTGGGTGGAATGCGATAGCAAGATTAGCAGGTATTGTCCATGGGGTAGTAGTCCAGATGAGAATTGATACTTTTTTCCCCTTTAGTTCGGAATATTTTACTGACAGATCAGAGATCACTGGAAATTTCACAAAAATGGAGGGAGATTCATGATCTTTATATTCAATTTCCGCCTCGGCCAGAGCAGTTCCGCAATTAGCACACCAGTAAACCGGTTTCTTCCCTTTATAAATATTTCCAGAAGCAAAAAAAGCAGCCAGAAAACGGATGATGTTACCTTCATATTCAGGATTCATGGTCAAATAGGGCTTATCCCAGGTGGCAAAGACACCTAATCGTTTAAATTGTTCCCTCTGGATTTCCACATATTTCAAAGCATATTTCTTGCATTCCTCCCTTATCTCAATAACTGACATAGATTTTTTCTTTTCGCCAAGATTCTGGTCGACCTTGATCTCGATAGGAAGGCCATGACAATCCCAGCCAGGAACATAAAGGGCTTTAAAGCCCTGCATATTCTTTGACCGGACAATGAAATCCTTTAATATTTTATTCATTGCAGTTCCCAAATGAATACTGCCATTGGCATAAGGAGGGCCATCGTGCAGCACAAAAGGAGGACGGTTCTTTCGTTCCTGCAGAATCTTTTCATAAAGCTTTATCTCTTCCCATCTATTTATTAACTCAGGCTCTCTCTGGGCTAACTTTGCTTTCATGGAAAATGAAGTCCGGGGAAGATTTAAAGTGTCCTTGATCTTATCTTTGTCAGCCATTTAATTCTCCGATTGTAAATAAATGAAACTATTTTAGTGTACTGCGGAAAAATGTCAATAAGTAGAACTATTCTTAAAATCAGTAATAGTACCAGATGCTCTTATAATCAGCAATATTTTCCCCACCTGCTTTTAATCTCTGTAAGTATCGGGAAATGGAAACATCAGTATAGATGTAAGTATCAGCAAGAGAAAGCTTTTTTTCCCAGGGATGAAACTCATATACTCTCCGGCCGTCAGGTAATATGGAGATGACATCATGGTGCTGAGTGGCGCGGAGATAATTTTTTCCCAAACCAGGGACATTAAAAACTACTTCATCAGTTCTTACCGAACCCGGCATCAACCGGGCTTCTTCCTTCTGTTCCTGCAGAAGCCTTGCTACAGGCACTCTAAAGTCGTCGGTTTCTTCTTTCCCTTTAGTATTAAATGTATAATACGGCGTAACTCCTATCAAGCGTAATTGGTCACGCAAAGCAGCTGCCTCAAATTTCCGGGAATTATAAAATGTATATACAAGCTGGTTATAGACCTCGATACCACTTTGCCGAAATTTCTGTATTGCCTGCATTGACAACGATGATATCTCATAAGGATGCTCGAAATGGGTGATAATCAAAATTTCTCTTTTTCCGGGATGATGAAAATGATTAATATCTTTAATCAATGAATCAGTTATTCTCTGCGGAAGAGTTACCGGAATACGGGTTCCTATTCTTATCCGTTTGACATGCTCTATCCGCGACAATTTAAAAAGCATGTTTTCAAGCTTGGCATTGGATAAAAGCAAAGGATCTCCCCCTGTAATTAACACCTCAGTAACCTCAGGGGTATCCGAGATCCATTGTAAAGCCTTCTCAAGCTTTTCTTTAGATAGGACAGCATGTTTAGAGTAAACATCTTCAATTTCCCAATTTCTCTGACAATAGACACATATCTGAGGGCATGTTAAAATCGGTTTAAGTATTACTATCTTGGGATATCTTCGGGTAATTCCCTCAATCGGCGATGTATCTCTTTCCAGCATGAAATCCATCGAAATATCTTTACTTTCTTCAAATTCCTTATATTTCTTTATATAATGTAAAGAAGGGATAACCTGGGCTCTTACAGCGTAATCATATTTTCTACTTGGGTCATAATCCATAAGCGACAAATAGTAGGGAGTAATTCCAAAAGGGATTTTATTTTTATTAGCAAGTTTTACAGCTTCGTATTCTTCCTCAGTTAATTTCACCAAGGCTTTTAAAGTATCTGCATCCTTTATAATGTGTCTCGTATGCCATTTCCATTTTCCCCACTCATATTCCGTGGCATTAAAATAATTAAGGATCCGCTGGCTATTTTGACTTCGTTTACGTTTTACTTCTTTATCCAGGCCAGTTGGATATCTGTTTAAGAATTCATCAGCTTTCTCAGCCATCTTTGCCAAGTCTTTAGAGCGCAGCCTAGCAGCTTGTTCTCCTGAATGTTTTACAAAAGCCGGAATTTTTTTTGGATATACTTCAGCCTTCCCTGAAACACCACGAACAAGGTGTTCCAGCTCAGCATAAAAATCCGGGCTTGGTTTTTCCAGGCCTTTTTGATCTTTTTCATTTATTATATTATGGATATAATTCAGAAAACTGTATCCAGCCAATTTTTCGCCTCTGCGAGACAAAAACTTTCTAAAAACTCTAATCGCCTCCATTCTTAAAACCCATTTAAGCGGAGGGATCGAGGGGTCATCATCAAAAGTCGCAATAAGCATTGTATTTAATTGATCTGCAATTTTTTTCCTTTTATCCTCAATATCTTCTTTTGATATCAAAATCTCTTTTATTAAGGGAACATCATCGAATATTTTCAGCAATCTTTCCCTTACGCGTTTATCCATTTATTTCTCCTCTATAACATCTTGCTTTATGGTTTAATATAGTGAGCTCCCCTGCTTATCAGGTTGTTTCTTGCAGCATGATTAATCAACATCGCTACTTGTATGCCATGTTTAAGCCCTACGACTTTAGAGTCCATCCGGGCTTCTTTATAAAATCGATCAATTCTATGCTGCATGTAATCCAAATCGGCCCTTGCTCTTTCCAAACGCTTATTCGTGCGGATTATTCCCGTATAATTCCACATTGTATTTCGAATAGACAACCAATCCTGATTGATCAAAGCCGGATCGATTTCTTCTTCTTTATTGGGGTAATACCAATCGTGAATATCAGAAACACGATAATTCTTTTTAGGGCTAAATATCGAAGCGATATCTTTTGCCGCCCTGACTCCCCATACCAGACCTTCCAGAAGTGATGTAGATGCCAGGCGATTGGCCCCATGAACACCTGTGCAAGCAACTTCTCCCACAGCATAAAGATTATTCAGAGTAGTCCTCCCCCAAGTATCAACCAGGATACCACCACAGCAATAATGAGCAGCCGGAACCACAGGGATAGATTCCCGGGTAATATCTATTCCGTATTTAAGACATGTCTGGTAAATATTGGGAAATCTTTTTTTTATATCAATCTTTGTATAGGAGGCCAGATCCAACATGACATAATTAGAACTACTATTGGTCATCTCCTCATAAATAGCTCGGGTGACTTCATCCCGCGGAGCCATCTCTCTCTTTTGATTATAATTCTCCATAAAAGTAAAGCCTTCTTTTGTTTTTAACCTGGCTCCCTCTCCTCTTACTGTCTCTGATATCAAAAATGAATCGGCATCACGGTGAAAAAGTGAAGTAGGATGAAACTGAATATATTCCATATTAACGATCCTTGCCCCGGCCTGGTAGGCCATGGCATATCCGTCACCAATAGCTCCTCTGGGATTGGATGTGTAGAGGTAAACAGCCCCGCATCCTCCTGTAGCAAGCACTGTATAAGCTGAAAATACTTTTAATACTTTCCTGGTCTGGTTATTCAAGACATAAGCTCCGATACACCGCGGCTTCTGGTAAAAAGAACTGGGATTTTTGGAATGATGAGGTGTCGTAAGTAAATCGACTACAGTAAAATCAGATAAAATAGTTACATTTGAAAATGATTTTAATTTGGCAATAAACTTTTCTTCTATAGTTTTTCCTGTCGTGTCCTTTACATGCAAAATCCTCCGGCGTGAATGGGCAGCTTCCTGGGCATAATCCAGGCTGTCGGGCGAAGTCCTAGTAAAAGGAATCTTTAATTCCTTTATCAAAATCTCTTCCACACATTTTTTTCCTTCTTTGGCCAAAATCTCAACCGCTTCTGGATTATTGATCTTATCACCGGTTTCAAGTATGTCTTTTTTTAGAAGCTCAGGTCTGTCGCCCTTTCCCAAGGATACTATTCCACCCTGAGCGTAATAAGTATTTGACTCTTCCAGTTTAGAATATTTTGTGACAACAGTAACTTTGAGTCCGCTTTTAGCAGCTTCCATAGCAGTACTGGCGCCTGCTATTCCGCAACCGATTATAAGGACTTCTGTTTCTATAAAATCTATATTAAACATTAATGACCTGAACTATTCATAAAAAATGTCGATATGTATGATACATCTTTTCAAATTACCATTTTACAATTATTCCTAAGACATAACAATTGACCATTTTATTTTTGTTGTAATTTATATTTGTAATCGACATTT
>JAUVXM010000127.1 GCA_030603565.1 Candidatus Aminicenantota bacterium
GTCACTCCTCTGTTTATTGACAAAAAGATGACCACAGTATAAAATCAATTTCAAGTAGATAACAGCCATTTTGTGATGTATCATATTGTTATTAATTAAGTTATAGGATAATTAAATTTCATGTTCCGGACAGCAGTGATATATAATATAAAGTAAAATGTAAATTGTAAATTGTTAAGTCGAAAGACGGGTAAAAAAAGATTTACATTTTGGGCCTTGCCCGAAACTGAAAAGAGCTTTTTATTTTTGGCTGCAAGCCAAAAAAGAAAAAGCTTCTTTGTCTTATCCGCGTCCATCCGCGAAGATCCGTGTCTAATGCTTTATCGCTTTAATCCGTGACCTCAGCGTCCTCAGCGTAAAATTGTCTTTTTCCGGATTTTGCCTGCTTGCAAAAAATTACAAATTCAGATAAAAAATAGCCATGCTTAAAAACGAATTAAATATATCAGCACCGGGAAGATTATGCCTGCTGGGAGAACATCAGGACTATTTCGGCCTGTCTATTATCGCTGCAGCTATAGATTTGAGGATTGTTATAAATGGAACAAGACGCAGGGACCGTTTGTTTAAACTCGACCTTCCTGATATCAAAGAAAAGGACGAATTTTCACTGGATTTAGAACTCAGCTACAGTAATAAGCGAGATTATTTAAAAAGCGCAGTAAATATTCTAAGCCGGGAAGGCTTGGAATTTCCCTCAGGATGGGACTGTAAAATCAAGGGGACCATTCCTATTAACTCAGGGACAGCCAGTTCGTCGGCTCTGGTAGTAGCCTGGATAAAATTCCTTTTGGAAACTGCCGGGGACAAAAGAGCCTCTGATTACAAGACAATTGCAGAGCTTGCTTTCCAGGCAGAAGTAGCGGAATTTAAGGAGCCGGGAGGAAGGATGGACCATTATGCTTCCTCTCTGGGCGGTATTGTCTCTATCCATTTCGGAGATGATTTTAAAGTAAAAAAAATTAAGAATAGATTAAAAGAGTTTGTTTTGGCTGATTCTCTGATTAGAAAAGACACAACCGGAACTTTAGGGCTCATTAAAAGCAATGTTCTTCAAGGGCTCTCCCGAATTCAGGAAAAATTTCCTGACTTTAACCTTCGCTCAATTCCAAAAGCACGGGAAAAAGAGGAAATAGAAAAAATTCCCCCGGTTGAAAAAAGGCTACTTAAAGGAACTTTTAAAACCAGGGATATAACTTCTGAAGGGGAAAAGCTTTTTGAAAAAGAATTTTTTGACCACCGATATTTCGGACATCTTCTTAACCGTCAGCAGGAAGTAGTCAGAGATTATTTAAAAATATCAGCCCCCAAGATCGACCGGATGATAGAAGCTTCCCTGGAAAACGGAGCCTTAGGCGCAAAAATCAATGGATCAGGGGAAGGAGGCTGTATTCTGGCATATACTCCAGGCTGTGCTGATGAAGTAGCTGAAGCATTGAAAAAGCTGGATACAAGACCCCTTACAGTCCATGTAGATGATGGGGTAAGAATCGATTGAGGAGTAAATAATGATCAATGCAACCCAAATCAGGAAAGGTATGGTAATGCAAATCGAAGGAGAATTGTATAAAGTACTTGAGACAACCCATGTAACTCCCGGCAAAGGCCAGGCTCTTATGCAGACAAAACTACGAAAGCTCTATGACGGGAGCCTACGCGATCATAGGTTTCGTTCCAAAGACCGGGTAAAGCAAGCATACCTTGAAACAATAGAGATGGAATATCTCTACCGGGATGGCCAAGATTATGTTTTTATGAATACAAAAACTTATGAACAGATAAAACTTTCTGAAAAGGTCCTGGAAGATTCAGTCAATTATCTCATCCCTAATGTAGTATTTACAATTGAAATGTACGAAAGCAGGCCGGTATCTGTCAGCCCTCCCATGACAATCAAATTAAAGGTTACTAAAACCGAGCCTTTTCTTAAGGGAGCCACTCAAAGTGCCAGCAATAAACCCGCTACCCTGGAAACCGGCCTCACTATAAATGTGCCGCAATTTATAAAAAAAGACGATATTCTCCTTATCGATACAAGGGAAGATAAATACCTGGAACGCCTTAAAAATTAAACCTATTGCTAAGAACAGAATAATAATTATTAAAGTTTTAAAGGTCTGACCCCGAAATAAAAGGAGGAGTCAAAGATGTCTGTTCTAAAAGAAAATAAGCAGTTTATATTAATCCTTTTGGTGTTATTTTTCATTATTCAGGCCTGTTCCAGCGGAGAAAAGGCAACTGACCGGAGAATCAAGAAAGTAGATGAGTTATTTGCCAATTGGGATAAACCTGATTCACCTGGCTGCGCCCTGGGGGTGATAAAAGACGGGAAATTTCTTTATAAACGCGGCTATGGCATGGCAAACTTGGAATATGACATCCCTATAACTTCACAATCCATCTTCCGCATAGGCTCCACATCAAAACAATTCACAGCCATGTGCATTTCACTGCTGGCAGAAGACGGGAAAATCTTATTGGATGATAATATCCGTAAATATTTCCCTGAGATGCCCGAGTACGCAGAAGACATTACAATCCGCCATCTTATCCACCACACCAGCGGTATCCGCGACTATCTGACTCTCGGGGCAATCTCAGGTGCCCGAAATGATGATTACTTTACAGACGAAGAAGTGGTCGACCTTCTCTGTCACCAAAAGGAACTGAATTTCTATCCCGGAGAGGAGCATCTATACAGTAATTCCGGCTATTTTCTTTTATCAGAGATCGGAAAAAGAGTTACCGGAAAATCGATGAAAATATATGCAGAGGAAAACATCTTTAAACCGCTGGGAATGAAAAACACCCATTTTCACGATGACCATACCAAAATCGTAAAGCTCCGGGCATCCGGTTATTCCCCCCGGAATGACAATAGCTTCCGGATCGATATGACCACCCTTCCCATGATCGGAGATGGAGGTATTTTTACTTCTGTAGATGATCTATTGCTTTGGGACCAAAACTTCTACCATAATAAGTTGGGAAAAGGCGGACCGGAATTAATAGATAAAATACTTACTCCCGGAGTGTTAAACAGCGGTGAGAAACTAAACTATGCCTTCGGTCTCAGTATCGATAAATACCGGGGCTTAAAAATTATAAGCCACGCAGGAGCATTTGTCGGATTCAGAGCCAATATGATCCGCTTTCCCGAACAGAATTTTTCTGTGATCTGCCTGGCTAACCTGGGAAGCTTTGATCCCAGCCGGCTTGCCAGAAAAGTAGCCGATATTTATCTGGCTGACGAGTTCAAAGAAAATGTAAAAAAAGATAAAGCCCCGGCTGAAAGACCTAAATTCATAAAGCTTTCAGAATCTGAACTTATAAAATTCAGCGGGACTTTCCACGATCCAAAACGGGGAGTCTTCTGGAAACTTTCTCCAAAAGAAAACAGCCTTCAGGTGCAGGTGAATTTCTCTCCCAGGACATTTTTAATTTCGCCCATCAGCAAAACAAAATTCTATACTAATGACCCATTTACTGGCGAAATCGAGTTTAAAATATTACAAGAAGAAACGCCACCCATTATGCTGGTCCTATGGGAAGGAAGGGACATTTCCACTTTTAAATCCATCCGCCTGGAACCTCTCTCTCCTGCTCAGCTTAAAGAATATACAGGCAGCTTTTACAGCGAGGAGCTCAAGACTACATATAAAATATTATTGGAAAATGGAAAACTTTATATGCGCCATGAAAATCCTTACAAAGATTATCCGGAGGATGCCCTTTATCCAACTTTTAAAGACAAATTTATGGTCAGCGGCCTGAAACTGAATTTTTTCCGCAGCAAACGGGGTGATGCAGTCAGCTTCGCAGTAGATGCCGGTCGGGTCAAAAATATCCGATTTGCTAAATCCCCCCGGAATTAAAAAAAGGGAGGATACAAAGGGGCACTCTAGGGGAAAGTACTCTTATTGAACTGAATCGATTTTAAGTAAAAATTAATGGGGTCAGGTCTTTAAAACTTTTAAAATTATTATTCTTTTCTTAGCAATGGGTATAAGTTTTAAAAGTTTTAAAGACCTGACCCCAACCAACCGATTCAATATTTTTTTACCCTTCCGACAACTTTTTCCTGTTCTAATGCGTAATATATATGTTAGTGCGAATTATTCACAAGTTTTTTAATTAACCTGGATTATTCACGCGTTTTATAAATAGTACAGATCATGAGAAACTCATGAAAAAAAGAACAATATCCATATTCATTTACACCTTCATTCTACTGATCCCGTGTTTATCATATGCCCGGACCATAAAAACACCAAAACAGAGAACTGTCCAGGCAGTTCGCACAAATGGAGAGATCAAGGTAGACGGAATCCTCTCAGAGGAAGCCTGGAAGTCAGAAGGTTTTGGTGGTTTTGTCCAATCCGACCCCCATGACGGGGAAGATCCTACTGAAAAAACTTTGGTTTGGGTGGCCTATGATAACAAGGCTCTTTATGTAGCAGCCCGCATGTTTGACTCAGTTCCGGAAAAGATAAAGGGCCGGCTGGGAAGAAGGGACGATTTTGTCGAATCGGACTGGTTTATTTTTGCAGTTGACCCCTATTATGACAGGCGTTCCGGTTATCAGTTTGCTGTGAATCCCTCAGGTTCTATCGTAGACTGGACTCTTTTTAATGATGTATCCCGAGACACAACTTGGGACGGAGTATGGGAATATTCCACCACAATCGATGACAAAGGATGGATTGTAGAGCTTAAAATACCTTTTCATCAACTCCGCTTTCCAAAAAAGGATGAATACACCTGGGGAGTAAACTTCCGCAGACAGATAAACAGAAAAAATGAAAAGGTCGGATTAGTATGGGTCCCTAAAGAAGATATCGGGTATGTTTCCCATTTTGCCAAGCTAATCGGGATAAAAAGCATTTCTCCCGGGAGACATATAGAATTTCTCCCCTACACTGTTGCCCAAGGTCAATTCAGTCCAGAGGAAGAGGGTAATCCCTTCCAGACAGGAGAAAATCTTTTGGCCAATGTCGGGTTTAATGCGAAAATCGGCTTAAAAAGCAATCTCACCCTCGATACAACTGTCAATCCGGATTTCGGTCAGGTAGAAGTCGACCCTGCTGTTATCAACCTCTCTGCTTATGAATCTTATTTTCAGGAAAAAAGGCCTTTTTTTATAGAAGGGAGCAATATATTTAATGATTTTGGCAGGGGGGGAATCACTAATAATGTAAATATAAACTGGAGCGCTCCCAGTTTCTTTTACAGCCGACGGGTCGGGCGGGCACCCCAGGGCTATGTCACAAGGAACGGATATGTTAACTATCCCGACAGGTCGACTATCCTGGGCGCTTTCAAGCTTACAGGAAAATTAGGGGGTAAATGGAATATTGGCTTTCTCAATGCCCTTACAGCCCGGGAGTTTGCAGAAGTCGATGTTTCTGGCTCCCGCTTCCAAGAAGAAGTGGAACCCTTCTCCTATTATGGTGCATTACGCGCCCAGCGGGAGTTTAACCAGGGGCACCAGGGCCTGGGGGTGATGGCTACTTCTGTAGTCCGGGACCTTAGGAATGATACCCTATCAGGCATTTTAAACCAGAAAGCTCTCAGCTTTGCCTGTGATGGGTGGACATTTTTAGATAAGGAAAAAACCTGGGTTTTAAGTGGTTGGATGGGCGGAACATATGTCAATGGAAGTAAACAAGCTATCTACCGGCTGCAGCAATCCTCCCTCCACTATTTCCAGCGGCCGGACGCCTCCCATGTCTCATTAAATAAAAACGCCACATCTTTAAGCGGCTGGGGCGGCCGCTTTCAACTTAATAAGCAGCGGGGACGCCTCCTGTTTAATTTTGCCCTGGGAGCACTTTCGCCTGGCTTTGATCCTAATGACACCGGATTTCAATCTGGAAGCTCAGATATCATAAACAGCAGCCTCATCGCCGGATATACATGGCCTCATCCCGGTAAAGTTTTCCGCAATTTGGTATTAGCAGGGGGGCCCTTCCGTAATTATGACTTCGGAGGCACCAAAATATGGGACGGATACCTGGCGCTTGCCAATGGTCAATTCCTTAACTACTGGGGATTTGAAACTATGGCCGCTTATAATCCCGAAACAATCAGTTATGACCTGACCAGAGGCGGGCCCTTAGTACGCATTCCACCCGGCTGGCAGCTCAATACAGGCCTTAATACAGACAGGCGCAAGCAGTTTGTTTTCACCCTCTTTAGCAGTGTTTATAAAAGACCCTCTATCGGAACCTATAACTGGAACGCTTCCACCTCTGTAAACTGGAAGCCCCGCAGCAACATAAGCTTCTCCATCGGGCCAAATTACATGGTACGAGAGACAGGATATCAATGGATAAGAAAAGTGGATGACTCATTAATGACAGACACTTTCGAAGCCCGCTATATCTTCGGGCACCTTTATCAGAGAGTGCTTTCCCTAGAGATCAGGCTCAACTGGACCTTTACGCCAAAATTAACCCTGCAACTTTACCTGCAGCCTTTTCTTGCTGTGGGAGAATATGACAAGTTTAAAGAGCTTGCCCGCCCCAAAAGTTTTGAGTTTAATACATTCGGCGAAGGACAATCCTCTCTTGATTTTAAAGACAACATGTATTGGGTGGACCCGGATGGAGAGGGCCCGGCTTCAGTATTTACTTTCAACAATCCGGATTTCAACTTTAAATCTGTCCGGGGAACGATTGTGCTGCGTTGGGAATACCATCCCGGTTCAATTCTCTACTTTGTTTGGACTCAGAATAGAAGCGACTATGCCAATCCCGGTGATTTTAATTTTTCCCGGGACTTGGGCGATTTATTTGCTGCCCCGGGAGATAACATCTTCCTTCTGAAAGCCACTTTCCGCTGGAATAT
>JAUVXM010000101.1 GCA_030603565.1 Candidatus Aminicenantota bacterium
TTGGTAAAAAAATGGCGATTAAAATTAAAAATGAAAACGAGAAAAGATTTAAAATAACTATTCTTGAAAGAATTTTGCATATTACTGAAAATAAATTAATAATAGAAACATCGCCATTTTTTTATGAATAGGTCAGGTTAAAATACTTACGTGCGGTTTGTAGATCTTTTTGTATCTGTTTGAATAATTTAGCGGGAGATTCGAATTTTATCTCATCCCTGAGTCTTTTTAAAAAAATAATTTTTATTTTTTTCCTGTAAATATCGGATTTAAAGTCAAGAATATGAGATTCTATGTTGATATTTTTCTGCTGAAAAGTAGGGCATTTTCCGATATTCGTAAGAGAGGGAAATTCCCGGTTGTTAAGAATAATTGATGTTAAAAAAACTCCGAAGGGGGTGATATCATTCTCTGTATTCACATTTGCCGTAGGGAACCCGAGGGTTGTTCCTCTGGAATGTCCCGTTATAACTTCTCCCTGGATTTCATATGGCTTACCTAGGAGGAGATTGGCATTTTTGATATTACCCTTTAGGATGAGGCGGCGGATAAGGCTGCTGCTGATGGTCATAGTATTCACAGAAACAGAGGGGATTGTGTATATTTTGAGATTATTGGGAGCAGTCTGGGATTTAAGAGTAGATATATCGCCTGTTCGGTTTTTGCCAAACCGGAAATTATTGCCTACGATAACAGATCTGGCATTAAGGGTTTTAATCAATATTTTGTCAATAAAATCTTCAGTGGATAGATTGGCAAATTTTCTAGTAAATGGAAGGGTGAAAACTACTTGCACCCCGAAAGCTTGAAAGCTTTCTATTTTTTGTTCAAGAGTTTGAAGGAGCTTTATCTGGCCTTTCCCAGTGATTTTTCCGGGATGAGGAGAAAATGTGAGGACTAAGGATATTAGGTCTTTTTCTGATGCTTTGTTTACTAGGAAATTAAGGATTTTTTGATGCCCCAAGTGCACTCCGTCAAAATTTCCTATAGCTACAACTGAGCCTTGTTCAAATTTGCTCAGGTCATTAAAGTTTGAGAATATTTGCATGGTGATAATATCGGAAAAAAATATTACAATATTAAATGATATTATTCAAGGGAGATGAGAATGAGTGATGCAGAAAAAGCAGGGAAAGAATTTGCAAAGTTAGTCCGGATCTTGGATGTATTGCGGGGAGAAAATGGGTGCCCATGGGATAAGGAGCAGGATGAAAAATCAATTATCGATTATTTTCTAGAGGAGGTCTATGAAGTAGTCGATGCGGTTTATGATAGTAATAGCCGTTCGGTGGCAGAAGAGTTGGGTGATGTGTTAATGGAGATTGTGTTTTTATCCCGAATTTTTGAAGAAAAAGATGAATTCAAAGTTTCGGAAGTAATTAAGGGGATTAATCATAAAATGGTCCGTCGCCATCCTCATGTATTTGGGCCTAAAAAAATCAACTCCCCTGAGAAAGTAAGTGCTGTATGGTGGAAGCAGAAGAATATAGAAAAAAAACGAAAATCTTTATATGAGGGATTTTGTAAAAGTACTCCAGCATTACTCTCATCGCTTCAAATCGGGTTGAAAGCTTCGGTATATGGATTTGATTGGGATAGTGCCAAGAACACCTTAAAGAAAGTGAAGGAGGAGATATTAGAGCTGGAAAAAGCCCTTGAGTCTGGAAAGAAAGAGGATGTGCTGGAAGAGACAGGAGATGTCCTTTTCACTTTGGCGAATGTATCCCGCCATCTTGGCATTAACCCTGAAATTGCCTTACGCCGGGCTAATGATAAATTTATTAAGAGGTTTAAATATATTGAACAAAGATTGAGAGAATCAGGTAAAAAAATAGACGAAGCTTCTATCCAAGAAATGGATAAACTCTGGGAAGAATCAAAGATGAAATAATTTATCTTGATTTTTTACGATGTATTAAGCTAGCTTTAATGAATTCGTCAAGTTCTCCGTCAAGTACTTTATCTACATCCCCGGTTTCTTCATTTGTCCGTAAGTCTTTTATCATCTGGTAAGGATGAAGAACATATGAGCGGATCTGATTTCCCCATGCTATATCTGATTTTGCATCTTCAAGTTTTTCCAATTTTTCATTCTTTTTCTTTTTTTCAAGTTCATAAAGCCTGGACATAAGGACTTTCATAGCAGAAGCCTTATTTTTATGCTGGGACCTCTCGTTCTGGCATTGGACAACAATGTTTGTGGCTAAATGAGTAATTCTTACAGCTGAGTCAGTGACGTTAACGTGTTGTCCTCCATGTCCTGAGGCGCGGTAGGTGTCGACGCGGATATCATCTGGATTTACTTCAATTTCAATATCTTTATCGACTTCAGGATATGCAAAAACTGCTGCAAAAGAGGTGTGTCGTCTTTTGTTGGAATCAAAAGGAGATATTCTGACAAGGCGGTGGACTCCTGACTCCTGGCACAAATTGCCGAAAGCATAATCACCCCGGATGTGAATAGTAACACTTTTAACTCCAGCTTCTTCCCCGGGAAGCAGGTCTAAGACTTTAGATTTAAAGCCTTTTCTTTCCGCATATCTGAGATACATTCGCATTAGTATTTGGGTCCAGTCCTGGGATTCTGTCCCTCCGGCCCCGGGATGAATTGTTAAAATGGCATTACGGAAATCATCTTTTTCATAAAAAAGGGCTTCAAGTTCTGCATCCTGAAGATATTTTTTGAAGGCTGCTATACTTTCAGTTAATTCTTTTGAGACATTTTCTCCTTCATCACCCAACTCTATCAACACTTCCAGTTCTTCTTTTATGTCCTTTATTTGGGAGAAAGATGATATGTTTTTTTCAAGCTGTTTTTTTTCCTGTTGGAGGGGTTGGGATTTTTTATGATCTTTCCAGAATTCTGGGGAGGAGAGTTGTTTATTTATTTCTTCAAGTTTGGATTCTATTTTGCTTGGGTCAAAGAAAATCTCGCAAGTCTTCGAACTTTTCGAGTAGTGTTTTATACTGGATATGCAGGTCAGAAAGGCTTATTTTTGGGGTATTTATTTTTTCGGACATTTTTTTTAAACACTGCAAGAATAAAAAATAAAATGGACAAAGTCAAGCTGAAATAAGGAAGCACATCTCCAAACCTGGTATAGAGGGTCAGGCTATCTGAGGGCGTTACTAATTCCTTGAGAAAAGTGGGGGTATCTAATTTCGAGCTGGACAGGATTCGTCCGTATGGGTCGATTATTCCGCTTATCCCTGTGGTTGCCGATCTTAAAACAAAGCGTCTGTTCTCAACTGCTCGAGTAACAGCAATAGCAAAGTGCTGGTAGGGAGCAGAGCTTTTTCCGTACCACCCGTCATTTGTGATCGTGACCAGGAATTTTGCTCCCTTTTTAACAAATCTCCTGACAAGGTCAGGAAAGATGATTTCGTAACAGATTGGAGTCCCGAATTTCACCCCTTTGAATTCATGAAGAATATATTTGTCTCCAGGAGTTAATTCTCCGACAGCATGGGTAAAGTTTGATATAAAGGAAAAGATCTTTTTGTAAGGAGTATACTCTCCAAAGGGGACAAGATGTTGTTTATAATAATAGCTGATAGACTGGTCCGGGCTCAAAAGAACTGCGGAATTAAAATAAAGATTTTTTTCGGCTGATTGCTTTATTTCACTTGTTCCTAAAAGAAAATAAGATCCAGATTTTTTTGCAAGAGAAAAAAGTTTATCTTTAAAATCATTAAAGAAACTGGAATTACAGGTAAAACAAAGGGGAACAGAGAGTTCAGGCCAGATGATAAGCTCAGAATCCTGGGAGATCGCCTCTTGGCTTAGTTTTATATGGCGATTGAATAGAGCGAATGTTTTCTTATAGCTCAGACTGCTGAAATCAGTTTCAGCAGGGACGTTTCCCTGGATCACAGCTGCAGATAATGAATTGGGAGTTTGAGATATATTGCCTATACTTATCCCCCCTCCTATATGTATCAGGAGGATAAGAGTCACAGCAGAAAAAAAGGGGAGTTTTGTCCTGAAATGTAGGGATTTTAAGAATAGACTCTGGAATAAGATCAAAATCAGGGAAAGACCATAAATTCCAGTCAAGGTTGTCATCTGGATGAAATAGAGGTTTTTATACTGACTATAGCCCAAGAGTCCCCAGGGGAATCCGGTAAGAAAGTGAGTTATGATGAATTCAAATGTTACCCAGATAAAGGGAGCTATTAAATAGCTGCTTTTTGGAAAAGAACGGTTTATACGGGAATAGACAACAGAAAATAATGCCCAGAAAAGGCCAAGAAAAAGGAAGAATAGAATGTAGGTCAATAAACTGAGTCCTAGGGATAATCCGCCATAGTGGGCGGGGACTGCAGGAATCCAGTAGAGGAGAACGGCATAAAATAAAGAGCCGGCGATCCATCCCAAGAAAAAACTGTGAATGCCTTTTTTTCGGTTTAGGGCAAGAAGGAGAGGAATAAGAGATATCCAGCCTAAGAAAAAAAGATTAAATTTGGGAAATGCCAATGCTGTTAATATGCCGCTGAGGGCTGAAAGGATAATCTCTTTTATTTTCAAGCTAATCCTATTAACCTATCGTGAATAGTCCAGGATCATATTTCAGATCAGAAGGCTATATCTTCAATGTCGTTTCAGCCACATCAGAATTTCATAAGATAAATCTTTGACCATAACATTTTACATTTTACAATACACATTTCACGGTATTTTCCATTTTCCATTTACTATTTTCTATTTACAGGTTTTGGCAGTATATCAGGATAGCAGTAAGTCAATATATCAGCATTTTTTTTTCTTTATTTTCTGCTTTTCCTGAAGTTCCTGTTTTTTCTGCTTTTTATGCGGCAACCTTGACTCGTGAATAATTTAGGTTAACTCTTTTGCATATGCTAAACAAAGGTTTTATTGTTTGATGATAAAATAGTCGGTGACACTTTTTTTCTCTGTGCTGGCAATTCTTTCAAGTGCTTTTTCTGCCAGTTCACGTGTTTTAAATCCGCCTACTTTTATTTTATACAATTGGCGGCTATCTGTGGGGGAGGGATTATATACTCTGGAGGCAAATCCCTGATTCTTTAATTTTTCTGAGTGGGTATCCGCTCCCTGCTTGTTTTTGTAGGCACCGATCTGAATATAGAAAAGATTTTTTTCAACAACTCGGGAAGATGGTGGGGGAGAGGGCTTTTCTTTTTCCTCTTTAATTTTCTCATGAGAAGCGATCTCTTCGCTTATTACATCCTTTGGCTCTTCTAATTGGACAGGTTTATCTTTAATGACTCTTTCGATTTGATTAGCCGATCCAAAGCTGGTGCTTTCTGCTATAAATGTTTGTTTTTTTCCAACAGATACTCCCAGAAGGAAAATGATTATGCCAAGGACAATTATGGCAAGAAAGATAAAAACAAGTAAAGAGCTGGAGATTTGAAGTTCTCTATAATCTTTATTTCTCATTGGATTAAATCAATCGGATTTTTTCTTTTCCATAAAAGCCTTAATCAGGTCTAAAGGAAGGGGGAAGATGATAGTGGAATTTTTTTCAGCTGATATTTCAGTAAGGGTTCCCAGGAATCTGAGTTGTAATGCTTGAGGATTTGCGGATATTATGTCTGCGGCTTTGGTGAGTTTCCCCGCGGCCTGATATTCCCCTTCAGCATGGATAACTTTTGCCCTACGGTCTCTTTCTGCTTCAGCCTGTCTGGCAATGGCTCTGACCATATTGTCTGGAAGGTCGACATGTTTTGTTTCCACTAGCTGGACTTTTATTCCCCAGGGATCAGTGTGTTTGTCTAAGATCTCCTGGAGCTGCGAGTTTAATTTTTCTCTTTTTGAAAGCAGCTCGTCCAATTCGACTTCACCTAATACGGCGCGAAGAGTAGTCTGGGCTAACTGGGAAGTCGCGAACAAGTAGTCCTGGACTTCAATTATTGCTTTATTTGGCTCCAGCACCCGGAAATAAACAACTGCATTAACTTTGACTGAGACATTATCTTTGGTAATGACATCCTGAGCAGGAATGTCCATGGCTATGATCCTTAGACTTACTCGGACCATACGGTCGATTGGGGCAAAAACTAAAATGAGACCTGGGCCCTTCGCCTTTGAAAGAACACGGCCCAGGCGAAAGATAACTCCTCTCTCATATTCTTTTAAGATCTTTATTGAATTTAAGAGATATAGGACCACTAATGTGATGACGACTATTGGAAGTGTTAACATTTTATCCTCCTCAAACAGAATTTAGGATTTTACTTTTGTTACTTTTATCTTTAAATTTTGTTTTACTTCAATTACTTTGACATACGTCCCTTTAGGTATTTTTTCTGCTGCTTCCGCTTTCCACAGCTCACCATGAACAAAGACTTTGCCTTCCGGATTTAAAATTGTTTGGGTTATTCCAGTTTCTCCTATCAAACCTTCCTGTCCGGTTTGAGTTTTTTGGAGCTGAGCCCGGATGGCTATAGTAATTAAGAAGATAAAAACAAGAGAAATTCCGATCACGACTGGAATAATAAACTTGAGGCTTGGTTTCAGCTCTGGGATCGGGGCGTTGATAAGCATTATTGAACCGATTAGCATGGATGCAATTCCTCCTAAAGATAGAATACCATAACTTTGGATTTTAATTTCTAAAATAAATAATCCGATCGCCAATAAGATCAGGATTAAACCGACATAATTTATTGGCAGTATTTGAAAGGAAAATATTGCCAGGAGGAGGGATATTCCACCCAGCACCCCAGGTAGAATTGCTCCTGGATTTGAGAATTCAAAATAGAGACCCAAAAGTCCCAGCATAAGGAGTATATAAGCTAAATTCGGGTTTGAAATAGTTAAAAGAAATTTTTGCCTGGCAGACATGGGAAAATCGATGATCTGCTTGTTTTGTAGGTTTAAAGTCTCCTGGCTTTCGTCGAATCGTTGGATGGTCTTTCCATCAAGGTAATTGATGATTTCCTCTTCGTTTTTAGCAATTAGATCGATCAGGCCTCCCTCTAGGGCTTCTTTTTCAGTATAAGATAGACTTTTACGCACTGCATCCTCAGCCATTTTTATATTGCGGCCCCGCTTTTCTGCCAAACTTTTTATATAAGAGGCGGCGTCATTTGTGACTTTGTCTTTCATCGTCTCATCCATTGATTGGCCGGTTATTGAAATTCCTACAGGATGAGCAGCCCCTGTGTTGGTTCCGGGAGCCATAATGAAAAAATCACATGCAATTCCGATGAAGAATCCGGCTGAGGCAGAACGTGCTCCGCTGGGACTGACATAAGCTGCTACCGGTGTTTTGGAACTCAGGATTTTTTCTATGATTTCCCGCATGGATGTGTCCAGGCCGCCGGGAGTGTTCAGAGATATTATAAGCAGCTCGGCATTTTCATTATCTGCCCGGTCTATAGCGCTGCAAATATACTCTGAAGTGATAGGGTGAATGGGGGCAGCGACTGTAATTTTAATAATCGAGGAAAAACTAAGAGATGTTAAAGATAAGCATATAAGGATTATAAGAATATTTTTTTTCACTATATACCAATTATAGAAAGGTATTCTTAGCAAGTCAATAATTTATCTTGACTTTTTATTATCAAATGGTCAATCATGTATATGTAGTCAAACTCAGGAGGAAGGTTTAATGATCAAGAATGATATTGCCCTTGAAATAGAGAAATATTCAGATTTTAACCGGGCAAAATCTTTATTGATTGTTGATGCTATCCTGAATAACCTGAAAAAATCACTGGACAATGATGAAAAGATCGAGATAAGAGGATTTGCTAGTTTTCGAGTTGTTCCCAAAAAAAGTGGTTACGGAAGGGATATTCGCAAGAAGAAACAAATAAAGATTAAAAAAGGTAGAAGAATCAAATTCCGCTCAGGCCAAGATCTAAAGAATATATAAAACCCGAAATCTTCAAGGTTGCTTCAACCACCCCCTCTGCGTTCCTCCAAATAAAATTTTGTTTTTCTGGGAATTTTCGTATCAACTGACCTGATTCTTACTTATGGCTCAGAAGCTTAAAAGAAATGGGGGAAATCCTGTTATATAACATTTGAACTTTTGTCTTGTCTGTAATATGATTTTTACATCAATTATTAAGGTGGCTGAAATGAGTAAATACAAAATTGAACCTATGTTTCCTAAAAATCTAAAAACAGTCACACTTGATTCCCGGGAGAGTAAGGTCTGTGTAAAAGATTTTGCAGAATGCTGCCCGGCTGAAGCCTCTTTAAATAATTTTATAAACAGCCTGCCGGATATTTTGGCTGGAAGAGATTTTAAGGATTTTTTATTCCTTATGCATAAAGCTAAGGAACATAAGAAAAGCATCATTTTTTCTATGGGCGCTCATGTGATCAAAGTTGGACTAAATCCGATAGTCATAGATCTTCTCAAAAAAGGATGGATTTCTGCTCTTGCTTTGAATGGAGCCGGAATTATCCATGATTTTGAAATAGCATTTGCAGGAAAGACTTCGGAAGATGTTGGGAGTCAAATTCAAGAAGGGGATTTTGGGATGGCAGATGAGACCGGAAGGATGCTGAATAAAGCTATAAATGCCGGAGCAGATGTAGATATTGGATTAGGGGAAGCAGTGGGGAAGATGATTTATGAATCGGATTTCCCTTACAAACATATGAGCTTGACAGCAGCAGCTTTTAAGTTGAACATACCGGTCACTGTTCATGTTGCAATGGGAACTGATATTGTTCACTATCATCCGGGAGTAAAGGGTGAAAGCATTGGGAAAACATCATTAAGAGATTTTTTCCTTTTTTGTGAAATTGTTAAAGATCTTAAAGGAGGAGGAGTTTACATCAATGCCGGCTCTGCTGTGATTCTGCCTGAGGTTTTTCTTAAAGCTGTTACTTATGTAAGAAATCAAGGAATTGCGCTTAAGGATTTTTCCACTGCGGTGTTTGATTTTATTTATCATTACCGTCCTTATCAAAATGTGGTTAAAAGACCATTAAGAGGAGAAGGCCGTGGGTTCTATTTTATCGGACATCATGAGATAATGATCCCGCTTCTGGCAGCAGCCCTTATTTCTGAATAAGAATAGCAGAATAATAATATTGGATACGGATTAACGCGGATATATTCAGATTCCTGAAAACAGGACTCAATCTGCCTTCCCTGGTGTTTCTAATTTTCCATAATGGAGTTGAAAGTCCTGAAGGAGATACCTGTAGACCTGTTCTGTTTCTTCGATAGTTTTTCTAAGATTTCCGGAAGTGTTAATGATATAGTCTGCAACTTTGATTTTTTCTTTCTGAGGCATCTGGCTTGAGATTTTGCTTAAGGCTTCCTTTCTGCTGATGTCATCTCTTTTCTGCAGGCGTTGTATTTGAGTTGTGCTTCTGCAATATGTCACTATGATTTTATCAAAAAAGTCTGTTAATCCTGCCTCAATAGTTAAAGCGGCCTCTGAAATGAAGATCCTGTATTTCTTTTCTTTTTTTAGGGATTGGATTATTATTTTTTTTCTTTCCATGACTAAGGGATGAAGAAGAGAATTAAGAAACTGGCGATCTTTATTATTTAAAAATATTAATTTCCCCAATTTTTTTCGGTTGATCGTCTGATCCTTGTTTAAGATTTTATTTCCGAATCGGGAGATGATTTTTTTCCAAGCAGGATTATGAGGCAGAATTAATTCATGAGCAATTGTATCAGAGGATGAAACATAACACCCAAGTTCTTTAAATATAGCAGCAACTACTGTTTTTCCAGTGGCAATACTACCTGTCAGGGCAACGAGGAGCATTTTTTCAAGAGGAGTTTTTCTTTTTTTCCTCTGTTTTTGTTATAAACTGAAAATCCTCATTGAAACAAAGGGCAATTTCCTGGTTTTTATCCTTGGAGGTGGACTTTTTTAAACGCACTGTAAGTCCTCCCAGCTGTAGTTTAATTTTTTTTCCTTCTGTAAGGTTATTTGGAATATCTATAACAAGATTTAATTCTGATCCGATAGTAACTCCTGAATCCAAGGAGAAATAAGCTCCTCCAGAACTTATGTTCTTCAGAATTGTCTTTTCTTCAAACTCTTTTCCTTTTGGCAATTTGCCTTTGACTAAAGCCGGGAGTGAAAGGTGAAAACGCCACTCTTTGCGGCGGCTTTTAAGAATATCAGTAAGGCTTTTATCAATTTTTTCAGGTTTTTCAGAATTATTTTTTGTCATTATATCCTCATGATAATACAATTTCTGAATTAAAATAAGGCCGAATTGATGGCATATAAAGCAAGCTGAAGGCGGCTGTGTGTATCAAGCTTTGCATATATACTTTTAATGTGTGATCTGACCGTATTTTTGCTGATGAACATTGCGTTAGCTATCTCATCATTGCTTTTTCCCTGTCCGATGTGCCTGAGTACCTGAAATTCTGTAGGAGTAAGCTGGTCAAGTGTCTTCTCCTTAAAATCTCGACCTACTACTGAGATGATCCGGTCCATGATACTGCTCATTTTATCTCGGGGCAGCCAGATCTCTTCTCGCTTTATAATGCGTATTGCATCTTCAAGTTGATTTGAGGAGTCATTTAAATCAAAATATCCCCTTACACCTGAATTCATAAGTCCGACTACTTCCTCATGGGGGGGTATATTCCCTAATAACATTAATTGAGATTTTGGTTTGTTATTTTCTGAGATATCTTTAATAGCTTTGCAGATTTCCCGCATGTTCGGCATAGGTTCTGAGTTGGTAAAAAGGATTATGTCAGGTTTATTCTCCTTGATTGAAGATAAAAAAGAATCAATAGTAGTTTTTTCAATATTAGTGATATAAATATCCTTGGCTGATTCCAAGGCTTTTAATATTCCTGCCAGGATAAGTTCTGAAGTACAATAAACAAGGGTTTTAATTTTATTTCCATCCAATGGTTTTGATTTCTTATTATTCATGTTTTATTATTTGCCCTTTTGACTAAAATTGCATGCTCTTCAATATGTTATAAAAAGCAAATTTCAATGTCAACTGGTTTTAGTTGCGGAGTTCCCTCAATTTTTTCTAAGCTTCTGAGCCTTAAGCAAGAATCAGGTCAGTTGATCCGAAAACACGCGTATTTTCCCCAGCGTGGAAAATCCGCTCGGATACAGTCTTCGCTCCCCTCTCCACTCTGGAGAGGAACCGTGCCTGCTCATCCTTGCTAACGGTTTTCTTAATCCTCCTGAATCATTCATAAAAATTGCCGATGCCGTATTTAAAAAAACAACAACTTATTTTATCATCGGCACTTTTTACCCTCCGAGCGAGACGATCTTACCGCATCTGCTTCGTTACAGGGTATTCGCGGTGAAA
>JAUVXM010000062.1 GCA_030603565.1 Candidatus Aminicenantota bacterium
AATGGTAAATGGTAAATAAAACCAGGAGAAGCAGGGCTATAAAAGCTAATCGTCATTCCGGCGGAAGCCGGAAACCAGGATAAAGACAGAAAATAGTAAATGGTAAATGGTAAATAAAACCAGGAAAGACAGGGCTATAAAAGCTAATCGTCATTCCGGCGGAAGCCGGAAACCAGGATAAAGACAGAAAATAGTAAATGGTAAATGGTAAATAAAACCAGGAAAAACAGGGCCATAAGAGCTAATCGTCATTCCGGCGAAAGCCGGAAACCAGGATAAAGACAGAAAATAGTAAATGGTAAATGGTAAATAAAACCAGGAAAGACAGGGCTATAAAAGCTAATCGTCATTCCGGCGGAAGCCGGAAACCAGGATAAAGGCAGTTAATAGTAAATAGTAAATGGAAAAATCAACTGACATACTGCCAACTGTTTTTTTCTGCTTTACCTGGTTTTCCTGAAGTTCCTGCCAACAGCAAACTGCCGGCTGCTTACTAAGGATTAATCTGGAGGCGCGGGTCGGATTCGAACCGACGAATCGAGGTTTTGCAAACCCCTCCCTTAGCCACTTGGGTACCGCGCCTCTTGTTCTAGTGAAATCTCAAGAACTGGAGCGGGCGAAGGGATTTGAACCCTCGACCTTCTGCTTGGCAAGCAGACGTTCTACCACTGAACTACGCCCGCGCTCGTTTATAATCAACTAAAAAGCGACATTGAATTAAACTATCAAAATCACTCATTTCTGTCAATAGTTTAGCTCATCTGGAGTTCCCCCATTTTTTTAAACTTGCAGGAGATGTAAAGCCTGGATACCGGTAAGCTAACCTGCTTCATTTTACCGCTCTTTTGGCAAAAAATGGTTTTCAATCTTTTTATTTAAAATAAATTACTGAAAAGCTTCTGCCTATTCAAAAGGTTTACTTTTGGGCCTTGCCCAAAACTAAAAACTGCTTTTTGTTTTTTGGATGCAAGCCAAAAAAGAAAAAGCAGCTTGCTTTTATCCGCGTCCATCCGCGTCTAATGCTTTATCGCTTTAATCCTTTTATTTATTTGGCCGGGTCATAATAAGGTCCCCGATACGTACGGCATCCCGGCAGGAAAGAACTTTGATCGTGGATGTTTTGTTCTGGATATCAATAATAACTACATTTCCAAAAATATGTAAAGGAGCCTCCATTTCCACTTCCCTATAAAGTATCATCTGCTGCCCTAATTGAATCCCATCTTCAGTACCCAGATCGATCAACGCCCAGTGGCCGCTCCCTATCTCATTAAAATCAGTCTGAAGGTAAATTACTTCGCCTTTTGCCCCGCTTGCTTCGAAAGGAGATATATCATATCCCAGGTCCTTTCCCATTACAGTTTCTTTTGGCTCAAAAGGAATAAGATAATTTCCGATTCTTACCCAACCGCAGGATTTTTCAATAACCGCAGAAGCACGATTTGCGGCCAGATCCATAACCCGTAGCCTTCCTCTTTTATAAGCGAGCGGGCCAAATCCCGGCACACTGATTTCTATTTCTAGGATCAAAAACAACTGCCCCGCTTCCAGGCCATCCTCTTTTCCTTTGTTAATATAGACAACATCCCCATCGCTCATAATCTCTTTTTCATACTCTCTTTCAGCCCCGACAATTTTTATGTCAGGCTTCTTCCCATTCCAGATCATGATCGAACAATACAAGTCCACTTCGGAAAGAAGAGGATATATATCGTCGTAGATCTTAGCTCTTTGAATTTGATTTTCCTGCCCGGAATAATTAAAGGGAAAAGCTAATATTGTAATAATCATTCCCAAAAGTACACTTATTTTAGTTATTCTAAATATATTTTTATTCATTATCACTCCTCGCTCCTGCATTATTTGCCAACCTGATTAATTTTATTATATTTAGTCGAACCGCAGCTGTCAATATTATATTCATAAAAAATGTCGATATGTATGCTAGTTCTTTTTAAATCAATATTTTACATTGATTGCTACTTATAGATAATTGATTATTTCGTTTTCGATGAAATTTATACTCATAATCGACATTTTTTACCCTCCGGGCGAGCCGATCTTACCGCATGTACTTCGTTACAGGGTATTCGCGGTGAAATACCACAGCTTCATACCCTGTGCCTCTTATCTGCGGCAACCTCGACTCGTGAATAATCCAAGCTAAGCAAGAATCAGCTCAGTTTATCTAAAAACATGCAGAGGCAAAGATGAAGCTGAGGGCATGGACACAGGTAAGTCCCTTCGAAAGACAGGGATTCCCCCCAGCCGGGAAATCCCTTCCTGTCCTCACAACGCTCTCCTCGATATTCTCTCGAAGAACCATGCCCGCGTTGTTCCGGATGGCTTTCTCCGGGATTTACCAGTATCCATGCCAACTCTTAGCCTATATTTCAGGCTAGAAAAAAATTGGGGGAGTTCAAGCGAACACATAGCCTGTTTTTTTGAGAATGCCCTGACAAGATGGCAGATGAAGCTGAGGGTATGGATTAAGCGACATTGAAGATTTAGCCTTCTGAGGCCGATCTTTGAGGGAATCCGGCGAAGCCGGACTGGGAGCATGTCTGACCCACGGACGGGGGGAGTTGCGCAGCAGCCGAAAAGAACGGTCGAAGAATGGCGTTAAAAATCTGAAGCGAGCGTATCCATACCCTCAGATTTATCGTTGCCTCCGCGTGTTTTCGGATCAATTGATCTGATTCTTGCCTAATGCTCTAAAGCTTTGAAAAAATGGGGGAGCTCCTGAATTTCAAAACGAATTGGTCAATTGTATTCCATTAAGATTCAGTGTAGAATATTTATTTGTAAAAAACATTGTTGGCATGAAAAAAAAGTTAAATATCACTCTTATTTTTGGGGGGAGGTCTGCAGAGCATGAAGTATCTTTAAGGTCTGCAGCCGCAGTCTACTCTAACCTGAATAACAAAAAATTCAATATTTCGTCTA
Source organism: Candidatus Aminicenantota bacterium (assembly GCA_030603565.1). Lineage (GTDB taxonomy): Bacteria > Acidobacteriota > Aminicenantia > Aminicenantales > Aminicenantaceae > JAUVXM01. The sequence goes on from JAUVXM010000062.1 coordinate 2,947, forward strand.
TCTTTATAAATAAGACAGGCCAGTGGAAAAATGTCGAATCACCACTTTTTCCTTCCAGAGATCTGAATCAGGGAAGGTTTTCCTCCTTTCTTCCCTGGGATAAAAGCAGCCAAACCGAAAAAATCAAATCTGATGTCTACTTTCCCGTGCTGCACGGCCCTTTTGGTGAAGACGGGACCATACAGGGATTTTTTGAGATAGCAGATGTTCCCTATGTTGGAGCTGCGGTCCTGGCTTCAGCCGTGGGTATGGATAAAGCTATGACAAAATCCATCTGCAGGGCAAAGGGCCTGCCAGTTGTAAGATATCAAGTAATTATGGAAGAAAACCGGAAAGGGCAAAAAGAAGGCATCCTGGAAAACATAAAGAAAGGCTTCCAGATGCCATTTTATATCAAGCCGGCCAACATGGGTTCAAGTGTAGGCATTACTAAAGTCTACCATACAGGCAAAATCGAGTATGCTTTAGAGAAGGCATTCAGGCACGACAGAAAAATACTCATAGAAGAGGGCATTTCCGGCCGGGAATTGGAATGCAGCGTCTTAGGCAATGAAAATCCCAGAGCTTCCCTGCCGGGAGAGATAATCCCCTTCCGGGATTATTATGATTACAAAGATAAATATATTGAAGGGAAAACCTCATTCAAGATACCAGCCAAGCTTCCCCAGGATATTATTCAGGAGATCCAAAGTCTTGCTGTTAAAGCTTTTAAAGCCATAGACTGCTCCGGTATGGCCAGGGTCGACTTTTTTCTGCAGGAAAAAAGCAAAAAAATATTTTTTAGTGAAATCAACACTATTCCCGGTTTTACAGAGATCAGCATGTATCCTAAGCTTTGGGAAGTAAGCGGCCTGGCCTTTCCCGACCTGTTGGAAAAACTTATCCGGCTTGCTCTCAAAAAACACGGACAAAGAAAAAGAAATATTCATCCTAAATAAAAATGAGAATCTTGGGAATTGATTACGGCGACAAGAATATCGGACTTTCTATCAGTGATAAACTCCTCTTCACAGCCCAGCCGCTCGGGCTTTATAAAACAATAAATAAAACAGAAGATAAAAAATATTTCCTTCAGCTTACCTCCCGCTACAAGGTAAGCAAAATCGTCATCGGCCTGCCTTTAAGATTAGACGGTTCTGCCGGCACCAGAGTCGAGAAAACTAAAAAATTCGCTTCCTGGTTAAAAAAATCATTACAGCTTCCTATTGTTATGTGGGATGAACGCCTGACTACCCGGCAAGCCAATTTCATTCTCAGCCGACAAAAAATAAAGGATAAAAAGAAAAAAAAATTAAAGGACCAGGTTTCTGCAAATATCATTCTTTCAAGCTACCTTGAACACATGCACCATCAATCAGATGACCAATAAAATCCTTAAAAACAGCCTGCTTGCTGCCGTTGTTATTGTATTATTGGCTTCAGCCTGGTTTGTCCATGAATTCAACTCAAGAACGAAATCCCCTGCCGGTAAAGTAAAATTTGAAGTCTTGAGCGGACAAAGCGTTACTACTATCGCCAGGGAATTAAAAGATAAAAAAATAATAAAAAGAACCTGGCCGTTTCTTGGGGGATATAGGCTTTTTTTCTCCCCTGCAAGTCTAAAAGCCGGGGAATATTCTTTTCTTCTGCCTCTATCAACAAAAGACGTCCTTTCTATTCTTATTGAAGGACATATCATTCTCCATTCAGTCACAATTCCGGAAGGCCTAACAAGATCAGAGACAGCAGAGCAGCTTAACTCACAATATTCTATAGATAAAGATTCGTTTCTTCGTTCTTCTTTAAACACAAAGCTAATATATGAATTGGACAAAGAGGCAAAAGACCTGGAAGGATACCTTTTTCCGGAAACCTATCATTTCCCCAAAGATATAACTGCAGATAAGATCGTATCCGCTATGATAGATCAGTTTAAAAAAACATTTTCTGATGAGGAAAAAAGCAGAGCAGAGGAACTGGGAATGAATATTCGTGCAATCGTTATCCTGGCTTCTCTGATAGAAAAGGAAACCTCTCTTCCCGAGGAAAGAAGCTTGGTGTCGGCTGTTTTTCACAACCGGCTGCGTATCGGTATGAAACTGGACTGCGATCCCACCATAGTCTATGCGCTTAAACAGGCCGGAAAATATAAAGGCCGGCTGCTTACAAAAGACCTCAAACTCGACTCTCCCTACAATACATACCTCAACCGAGGCCTTCCGCCCGGACCCATCGCCAACCCCGGCCAGGCTTCCCTAAAGGCCGCTCTTAATCCGGCTGACGTCAAATATCTCTATTTTGTATCCCGCAACGACGGCAGCCATCAATTCAGCCTTACCTTCCGCGAACATCAGAATGCGGTCAACAAATATCAAAAGTAATCCATTTCCGAATCCTTGATGGCCTTTCTTTGTATTTAAATGAAAGCAAGAGAGGATTAATCAAACTATAATGTGGCATATGAAGCTGAGGGTATGGATACGCTCGCTTCAGATTTTTAACGCCATTCCTCTTCGTTTTTCTCGGCTGCTGCGCAACTCCCCCCGTCCGTGGGTCAAACATGCTCACAGCCCGTCTTCGCCGGGTTCCCTCGAAAAAACTCATCAGAAGGCTAAATCTTCAATGTCGCTTAATCCATACCCTCAGCTTCATCAGACACCTTACCAAGAGTCCCCCCTATTTTTTTCCAAAAAAGCGGTAAAAAGAATCAGGTCAACTTGCCTGGATTATTCACAAGTCGAGGTTGCTGCAGATGCAAGGCACAGGGTATGAAGCTGTGGTCCTTCACTGCGAATGCCCTGTAACGAAGCAGGTGCAGTGAGATCGGCTCGCCCGGAGGGTAAAAAGTGCCGATGATAAAATAAGTTGTTGTTTTTTTTGAATAGGGCATCGGCAATTTTTATGAATGATTCAGGATGATTAAGAAAGCCGTTGGCAAGGATGAGCGGGCATGGTTCTTCTCCTTTAAGGAGAAGAGAGCGAAGACTGTATCCGAGCGGATTTTCTACGCTGGGGAAAATTCGCGTGTTTTCGGATCAACTGACCTGATTCTTGCATAAGGCTCAGAAGCTTTGAAAAAATAGGCGGACTTCTATCAAAAACATTACTGGAAATAAAATCACATATCTGCTATATTGTTTCTTTGTTAATTAAAAAAACCGGAAGCTTTATCTCGAGGAGGAAGCATGAAAAACTATATTATCCCAGTGTTAATCTTAGGGTTAATCTCAAGTCTAGCCCTATCCCCCAACCTTTATGCCCAGGAAAAAGAACAGCAGGCAAAAACCATTATTCCCAAAGAAGTAAAAACTGTTTTACAGGAAGGGCAACAAACCAGGGAAGCACGCTTGGATATCCCCTTTACCATCAGCAAACATCTCTACCTTCCCGCCCAGCAGAATCTGCATAACATCTTTATTTTTAATATAAAAAATGCAGACCTTGGCTATACCGCCATAGCACCGGCAGAAGGAGCAGCAGAGAAGGAAGGGGAAGAAACAGCAGCTTTTCAGGCTGCCTCAGAAAAACTTCAGGCCAAAGCCCACATGTTCCTTCAGTTTGAAAATCTGGACATAGATTTTTCTAAAGAGGTCTATGTGCCGATAAATTTCCAAGTAGACAGTGCTTCTTATGACCCGGAAAAAGAAGAGACTTATACCACAGGCTACCCGCTTCCACAGGGCAAATATCTCCTCTCTATGGCAATCACATCAGAGGATATGCAAAAAATCGGTACTCAGTATTTTGAGTTTTCAACACCTGATTCTGCTTCATTTGCTGAAGAAATGGGAACCACACCCATCTTTTTTGCTAAAAATATCAAGAGAATAGCAGCACCTGAGACCACAACCGAGGTCCATAAAGATTTTTTCACATACTCTGTTCTCCAGGTCCTCCCAAACTTGGAAAAAGTTTTTAAGGCCGGGGACAACCTGGATATCTTCTTTTTCATTTTCGGAACCCAGTTCAACGAATCCAACCAGGCCGACCTCCTGATAAATTACGAAGTCCTCCGGGAGGAGGATACCCAGATCAAATATGCGGATCAAAAATACAATTCTCCCTTCATAAGCCAGCCTCTCCCCATCAAGAAAACAGTTGTTGTCACTACAACCACAGAAGAGGGTAAAAAAGAAGAGAAAAAAGACACCAAAGACCTGGAACCAGGTTCCTATACTCTAAAAATTACAATAAAAGACAATCTTTCGGGAAAGACTTTAGAAATCAATATTGATTTTGAGATGAAATAAGGACCTTTCAACTGGCAAGAATCAGGTCAGTTGATACGAAAACACGCGGAGGCAAAGATTTATCTGGCACACTTTCAGTTGACCTGCTTCTTTTTACCGCTATTCCCATAAAAATGGCTTTTTAGCAGGAAATTTGAATTTATTTCTTTTCAAGCTCAGATATCAGCTTTTTAATATCTTCCTGTTCGGGATTAAGCCTTAGGGAAGAACGAAGTACATCCAGGGCCTTCTTTTTATCTTCAACTTTGTAATAACAAAAACCAAGGGAGTTGAGTAGGTTTATATCACTGTTGTATATCTCATTTCCCTGCAGAAAGTTATCAATCGCCTCTTCATACTTTCCTTTTCCCATATACGCTTTTCCTTTTAAGAGAAAAAACTCAAATTTTAGGTTGGCATCATTTTCTATTTTTGTGATCAGATTTAAGATCTTATCAAATTTTTTGACTTTATAGAGAAAATTCGCATAATCTACCAATCCCTTTTTGTAATTGGGCCTTACAGCATATGCTTTAGCATAACTGGATTCCGCTTTTTGAAAATTATTTATTTTCTCATACTGACTGGCCAGCATATAAAAATAGAGAAAGTTATTTGCCAGGGAAAAAGCTTTAGCATGACTTATAGGGTGGGAAACAGCTTCAGCTTGGGATATAATAAACTTATTCTTTACTTCATCAAACTTTGCTCCGGTCTCATCATACAGGCTTACCCTAATCTCATAATAATCCGGGGGCAGTTCCCGGCCTGCGATAGTATGGGAAATCACCAGGGTCTTCTCTAAAGGACGGTCTTTCAACTGAATATTCAGTGATTTTATGGCAGGATTATTCGGCTTTAACCCGGTTACATTTATCCTGACTTTTCCTTTTTCCCACAACTGCCTGGTCACATCAGCGATATTGATAAATAAAACGATATTATCCCTTGCTGAGAAAGTATTGGTGGGATCGATCACGACCTTTTTATCTTTTAATTTAAAGGGAAGATGGAATTGACTCTCATAATTTTTGAAATTGTATCCCAATAAAAATCCGGCAATCCGCGCTACTCCGGTTCGCTCAGGGATCACTACCTCTTTTTCCAGCAAACAAAATTCTTTTCCCACCGAGTTCTGCAGGAGGACGATGAACTTGTACTTTCCGCTTATTACAGGGAAGGAATCTTCTATAGAAACTCCATTTGCCTTAACACGGTCAATGTCATCAGGGTTAAAATAAAAAGGGAAATCCTTGGAATACTGAAAGATAATCTCCTCATCTATACGTAAGCTGGCGCTTACCGAGAAATTGCAATAATACTGGTCCTTAGGCTCGTAATAATCAACCGAAAGATTTTTAGGAGCAATAGAAAAATGCAAAAAATCTATACCCATTATAGGGTCACGGATAATCTGAGTAAAAGAGTCGCTTTCCACAAAGTTTGTCATATAAGCGGTATCGACTATACCTTTATAATCCAAAAAATTAGTGGCATATGTAGGGTTAACATCCTTTTTCGGCGAATCGAATATTTCAGCCATGATAATATTATTAACGGGCGAGGGTTGAAAATCAAAAGGAACATCCCCAGGGATCATGGAGTGAGAGATAAGAGATAAAGTAGGAGACATCTCCCTTATCTTATTAAACATGGTTTCAAAATCAGCCGGATCCATGTCCCTCCCTTCAACTAAAAGAGCGGTAGGTCCGTCTGCTACATGGTCATAGAGCTTAAATTCCCCAAATCCCCCCCGTTTAAAAAAAACTACAGCAAAATGGGTGGGAAGTCTTCTTCCCGGGTCTCCATAATAAAACCAGGCTTGAACGGGACGGATACCCATGGTTGTCTCAAACCTTTCTTTGCTGACCGGTTCTCCCATAAGAATATGGATTCTGCCCATATCCGTCATCCACCCTGGACGCGAAGTGCCACGTCCGTAGAATTTATTAGCATAGTTAAACCTTTTTATATGCTGGGTTTTATATTCATTATCAGGCGTACCCGGCGTTGGGTCCCGCTGCTTCCAAAAAGCTTTTATAAAAATATCTCTTTCCCGGTCTGTAGCCAGTTGGTTCAAGACATTTCTTTCCTCATCAAGGATAATATATCTGGTAAGGTTTAAAAATTCCTGGTGTCTCTGAGAAAGGTCTTTTTCCTTATCCTTTTCTGTAGAAAATAGCAACAAACTTAGAGAAAAAAATACAAGAATCAAAGCCGCTAGTTTATCTTTCATCTTGGCTGTCCTTATCCTTTTATTATTAAACTTGAGCTCTCTTAGTTTCGTTTCTTAAAAGCTGAAACTAACCTGACCTATTCATAAAAAAATGGCGCCATTTTTTTATGAATAGGTCAGGCTAAACAAAATCATATCTTAACTGAAAAAATCTTTCTGGTTTTTGTAAGTTCCGGTTTTATAATAATAACCACGTCAAAATAATATTTTCCCGGCTCTGTTTCAAAAGGGAAATTAAAAGTTATTTCCTTGGTTTCAAGCAACTTTTCTTCTGTTATCTCAAAAGGCCTGTTTTCCTGAAAGGTCTGCTTATTTTTTTTCTGTTTTGAGGCATAAACATAGAAACGGAACTCAAAATCCGCCTTTAAGAGGCCGTCAGCCTCAATAAAAGTAAGGTTTTTCACAGGAATAGAGATTGTCACCTCTTTTTTCTGCCGGTCGTATTTTAACTCAAAATTAATATATTTTACCGCCCTTCCGTCATTCCTGTAATTAAAGCCCATCTGGGCTCTTTCCTTTGCATCAAAAAAGCTGCCAATTATGCCTGAGAAGGGATCAAAGGTATAGCTTCCATCCCCTCTTTTGTCTATAAACTCTATGCCAAAATCGTAGCGGTAATAGATCCATACTTGCAGGGCTTTAACATCGGGACTATTAAGCATGGGCCGGCGCTCAATTCTGTCAGGCTCACCGAAATATATATAAACCCTTCCCCGGTCTGTTTTCCATCCCTGGGTGCCCTCCTTAAAACGCTGATTTGCGTACTCGATCCGCCGGAAAAACTCCTCCCTGAACTCATTTTCCTCAGTTGCAGGGTCAGGATCTCTTTTTTCCCAGAAATTATAGATAAACTCTTTCCGCGCATATTTGTCCGGGAGGTGGTTGAAAATATCTCTTTCCGGTTTGGTCATGATAAGGCGGGCGGTTTCATAAAAATCCCGGCTGTCCGGATCAAGGGCTATCTTTGAGCCCCCGCATCCTGTAATAATTAAAACAACAAATAAGAGGGCTAAACATTTCTTTATCATATTATTATCCTCAGGCTATAAGTATACACTCTCTTATTTTAAATAATCCAAAAATCCCCGTACCTGTTCTGCTCTCCCGGATTCAGAGTCAAATTCCAGATATTTTTCAAATTGGATTATGGCGCTGTCATTATTGCCCGTGGTTAAATAGACAAGCCCCAACTGATAGATCCCGTCCAGAAAATCAGCCTGTATTTCCACTGACCTTTCATAATACATTAAAGCTTCATCATACTTAGTCATATTAAAAAGGCTTGTACCAATATTATATAAAACCGTAGGGTCATCAAGCTTTTCAAATCCAACCTTTCCGTACCATTCCATCGCAGTCTCATTCTCTCCCATATTGGCAAAAGAATTTCCTATGCTTAATAAGGCGTTAGTATTATCAGCATCCTTTTCAAGTATTTTCTTATAATATTGTGCAGCCTGCTCATATTTTTCCTGCTGAAAATAACAGTTTCCGATATTCTGATTAACAATGTAAGCATCAGGATTTTCCGCCAACATCTCGGCAAAAACAGCTATTGCCTCATCATAGTTTTCCTGGTCAAAAAGTTCATTTCCTTTAATAAGTTTCTCTTCCAGCTCCTTAGATATGATCAGCCCTTCTACTTTCTTTAAGGCTACTTCGATATCAGGATTCTTTTTAAATTCAGATATCTGCATACTTATCTTTTTTGGAGCATATCCAAGTTTTTCAAAATCAACATTCCAGGTGCCGTTTCTAATCCAGTTTCCATGCCAGACACCATCCTCATCAGTTTCAATCGTAAATGCCTGGCTGGCTTTTACTGAAAAAAGTTTTACCTTGACCCCTTCAATAGGATTGCCCTGTTCATCGGTTACCAAGCCTTTTACCCGCCCTTTCCCTTTATAATCCTGGGCAAGGGCTGTAAAGCTAAGTATAAGGCAAATAAGCAGCAGGTATGATATTTTTTTCATTCTTATCCTCCGCAATTTTTATCACATATTCGCCCTGATTTTACCATTTTTAGGCAGAAAAAAAAAGCCCCTTCCGCTTTAAGCGGAAGGGGCTTTGTGCTCGAACTAGTACTATTTTCTACTTAGAACTGGAACCTAACTCCTAATCTTAAAACTCTGGGATTTAAAATCTCATTAGCCAGGAAATCGGTCGCATTTTTAGAAAAGGAACCATCATGCACATAATAGGTTCCGTGATACTTTTCATATCTTCTCAGCATGGTAGCGGAGTTTAGGACATTAAAAAGATCTGCCATTAGGTAGATCCTGCCTGTATCACCGGCCCGGATTACTTTTTCTAACCTTAAGTTGAGGTTCATGAAGTTGGGCAGCTTGATTTTCTCAAGCTGGTCAAGATAAACGCTTGCGCCTGTATCACGGGCATTAGGAGAATCATAATCTCTTATGTTCATTGTATGGAATATAGGATTTCCCTGCCTGGCATTAAAAGTAAAGGAGATATTAAAATCCAAGGGGAGCTGATAAAGTCCGGCCAGTTTGAACATCCATTTCTGGTATTGCGGGGTGCTGACTTTTCCACTGGAGCCGCCTATTTCAGGAGCATAGATCGCGTTGTCAGTAACCCACAGATCGGTAGGATCCAAATATCCTTCATCGCCGTAATGTACCTTGTTTGCCTGATAAGTAGCTGAGCCATTGAGCATCCAATTGTTGCTCAGCCGCTTGTTGAATCTTATCGAAACACCCATATAATCTCTGTAATAATCCGGCCTTTCAGTTGAGTAGCGGTAATATCTGTAAGGAACACCCGCTGCTTGGAGATAATAAGGTTTTCCGGCTCCTTCACCCAGGTCATAACCGGGGATAGAAGTTGGAACAGTTCCTGCCTTGACAAATTCAGCCTGGCTCTGTTTCTCGCCTGTCTCAGGATCCCAAGTCAGGTCCCAGCCGAACTGAGAATTTTTTCTATAGGTAAAATCAATAGCAGCCCCCAAATCAGCCATTATCTCTTTTTCCAGAGTAAGAATCGCTTCTGTTGTTTTTCGTGAAGGGTAATTTTCTAAAGTATAGCGGGGGGCCGAGCTTGCCTGGGGATTAGAAATGTCATATCCACCGTACATCCAGCCGTCGCCTTTATCTTGATCGCCGATAAAAGTGCCGCCATCATTAAAGACACGGTAAGGAGAATAATCTCCGGGATATGTCCAGTAGAGCTCATCCACATCAACGATTCCATCTGAGTTTCCGCCGTAGGCTGCGAAGTTGTCAGTCCACCAGAAGTCCATCCAGCCGCCGGTTCCTCCAGGCAAGAAGTTACCAAAGAAACCACTCCCCATATAATTTCTAAATGTCCCGTAAGATAGTTTAACAATTGTTTTACCATCACCGAAAAGGTCATAAAGCAGGCCTAATCTGGGAGTAAAATAGCTCCAATTAAAATCGGGTTTATCTGCAGCAACTTGATAGCCGGGGAGAGTAGTACTTATGGCCGTAGCAGCGGCAGAGGAGAAATTATTTGTAACCGCAGGATTATTAACATCCATAGCCCCAATCTCATAATCTATTACCCTGGGAAACTGATAGTCCCAGCGAATACCAAGGTTTAAAGTAAGGTTACCGGTAGTTATTGAATCCTGGAAAAATCCGGTTATAGCCGTACTGTATCCCTGCACTTCATAAGGATCCGCCCGCCATGTTTCAACCCGCTTCATTGCATTTTCCATATCAGCATAACCGTCTCCGTCCATATCCATAGAATTGGAGTTATAGTTGTATCTACCAAGGACATTTCCTGACATGGCCCATTCCGTGCCGATGCCTCTGTCGCTGTACTCAAAGCCTACCTTCATCTCATGGGAAACACCAAAAAGATCATCATTAAAGTAGTTGCCTAAAAAGTTATACTGCATATTCGGCCGCAAGCAGCGGTAAGAATTATATGAGTTTTCCCATATACCATCCGCTACATTGCGCATAGTCATAATTTCCCCATCAAGGTCATCTTCAGGTATCATATTAAAGCCTGAGTTTCCATAGGCGAATTTGATAGATACAAAGAGGTTGTCTCCGAACATGTGCTCGTCTTGCAGTTTTAAGATGGGAGAGCCGAAATGAAAGGCACCGGTCTGATGCCAGCCACCCGGGAAGGAATAGCTTGCAGAACGGGCGGTTTTTTCTTTGCCGCCGACATGACCAAAAATTTCGAACCTGTTATCCGGGATGAGCTGCACATTGATTTTAGCAGCATAGTTATTCAGCATGGTCGCTTCATAAGTTCCGTAGAGGTTGGAGTTGTTGATATCCTGAACTCCATAAGACATCCACCACCAGACTTTGTCCTGAAGCAAAGGTCCACCCACGTTGAATCCAAAGTCTTTGATGGTCCGGATGCGGTTGGTACCAAGGACACCTTCATCTTTAAGCGCGTCTGTAAGATTGTCAGCCTGGAATTTATCGCCGTCAGTAAAGAAAAATCTTCCACCTAAAGAAACATTGTTACCGCCGCGGCGGGTAACCAGGTTCATCTGAATTCCAGCGCCCTGGACTTCAACATCAGCCCCACCTAAGGTAACATTCATCTCTTCAAAAGCATCAAAGTCATAGTAACCCGGAGAGCTCCAGGAACCGAAGTCAGTAATTGTGACGCCGTCCATACTCCATTGGTCCTGGCCGCCGCCTCTGGCAAAACCACTTGGCTGCTGACCTGACTCTGAACCACCGACGTTTTCCCTGTCCATTGAAACACCGGGAGCCTGCCCAAGTACGATCCACGGGTCTCTGGCGGAAGGAAGTGACTGGAGGACATCACGGGTTACAGTCTGACCGACTACAGTCTTTTTAGTATCCACTACAGGTGTAACTGCAATAACAGTTACTTCTTCCTCAAGTGCACCCATTGCCAAGGTTATAGTTAAGTTAACATTAGAACCGATACTAATAATAATGTTTTCCCGAATTTCAGTTTTAAAGCCTTCCAGCTCGGCTTTGACGACATAGTCATCAGATGCTGCAAGAGAGATAAACCGAAAGACACCGGCCGCCGAAGAAATCGACGTCATAGGAGCTGTTAATGAACCACTTAAGGTAAGTGTAACACCGGGAAGAGCATTCCCGTTTTCATCAACAACTTTTCCATAAATATTACCTGTTCTTACCTGGGCTACTAGCGATGTAGAAAGCAGCAGCACAAATAAAACAGCAAAAAGTTTTCGCAATTTTTTTCTCCTTTTTCCCCTTTTATTGCGGGGAAAAATATTCCAAATCCCAAGAGTGAACCATGTCACCCCACCATATGCCTTTTTAAGTTTATCTTCTCTCTATTGGCACCTCCGGATAGAATTATAGATTTTTTATACATTTCATTATTTATATAGAGCAATTTTCATGCCAGATTCACCATTTCAGCAACTTATCTGGAATCAATAAGTTAAGCTTTATACTTAATTTAAACTTTAAAATAGAATCCAATAATTTGGATTCAATCCAATTTATTGGAGTTTTCTTTTCGTCTCTTTCATTTTCCTGGAGTTCCCCTAAAAATTTCGCTCATTTTCATTTAAATATAAGCTTTTCAGTAATTTTTATTAAATAATAAAACGAAGAAGAATGGCGTTAAAAATCTGAAGCGAGCGTATCCATACAATCAGATTTATCTTTGCCTCTGCGTGTTTTCGTATCAACTGACCTGATTCTTTCTTAAGGCTCCGAAGCTTAATAAAATGGGGGGACTTCAGAAATAACCTTTCTTGACAAGCTGAAAGCCTGAACTTATATTCTAATTGAAACTACATATGCGGAGGACATCATGGAAATTGAAATGCGAATAAAAGGCTTGGTAATCGACCCTATCTCTAAAATGCCCATTGTTGTCCTGGAAGAAATAGCGGGTGACCGGATGCTGCCAATATGGATCGGAGTATTCGAGGCCAATGCCATCTCTTTAAAAATGGAAAACATTCCTACTCCCCGCCCTTTAACCCATGACCTTATCAAAAACGTCCTCCAAAAATTGGATGCGTACATTGAAAAAATCGTTATTAGTGACGTCTTGGACAACACCTTTTATGCTTATATATACTGCCACTGCAATAAGGGTAAGATCATTAAGATCGACTCAAGACCATCTGATGCTATCGCCCTTTCCCTTCGGATGGAGGCCCCGATCTATGTTGAAGAAAAAATAGTAGAAAAAGCGCACAGCTTAAAATTTGACGAGAAGCTGGAAGATTCTGAAAAATTAAAAAATTGGCTCGAAAATTTAAGACCTGAAGATTTTGGGAAATACAAAATGTAGTAATCCAGGTTAAGTCCGCAAAGTAAAGAGAAAATAAAGCCCTGCTAATCCGAATATCAGGTTAGGCCCCCAGGCAGCAAAAAAAACATCAAGAAACCCGGCATACCCCAGGCTTTTAAATATACCGATGGCTCCCCAGTAGATAATAGCGATGATAATACTTAGGCCTATCCCAACCAAGGCTCCTCTTTTTCCCATTGAAAAAGCAAAAGGAATACCCAGGAGCACCATTATCAAACTGGCTAAGGGAAAAGATATTTTACAAAACAGGTCGACCTTAAATCTGACTGTTTCAAACCCTCTTTCTTCTATACTGCGAATATATTTTTTCAATTCAAAATAGCCCATTTGATCCGGTTCTTTCCACTCCCTCAGAAAAAAATCTTTATTTTCTTCCAAAGACAGAACCATACTGTTTACTCTTTCAAATTTTTCCGGCCTCGCACCCTTGAAATCCCGGTACCAGCAGTTCGTAAGCGAAAGCTTATTCCCCTCTAAAAACCCTTTCTCGGAAAAAATCCGCTTCTTAATAGACCATGACCCTATATCCAGATCGAAAATGGAAATCTGAGCAAAGGTGGAGGCAATGGGATCAAAATATCTATAATAATAGATCCTGTTCTTTTCCTTTCCCATTACCCAGCTCCTGTCGAGCTGATTGAAACTGCGGGGAGAAAGGTCATTTATTCTATTCCAGGTCTGTTCCGCTTTTTTGTTGGAATAGGGAAGAATGTTCTCCTGCAGATAAAAAGCTAAAAAGCTAACTACACAAGCCGAAAACACTATTGGGAGGACAGTACGGTAGATACTGATGCCGCAGGTCTTCACTGCAGTTATCTCATTGAACTTGGTCATTAAACCCAACGCCAGAAGCGCTGATGCCAGAGCAGTAATCGGGAGGATATAATGGATAAACTCTGGAACTTTAAACCAGATAAATTCAAAAAATAGGGAAATAGGTTTGCCATGTTCATAAACACTGTCGATCTTTTCAAAAAAGTTGATAATGATAAAAATCGCCAGCATACTGATAAATACCAGAGCAAAAATAGCTAAAAATTTCCTGAGAATATAACGGTCCAGCAGGTTGGGAAACGACAGAAAAAAACGTGGCCCTCTCAGGCCCGAGCTCTTTGGTTTCAGCAGCTGACGGTCGTTCTTTTTTCTCCCTTTTATCCGGGAAAACAAAGAAAAAATAAAAAACTCATTACGCGACCTGATAAACAAAAACAAACCGGTAATACAGAGGAGGATATTCGGTCCCCACATCCCCAGCCAGGGCGTTATTCTACCGTCAATAGCCAGGTTTTCTCCAGCAGTTATCAGGATATAATAAAAAATTATTATCACAATACTGAGAGTAAACCCACTGGTCCTCCCGCCTTTACGCGTCGTAGCCCCCAGAGATATCCCCAGCAAGGCGAATATTAAGCAGGAAAAGGGAAGGGCGAATTTTTTATGCACTTCAATCCAATGGGAAATATACTCCCATTCCAAATGACCGGCCCCAGGCGTATTTCCTTTTCGCCCGGATTCGGCTTCGAGACCTTCCCTGATCTTCGGAATAGCCTGCAAGAGTTCTTTAATATCCTTTTCTCTTACTCTTTTTTTTTCAGACCGGGAGGAAAAAATATTTTCTATATCCAATTCCTCTTCCATGCGGTTAAAAGCCGCAACCATGTATTTTTCAGGCCTGGATATCGGATAAGAATGGGAAACCGCATTATAGAGCTCCAGAGTCGCTCTTTCCTCATCCGGAAAAAAATTCATCCTTCCTCTTTCAGCAACAATAATACTGGGTTCTTTCCCGGAGCCGGGAATTTCAACAATAATATTTTCCCAGGTTTTATCCTTAGTAATGTCCTGAACATAAATCATTGTATTAGGTATGGATTCATTAAATTCCCGGGGGGGAATTCTTAATTGCACCTTAGCCAATACTGAGCGGGAAAGTGTCTGAACCCACTTATAATTTGCCCGCGGCGCAAGATATAGGGTCAAAAGAGCTGTTACCAAGAAACCGCAGAAAGAAAAGAGCAGAATTGGCCTTATAAGTCTTTTGTTATCAATTCCAAGTGTCTTCAAAGCAGTTATCTCTAAATCAGATGACATGCGGCTTAAACCTGCCAGTATGCCCATCAGCACTGACATAGGTACTGTAAACGCCAGTACTGAGGGAATAAGATAGACAAGTAAAGCAAGGACTGTTTTTAAAGCTACACCTCTATCAATGAACATCTCCGAAAGAAGAAGTACCTGATTCATTAAGAGCACAAATGTATAGATTGTAAGACCAAGGGCAAAGGGAGGGATAATTTCCTTTAAAACGTAACGATCAAATAATTTAAACACGGAATATTTTATATATGATACTTAGCCTGACCTATTCATAAAAAAATGGCAATGTTTTTATTATTAATTTATTTTCAGTAATATGCAAGATTTTTTCAAGAATGATTATTTTAACTCTTTTCTTATTTTTATTTTTAATTTTAATCGCCATTTTTTTACCATT
>JAUVXM010000045.1 GCA_030603565.1 Candidatus Aminicenantota bacterium
CCTGGATTATTCACGAGTCGAGGTTGCCGTAGATGCAAGGCGCAGGGGATGAAGCTGTGGTATCTCACTGCGAATCCGCTGCAACAAAGCAGATGCGGTAAGATCTGCTCGCCCGGAGGGTAAAAAGTGCCGATGATAAAATAAGTTGTTGTTTTTTTAAATACGGCATCGGCAATTTTTATGAATGATTCAGGAGGATTAAGAAAACCGTTAGCAAGGATGAGCGGGCACGGTTCCTCTCCAGAGTGGAGAGGGGAGCGAAGACTGTATCCGAGCGGATTTTCCTCGCTGGGGAAAATTCGCGTGTTTTCGGATCAACTGACCTGATTCTTGTTTAAGGCCCAGAAACTTAGAAAAATGGAGGGACTCCTGGCAAGTTTTATCAGATTGACCCGTCTTCGTGTCTATGCTATAGATAAAGGGAAAAATCGTAACATTTCTTTTCTCTGGATTGAATAAATATAAGGCGGGCTTCGTATTTATTCATGAAGAGAAAAAAAATGGCTGAAGAAAAAAGTCTGGATGCAAGAGTTGTTTTTCCAGTAATACGGCTGACTAAGATGATGGAAAAAACACTTACAGAAGGAGATATCCTAAAATCTGTTATTGCGGGAGATAAAGAAGCATACCAGGCGATCGTCCATCGCTATATGAAGTCAGCCTATTATATTGCCCTGGGTATTTTTCATAACCACCAGGATGCTCTGGATATTTCCCAGGAATCATTTATCCGGGCTTTCCGCAAGATAAAAAAATATGATCCAAGCAGGCCTTTTTTTCCCTGGTTCTACCGGCTGATGAAGAACCTTTGCCTTGACCATCTGAAGCGAAGCCAGCGTCTGAAGGAAGTCCCTCTTGAGGAAAACCAAGTGCTTAAAGACGACACTGAAGACCGCGAGATGAAAAAAGTACTCTGGCAGAGCATTGAAGAGCTGCCCTTTAAACAGAGAGAAGTCGTCATTCTTCGCTATTTCCGTCAATGCTCATATCAGGAAATCTCAGAGATCACTGGAAAACCGTTGGGAACAGTCATGTCTTCGCTCTATTATGCTAAGAAAAAACTTAAAGATATCATTGGCAGGTATTTATAATCAGATCAGGAGTCTCTTATGGACCATAATAAAATAAAAAAGCTCATTTCTTCTTATTTTGACGGTGAACTTGATGAAGAGCAGAAAAAATTGGTCAATGAACACATACAACAGTGTTCGGAATGCCGGAAAGAGTTTGATGAGATGGGAAAATTTGAGGAGGTAATGGGTAAAATGGAGCTTAAGCAACCTTCAAACGAAGTGTGGAAAGTTTATTGGTCATCGGTATATAACCGCCTGGAAAGAAGTATTGGGTGGATTTTCCTCTCCATCGGTGCTATGATTCTTTTGTTTTTCGGTGGTTATAAAATAGTGGAAGGCATTATACAGGATGCCAACACTCCTCTGTTTTTAAAGATCGGGATTCTGGCCTTTATGGCCGGTATCGTCGTTCTACTGGTATCATTGGCCAGGGAACAGTTGTTTGTCCGAAAAAGAGAAAGATATAAGGAGATTGAAAAATGATTTTTGTAACTACGGATCAGATTACAGGTAAAACAATAAAAAAAACTTTAGGTATTGTCCGGGGAAATACTATCCGCGCCCGGCATATCGGACGGGATATCTCTGCTGCCTTAAAAAATCTAGTCGGTGGTGAAATAAAAGATTATACCAAGATGATGGCCGAATCACGGGAACAGGCCCTCGACCGCATGGTTGAAGAGGCCGAAAGCTTAGGTGCTAATGCTATAGTAAACGTAAGATTTGCAACTTCCATGATCATGCAGAGCGCCTCTGAGATCCTGGCTTATGGTACGGCTGTTATAGTAGAATAGCTTTTCCCAGAAGAGTATATGTTTAAGAAACTATTTTTTTTTACAAGTATAGCTTGTATCTTTTTTGCATTTTGCCTCCTGCTTTATGCTCAGTCAGAAAAAAATCCAGAAGAAGGGTCTTTTTCCATATTTTTTATGGGCCAGAAAGTCGGATACGAAGAATATTCCTGGCAGGCAGATGAAGATGGATACCTCCTTTCTGTAAAAGGGCGCATGACCAAACCGGTCAGGATGGAGATCAAGAGGCTTTATATCTGGATGAATAAAAGTTTCATTCCCACCCGGTTTGAATTTGAAGGCTCTGTAAGCGGAGTCAGTCAGGAAATTTCCAGCAATCTGGCTGGAGGCCGGGCTGAGAATGTAATCCGGGTAGCCGGGCAGGAACAACAAAATGTAGTAAAAATTAAAAGAGATGCTTTTCTTTTACCCAATCCTGTTTTTTCTCCCTACATGGTAATAACCAAGAAATTCGGCTGCTCGCTACAAGCTCCTCTTGAGCTTTCCGCATATATAATCCCCCAGATGGAGTCTCCTTTTACCCTGGAACCGGATGAAGAAAGACCATGCACTCTTATTATGAAGCTAGGTCCAACTCAGGTTGAACTGGTTGCAGATGAAACCGGCATCCTCAAAGCAGTAAACATTCCCTCCCAAGACTTGCGGGTCACAAGGGATAGATAATTTCTGAGCATACCAAAAGCAATCTTAACTCTTAAACTCCTGTTAGAGTATTAACCAAAAAAATACGGGGCTCAAGCCGGAAACCTGCATACAGACCTCCATGAAGTCCTCGGACATGGCTCAGGGCAACTGCTGCCGGGAGTCAGCCCGGAAGCGCTTAAAAATTATCATTCCCCGGTAGAGGAGGCGCGGGCGGATCTTTTTGCTCTTTATTACATAATGGATGATAAAATAGTCGAACTCGGCCTCTTACCCAATTTAGATGCTGCCAAAGCAAGCTATGACGCTAACATCCGCAACGGCTTGATGACCCAGTTAACCCGGATCCAACCCGGAAAGACCATTGAGCAGGCACATATGCGCTCCCGTGCGCTCGTATCTTACTGGGTTTATGAAAAAGGAAAACCTGAGAATGTGATCTCCCAAGAGATCAAAGACGGCAAAATAGTAGATATTAAAATTGAATATCCGGATGATTATGTAAAACAAATGCTGCGTTACAGCAAAGATTATTCTTTCTTATAAAGGACAGGCTTTGCGGCTGATAATCAGCCTGGATTTAATCGATCAATAATCAATAATAATCCTTGACATCGCTCATATAAAACATTACAGTATACGCATACTGTTACTTTAATATGGAGGTGTCCGGAGAGAAACACTATGAAGAAAAAAATGTTTTTCAAAGATGAGCTCCTGACCGAAGCAGGCATTGATGAAGAGATGTTGGGGAAATGGCAGAAGGTCAAGCTTATCAAGCCGGATGGAGTAACCAGTGACAATATGCCTTTTTATTTAAGAAGAAACCTTGAGAGAATCCTGCACATTAAAAGGTTGTTGGACTTAGGCTATCAGCTTGAAGACATCCAGAAAATCATAAAAAAAGTTGGGCTCCCCGGAACTGGAAGCAAGGAGGGTAAATCTGCCAAAACCAGCGAATTTTTAACAGTCGGCGGACTAGCAGAGCGAGTGGGAGTAAGCTCCAGAGCAATAAAACACTGGGAGGAAAAAGGGATCATCGAACCTGATATGCGCAGTGAAGGAGGATTTCGGCTATATTCCGAGTCATATGTCTACTTGTGTCAATTGATCAAAGACCTTCAGCTTTTCGGATATTCTTTGGAAGAAATAAAAGATATGTCCTCTCTGTTCAGGGATTTTCTGGCTATCGAAAATGACTTAAATTCCAGTGATGTGGAAATAGATTCCCACAGACTGGATGAAATGCGGCGGAAGATCCATGTGCTTGAGGAAAAGATCAATCATTTCAAAGCGGGGATCGAACGCTGGGAAGACCTTTTAAAGAAAAAGAAAAAAGAAATATCGGCCCTAAAAAGCCAGAATAAAAAACGTTTAAAACCAAAAGGAAAAAAGAAAAATGCCTAAAATCATATTTATAGAGCCAAAAGCATCTAATCTGCATATTTATTCACAATATAAGCTTCCCCGGCTGGGATTATTCATCCTCGGTACTTTAATGAAAAACCGGGGATGGGAAGTCGAGATTTTTTACGAAGAATCACGGCAAATAGATTTCTCTATGACCTCAGATGCAGACCTGGTAGGGATATCCACAATAACGTCTACAGCCCCCCGGGCTTATATGGTTGCCGACAAGATCCGCAAGTCAGGAGTCCCGGTAATCATGGGAGGAGCCCATGTCACTTTTATGACAGAGGAAGCACTTGAGCATACAGATTTTGTGATCCGAGGCGAGGGAGAGATAGCATTGATGGCATTTGTGGATGCCTGGGAGAAAGGCGATGATTACAAAAATGTGCCGAACCTTTCCTACAAAAAGGAGGGCAAATCTGTTCATAATCCCAAGGGGCCTGCTATAACCGAACTTGACCAGCTCCCTTTTCCTGACTTCAAATTGTTGAACTTCAAACACAATCAAATTGCAGGCCACACTACAATCCCGGTTCAGACTTCCCGGGGGTGCCCTTTTAACTGCTCTTTTTGTTCAGTAACGGGTATGTTTGGGAGAAAATATAGGTTCCGCTCGACTCGGAATATTATCGAAGAGCTGCGGATGTATGACCATAAGAAAAACCACATCTTTTTTTATGATGATAATTTCGCGGCAAACCACAAGCGGTTAAAGACTCTATTGACAGCCATGATCCAGGAAAAATTCAAATTCACCTGGTCGACCCAAGTGCGAGCGGATATTTACAAGGATAAGGAGATTGTCAAGCTTATGTACAAAGCAGGCTGCCGCATCCTCTATATCGGATTAGAATCAATAAATCCACGCAGCCTAAAAGCTATAGAAAAAAAACAGACAGTTGCGGAAATAAAAACAGCTGTAAAGGTAATTCAGCGAAACGGAATCCATATCCATGGAATGTTTATTTACGGGTTCGAGGATGATGACTGGAGCACTGTAAAAAAGACTGTAAAATTTGCCACGCATGCAGGTCTTACATCCACTCAGTTTTTAATCCTCACTCCTCTTCCCGGGTCAAAATTCTATAAAAAAATGACCTCGGAAAAACGGTTGCTTTTTAAAGACTGGACTCTGTATGATGCCCATCACGTGGTTTTTAAACCGGCAAAATTTACTCTTTCCGCCCTTCAGAAAGCACAGATGTTAAGCCATAAAAAGTTTTATTCCTGGAAACAATCCCTGAAAAAGCTATTTCAGTTTAAATTGTTTGACCTGAGTATAGCACATTATGCCCGCAAGCTAAACCGTTTGTGGAAACAGAGGAACCGGACATTTCTGAAAGCCGTTGACCTGCTTACCAACAAAAAAAACGCCAAAATAAAAATCGACTTTAAACAAAAAATCAACCTAGACTCCGACTAGGTGGTCGGAGCGCCAATTTCATAAAATCTTCACTTAGTACTGTTTTTAACCTAAAAAGGAGCTCGTTCGTATTTTCTCTTGAAAAGACAATCGGCGGTTTTATTTTTAATACATTATTGTCTTTACCATCTGTACTCATTAATATTCCCAGTTCTTTCATGCGATCAGTAAGGTAAGCAGCTTGATCAGTTAAAGGTTTTTTGTTTTCATCAGCCATTTCAAAGCCCAGGAATAAGCCTTGCCCCCTTACATCACCTATAACATGAAATTCCTTTTGTAAATTTCTAAGTCCTGTTTTCAGGTAATTACCAACATTCAGGGCATTTTCCTGCAACTTTTCATCTTTGATCACCCGTAACACTTCACGCCCGATAGCACAGGAAACCGGATTGCCGCCAAAAGTGTTAAAATACTCCATGCCGTTACCGAAAGCATCGGCAACTTCCCGGGTACAAACCACAGCTGCCAGAGGATGTCCGTTACCAACCGGTTTTCCGATTGTGACAATATCAGGAACTACCTCATGAAGCTGGAAACCCCAGAATTTACTTCCCACCCGACCGCATCCTACCTGCACTTCGTCTGCGATATATAGTCCCCCGGCTTTTCTGACAGCTTCACAGGCAATTTTCAAATAATCTTTAGGCAACTCAATTTGTCCCCCACAACTAAGAATGCTTTCGCAAATAAAACCCGCTACATTTCTTCCTTTTTGCTGAATATTATTGATTTGTTCATGAATGTGCGCGGCGTATGATGGTCCGGTGTCCGGGCCCTGGTATATACCTCTGTATGCATCCGGCAAGGGTACGATATGCGTATGTTCAGGAGCTCCTTTACCGCCTTTTCCATCAAACTTATAGGAGCTGACATCAATACAGCCGGCAGTAGTGCCATGATAGCCAACTTCAACAGCGATCATGTCTTTTTGACCTGTGTATGTACGGGCCATTCGAATTGCCAGTTCATTGGCTTCACTGCCTGAATTAACAAAATGTACAACCGCTAATTCTTCCGGGAAAGTACTGAGCAATTCTTTTGCAAACTCATTAATATTCTCGTGCAGATAGCGTGTGTTGGTATTAAGTACAGCCATTTGTTCCTGGCCGGCTTTTACTATCCGGGGATTTTCATGCCCCACATGAGCCACATTGTTTACCGTATCCAGATATCTCCTGCCATTCCTGTCAATAAGGAATACTCCGGCTCCCCTGACAATTTGCAAAGGTTTGTCATAGGATAAACTCAGGCTTTTCCCCAAATGTTTTTTCCTGTAAACAATTATTTCCGAATTATCTTTTGGTGCTTGTATTTTGAGCTCAGGTTCTCTGAACAATACATTTGGATCAGGGCAAATGCTTTCCCAGATTTTTACATCATTTGGAAAGGCTACGCCGGGAAAATCGTGTTTGTTCCCCAGCATATCCAGCAAAAGCTGAAAATGCAGATGGGGTATCCAGTTTCCGTTTTCATGTGATTGACCGATATAACCTATCAGATCTCCTTTTTGTACAGGTTGCCCGGTTTGAAGAATCTTTAAACTGCTTTTGCTCAAATGGCCGTATAAACTATAAAAAACGATTCTATCATTTGTTTGATGTTCCAGGATAAGGGTCGGGCCATAACTTTTGTCGCCGGCATTGTTGTATATACTGAATACAGTGCCATCAAAAATCGCATGTACGGGATTTTGGGCTGCCACCCAAAAATCAGTACCTAAATGAACGGTTCTGTATTCCGGACCATTGTTTCCTTCTTTTTTGTACAAACATGTACTATAAATAGGACGTGTTTCCAGATATCCGCCCGCAATCAAAGCATTTGGATGTTGTTGCTGCAAGCGAAGTAATTTAAAAGCCAGGAAATCGCTGTCACTATATTCCGATTCGTGGCCCAACCAGGTGCCTGAAACACTCATATCCACAGGACAAACTGCATCAGATGTCAGTCTGGGAAACAAATCCCTAAGAGAGACTCTCTGCTTATCTGCCCAAATAGCAAAAGCCTTTTCAGCTGGATGGGGAATAAAACCACAAGTTTCACGGAAACTGAAACAGGCCAGTTTCTCATTTGCCCACATCCATTTTTCAAGCGTATCCCACGCACATTTCTCGCTTATCAGTAAATATTTATTTTCCGGTTCTTTCTGCTTGTTTATAGCAGATTTGGTCACAGTGATCACCAGTCTCATCGCTACCAGAGTAGAAAGCATATCCAATTCTTCTTCCATAAAAGAAAACTGTTTATGGTATCCTTTGATGACAGGAAGCGATGCTCTAAGCACGTCCGGCTTGTTCATAACCGCATAGGCAACAGTAATGGCTAAATCATTGATGCTTTGTGTATAAATAGCATCTCCAAAATCTATGATGGCTTTTACTTTCGGTTGAATCAAATCATCAGTAACAATAACATTATTGTCATTGGCATCATTATGCACAACACTTTTGCGTAATGTTTGATATTGATCCTGTATCTTTATAAATCTTTGTTGGATAGTTTTAATAATCCTTCGCTGCTCTTCTTTGAACAGATGAACATGATTATAAGTCCAATCTGCCTGGGCAATATCCCATTCAAAATCACGGTGTGCCACTGAATGATCAAAACCCTGTAAGGCTTTTGTCATTATGCCTGCTTGTTTTCCCAGACTATATAACAGTTCCTCTTTTTGAGGGTTTACCGAAGACCACAATCTGCCATTTACCCATGATAGCATACGTACAATTCGTGTGTTTCCGGAAGTATCTGTTATTTTACTAATGAAAGTCCCATTCATGTCCGGCAATACTTTTGGAGAATGGACGGCCAGTTTACTTTGGGTAATATATTTTAACAGTTCCTGTTGAAATTCAACGTATCCCAAGTCAACATCCGGTCGGCTGATTTTTAAAATATAGCTTTCATTTTCACTTTTAATTTTAAAATTAAAATCGAATTCTCCCGGTAAAGGGATAATTTTACCTTCAATTCGATACAAGTTCCTAGCTATTTCTGCTGCCTGAGCTTTTTCGATTTTTATTGATAAATAATCTGCTTGCATGTTATTTATTGATCAGTAATAACAGATAATTATGATAACTGCAAGACTAACTGCACTCGGAGCACGGAATAGTCTGCTATTCCGATATCCCTTTTAATTCCCGCAGCCCCTTTACAATCTGAGCAGCAGCCCTGATAAAGGAGGCGTTTTTTGCCAGGGCGTATTCACTGGTCTTGTATGCATAAGTCCAGCCGTGGACATCGGTGTCGATGATGGGATAATCTCTGGGAACGTCAGTGATCACCCAGTTTTTAGTATCCATATCACCAAGTTCGATCATTTTCCCCTCTCCTGCCATGATCCCCAGAGTAATGCCTCCGGGAACAACTCCGTCCTCGGTGCCTTCCATGAAGCAGTAACGGGTATGATAGCATCCCGGCCCGCGGCCCACATCCGCCATCATCGAGACATCAGCCGGATTAAATCCCAGTATCCACTGGAGTTGAAACTGGGCTATCCGGAGATATTCAGGGTTTTTAAGGAGGCGCGCGGCTGCAGCCATTCCCCAGGCAACATCACCGAACCGTCCATTGTTGGTGTTGGGTTTGATATTTCTCAAGCTTCCGTCTTGCGCTCTCCCCCCGATCTGCCCGAACGGCGAGAGATAAGCGATAGGCCGTGTATATTCCGCCCATCGCCGGAAGGCCTCTCTGATCTCCGGGCCAAGCTTGCTTTCAGGAAACCTGTTGAAAAAATCATAGAGTGCGACCATAAAAACTCCGCAGGTTATATTGGGAGAGGTCCTTTTCCGGTCATTGTAGAAAAAACCTTTTTCATCCTGGACGTTTAGAATGTTCATGACTCTCAATTCAGCGTCTTTGAGATATTTTGCATCTCCCGTCAAGTCATAGAAGTCCATGTCTGTGAATAGGAGTCCTGATTGGAGATAATACAGGTAGCCGCTTTTCCATGATTCATATTCAGGAAGGGAGAGGTTTGCCTCCGCTTTGTGCGCCCGTTTATAAGTGTCCTTTGCCACAGAGATAAAGCGGTCGGACATCTCTTTATTGTAAGGCCTCACTTGCCTTGCTACCCGGGCCAGCATTGCGCCGGTCAGGCAGATGGGGGGACCTGAAATGATCCCGTAAATATTTTTAAGGGTGTCTTTTTCATAGACAATTCTCGAGGGTTCCTGTTCCGGGGCTCCAAGCCAGGTGCAAACATCTTCAAAGTCCGGAGTGAATCCGGGATGGAAGGCCCCATCCCAATAGGCCCTGCAGAAATAATCCGCCTCCCAGGCAGCCTCATCGATATATCTCGGCATTCCGTTTTGAGTCTGTTTGAACTCCCTGCCCAGTTCATCTTGAAGAGCGGTCAGTCCTAATATCCCCATTGTTCCGCCCCATATCCACTTGCCATAGTCACCGGCATCATGCCAGCCCCCGCTGACATCCACCCGGGTACCGTCCAATTTGATGATAGTATCATCCGTATGACAGGCCTTGTGGAAGCCCGGCACTTCAGTCCCGCATCTCTGAAAGGTGAACCAGTCGGCCGCTTTTGCGGCCAGATCAAGAAAGAGGTCCTTCTTAATGGGGAAAACAAACGAATCTGCAACCTCTTTGGTCTTTTTGACGCGGAGCCTGATGTAATAAAGCCCGGATTTATTGAAGTCTGTGAAATCGGCAATGTAGTTGTTTCCTCCCCAGATATGAAAACCAGCGGATTTTAAAGGGCCCTTGAAGACAACGGGTTGGTCTGCCGGGTGCTGACGGTTACGCAGCCCATCGATCAATTCAAAGGTTCCCGAGAGTTGTATACTGTTCGCCCATATAACTGCCTTTTTTATTCCGTCTGCTGCATAGCCGCCGTGTGATAAAATCGGTCTTAGTGTTTCCTGGGCGATGATCTGCCCTGAGGCCAGAGGAGACCAGCTTTGAAGTTTCGGCCTGATTCTCCGGATAGTCCGCGACTGCTTGAGTTTTTCCTCAATGGTCAACTTTCCGCGGTTTCCTAACTTTCGTGAGGCAACCTCGAATTCGACGTATTGGATGTGAGGGGCAGCAGGCACATTAAAGATAAGCCGCTCGTTCTCAAATGTGTAGTCGATTTCCGAGGATTCTGCTGTTTTGATGTTCGTCAAAACAGGTTTTCCCAGAATGAACAGATATTTGGGATCAAAGCTCAGGAGGAAATCCTCCTTCGGGTTCTTTAGATCAGGGCTGTTCAACATTACAAAAGCAATTCTCAGAAATGTCTCTTTCTGAAAGATCTGGCCCTGGAACAGGATTGTTTCCGGAAAAGAATAAACACACAGGTCACGGCGCAGTTCCCAATCCTCGCCGAACAGGTCTTGCGGTATAGCTTTCTTTCCGGGTGATCCGGAAAAGACAGGGCTGCTTGTAAGAAAAAATAAAAAGATAATAAAGATCATGACATATTTGTAAAACTTCATTCCACCTCTCCTTTTGCTTTATTCAATCAGCCATCGGTCCGGATTTTCTCTGATGAAAACAGGGTTATTCATATCGGGATAGGCTTGAAACAACCTGCTTACGCATATCCACATCTGTAATCGTCAAGGCATAGTTTAACATCCTGATGGCTTTCTGCTTATCACTCTTAGCAATATTATTGGCAACAGCAATGAAAACTTTAATTGCACTGTTTTTAAGCTCAGTGCTTGGCTCCTTATAATTCCAGAGTATTGGCGCAACATCCCTACAGTATTTTGTTATTCGGCTTAAAGACTCCGGGCTTCCTATTGCAGCCATGCCTTCCAGGGCCCGCTGTTTAAAACGTTCTGAAGGAGCAGCATCCAAAATCAAATGAAATTTCGCAAGGGCCTTGTTATAATTTCCCCTTCTAAATTCGCCTTCTGCCTCGTCTAGCAAGACCACCGCCCTACCCGGGCTTAGAGCTTTCAGTCTCTCTAAATCTACAGCCCTATCCTCTCTCATTACTTCTATAGAGTTAATTACAGGAGCGTTAGCCATATTTGGATTCTTATCTTTTGAGGATAGTTCAATCGTAAGAAAATTCTTTACATTTATGTTCTTGAATTCCTTGATAACTGCTCTATTTGCAGAACCTGCATCTTTGAGTATATCGAAATCTTTCAACACAGTTTCTCCCTGAAGAATAATATCAAATACACGCCGGCCTAGACTGTCACTCGATGAAGCGCTAAACCCGAGGCATATTGTGTAAACAGCGGGCTTCTCACCCCACATATCATCAATCAATTGTACCTTACAGTTCTTCAAGCCAATGCAGCCTGAAGTAAATAGCCACGGTTTATCCGTCCCTTCAAAAGCTGTGTTTCTAAAATCACTGCAGAAATAACCCATATCAGTTAAGATTTCATCATGAAAATCAAACTTAACACCATAATTGGGAAAATGATTTGATAAAGATTCAGTTTTCGGGTTAGGGTAAGCAAACCAAACAGAACCATTATTATCCTTCATATCCCCTGGAGCACCAAGATTTATGGCAAAATGCTTGGCAGGGGTCATTGAGCCATGAGTTATAAATACACTCCATGGCTGGATTCTTTCTTCTTTGTGTTTTAAGACTAACGAGCATCTGAGCGGAAAAGAACAGGTGCAACCTGAGCTTGCTTCAGGAAACAGCAAAAGACCGTTAGCCGGTATCATATTTATCCAGCAGCCGGGGCGAATAGCCCCGAAAAGGTTTAACCCCCTATCCCCGGTAAAATCATAGATCGCCGTGCAAAAAGAGCGGTAGAAGAGAGAGTGCGCAGAAGCAGAAGAAACGGCACATGTATGGCCAGGCCGCAAGTACTCCCAGGGTACTTCCCTGCCTGTAACCGGATGCAAACGCATCTTTATCTTGCCCGTATAAAGGTCACAAACCCGGGGTTCAATGAAAACCCGATTTCCTACTATCACGGGACGGACCCGGCAGTTTATGGGACGAGACCACAGAATATCACCATTTTTGGCTGATAAAGCAGTAAGCCTCTTCCATCGTAAAAGGCCATCGCTAAATCTCCAGGCATCGTGGTCTCCTACGTTTGCAAAAAACAATAAAACACCGTCCTGATAGGCTGATCCCAGACTATCGCCCCCACAACCGGTAAAATCCACAGGCTTTTCCCAGAGCTCCTTTCCTGAAACAGCATCCAGACAGACAACGACTCTTACATCCGCATCCCCGTAGTCCTCCTTTTCACTGCTTTCTTCATAAATTCCCTTTCTTGCGAATTTTTTCTTCTCTTGAAACGCATTCCTCTTTTGTTCTGCCGAAACAGCACTTTCTGCAAAAAATATCTTCCCTTCTCCCAAGCTCACAGTTATATGAGCTATTTTTTTTCCCTGATATTTCCAATTAAGTTTTCCTGTTTCTGGGTTCATGGCAAAAACCAGATCGCTTGCCATCATGTTTCCTGTTAGAGCCCCCTCCGAACTGTTATAATTTTCCCAGTCAGGAAAATTTGTCATAAAACGCCACAATGCTCCGGATCTTTTAAAGTCAGCCCGCAGTCTATCATCCGGCACCGGGTATTTTGCTACCAAATTTTGGTATTCTTCAATATATTCCGCCGGAATATTATCTTTATTTCTCCACCTTCCCTTTTCGATAAGTAAATCCCACAGAGCAAAATAAGCATTATTCAATGGTTCAGCTCTTGACCCGTAGAGGATATTATTCAGGTAAGATATATATCCCCAGCGCCTTGAACTTCCGTCTGAAAGTGGAGGTATTTCGAACGCTTTAATAATCTCCCCAGTAACAGGATCCAGGCAGTAACATTTATTATGGGCTGCCACATAGAGGACCTTATCGGTAACTACAAGATTTCCTCCATCCACATCAGCTCTTGCCCTTACAGCTCCCTCAATCTTTCTCTCCCAGAGCAATGTCCCGTTAAAAACATCATAAGCCATAATAACTTCTTCTCCCTGGATAAATATGCGTCCATTGATGGAAACGGGGCTGGCTGCCTTTGCATGACGCTCCACCATTCTCTCAGGGCCCGGCTCTCCAAACCACAGGACTCCAAGCGGCCCTCTGACCAGCTCGTC
This sequence comes from Candidatus Aminicenantota bacterium, assembly GCA_030603565.1. Lineage (GTDB taxonomy): Bacteria > Acidobacteriota > Aminicenantia > Aminicenantales > Aminicenantaceae > JAUVXM01. The sequence goes on from JAUVXM010000045.1 coordinate 13,398, forward strand.
TCCGGAGCTTGCCGTATTCTGAGGATTGCCATAAAGTTCTGTCCAACTTCCGCTTCCTTCTAACTTTCCCCTGGTCACTTTTGCCCATATACCGCCTTCTTTAGTCACTTCCGGCTCAGGGGCACCGGATTTTCCCAGCCATTCAAGGAGAACCTGTAAGTCGAGCGATTTCTTGCTTCCGGATAATTCAGCAGGCTGTCCAAAATAAGCCACACCTCCAAACGGTTTTAAAACACGGTACACCTCTTCAGGGGGGCTATTTATCTCACCCGAAACCATCGCTTCTTCTGATACAATTAAGTCGGCAAAATAGTCCGGAAGCGTGGACATATCCCATGGTTCAACTACTACTCTTGAACCATATATTCCTGCAGAATCTAATTTATATTTGGCTGCCTTAACCTTCTTGAGGTTATTCTCGATACCGATGACTTTCAGTTCGCTGCGCCTGGCAAGCTCAAAAGCAAGCCTTCCTTCCCCGCAGCCGAAAACAAGACAGTATCCTTTGTTTATGCCAGTGTCTTTTATTATTTTTTCTGCTGCTGATTCATAAACTCCGGTCAGCTTGTCCTTTCTATAAGGGGAAGAACTAAGAGCAGGACTGACCTTTTTCCCTCCGGCTGCTCTGCCTTTTCCAAAACAGTATATCCTGCCCTTGTCAGTGCTAACAAACAGCTTTCCATTTGCAGCAGCCAGTCCCAGGGCTTTGCCTTGTATCTCAGATTTCCAGAGTTCCCGGCCGGTCTGTGTATCCACAGCAAGCACAGCTCCCTCTCCCCCAGCAAAAATTTTACTCCCCGTAAGGATTAAACAATCCAGGTTATCGCTTAAATATTCCCATCTGTAGATAGAAGATTTTAAGCTTTTCTCCTCTTTGGCTAAATCCAGCAGCTTTTTCTCAATTTCTTCTACCGCTAAATTATTCATGCCATTTCTTGCTTCCTTGCCAGCTTCCTGGATTTTTCTAATAATTTCTGAGCGCTTATCTTTCAGTTTCTGCCGCTCCTTCATGATAAGGTCCAGTTTACTATTTCTAACAACCAGATATTTTTCCCTGTCTAAAGCATAAATTCCTTTCTCAGTGAGCGTATAGGAAACATCAGGGGTTACAATAAGGTCAATACCTGGAAACCAGGCATGCATGTTATCCATAATGTCTTCTCTTGCACCCGTCTGTTCCTCATAGACTCTTTTTGCGGGAGTGCCCGAAAGATCCACTCCGGCGATCAGCTTGTTTTTATCCAGCAGCGCCCAGGTTCCGCCCACCTTGGCTCCGGGCAAAAGATAATAAAGAAATTCCCCGCTCTTTCGTCCAAATGCGGCCGGCATAGCCCGCCCCGAAGGCACATAGAGAATATTTTCTGAAGCTATCAGATAGCTCTGGGGCGATACACCACCGTAGGCAAGTTCGTGCGCCCGGTCACCGATTGTATCGTTTTTCCAGATAACAGAACCGTCCCCGGCATTTAAAGCACAAATATAAACACCTTCATAAGGAAAAACACCTGCCCCAAAATAAACAATCCCGTTATCAACAATTAGGCTCGTTCTTACAGGCCAGAGAGAGATCATCCTGCCGTTCCCAAGTAGTCTCTCTTCACTTGCGCTCGCTCTGTATTTCCATATAAACTTCCCGGTTTTTGCCCTGAGGCAATAGACATAACCATCATCCGATCCGAAATAAAGCCTATTTTCCCAGACAGTCGGAGCATAACGTACCGGCCCCTGGGTGAAAAAAGTCCATTTTATTCTTCCTGTATGAGCATTTAAGGCGTAGACTTTGTTATCCACTGAAGAACCAAAATAGGCCATTCCCCTGGCTGCAGTGATATGGTAAGCATTATCATAATGCATTCTTTCCATCTCTTCGCCAGGCTTCAGCCAAGCCTGTTCAGGCGGATGAGTCGGTTCGAAAGTCCATCGCAAAGCCAGGGGGACAGCCAGGCTCTCGGCCGTGATACCACTGCGGGCATTGTCATGCCTGTATGTGCTCCAATCACCTGTACTGTGAGTACTGCAACTAGTGGACACTATAAAAAACAATAGAACCACAAATACAACCGCATATTTCCTTGTAAATATTGCCAATATATTTCTCCCTTTAATAACTTTCTCCTCTGAATAATCCAGGTCCTCCCGGGTTATTCATACTCTTGTATATGACCATCTTTCAAATGAATCACATGGCTGGCATAGTTATCTACTTCTTTCCTGTGGCTCACAAGAATTACAGTCCCTCCATTTTGGTTATATTCAACAAGATGCCTTAAAATTTTCTCCACATTTTCAGGGTCGAGATTGCCTGTAGGCTCATCCGCAAGGATAATTCCGGGACGCTTAAGCATTGCCCTGGCCATAGCGGTACGCTGTCTTTCACCTGCGCTCAACTCTGAAGGCCTGTGATACATCCGGTCTGAGAGTTTTAAGCGATTCAGTAAACTTTTTGCATCTTCCGGACCAAAGCATTTTGTCCCAACCCTGGCAGCTAAAAGCACATTTTCGACTGTATTCAAATACGGAACCAGCTGAAACATCTGGAAGATAAAACCTATGTTCACGGCTCTGAATTTAGCCCTCTGACTCTTGCTTATCGCATAAAGATTGCGGTTGCTTACTATAACATTGCCTTCTGTTGGGCAAAGCATCCCTCCTATGGAAAACAGCAGGGTTGTTTTCCCACTTCCGCTTGGCCCCCGCACAGCAAGAAACTCGCCTTCTTTTATGTCGAGACTAACTTTATCAAGGGCTCTTACATCGCCACGCCTTGTTCGGTAAATCTTGCTTACTTTTTCCAGCCTGATCATCCCTATTTCTCCCTCAGGGCAACAGCCGGATCTTGAGTTACTGCTATCATTGCCGGAATAAAAACTGAAAGTGCACAAAATAAAGGGGCGGCAATCAGGCACCAGTAAAATATTTTAATTTCAGGTATTATCATATTTGCCGTTACTCTAAAAATATCAGGCCCAAATTCTAAAGCAAGCCACGTGCCTATACCATAGCCGACCGCCGCCGCAATCAAGCCAATCAAAACAGCCTTCCCGAGAAAAAGCGCTGCTATCCTACCGGAACCATAGCCAACTGCCCGCATAATACCTATCTCCCGGCGTCTTTCCCGGACATTTATCAATGCTAAAATACCAATCCAGGCCATGCAAACAACTACTAAAAACGGGATAATAAATGCGAAGTATTTTTCAGCCATATATCTCTGCTTCTCGCGCGCTATTGCGATTGCTCGGATCAAAAGCACTTTTGCATCCGGCAAGACACCCAATAACTGCTCACGGAGCATGGTAATGGAATCGGTTATACTGCCTTTCATAATGCATAAACAATGAAGCGCCTTTATTTCATTGATTCGATTTTCCTCTCCCAGGATAGCCTGGACATCATGTAGATGAGCATATATCCGGATATCATCTTCACTCCCGCTCTCAGGGAGCACCTTTTCTATGGAGAATAAGCTGCCAAGAATATCCGTTTCTTCGCCTTTTTTAAGCCCCGTTCTTCGTGCTACTTCAAATCCGATATAAACGTTTCCCGGCTTGATTGAAAAAAACATGGGAGTTTTTTCTCTTCCGGCAGACGGCACCTCCGGGGAAATACCAGCCAATATTACATCCATATCTTTCCAAATGACTCTCCTCTGAAGAACAGCCGTTAAATGGGCATAAGAAAGGCCCTTAAAAGAGGCCAGCTTGTAGACATGGCTCTCGGGCATTGTATAGTCTGAAAAACCTGTTTTCCAGAATTCTGCCATATCTGTTTTTTTCGGAATGATTCTGAGATTAAATCCTATATCCCGCATCAACCGGATGGTTTCATTCTTAGAAGCTTGACCCGTTGTAAAAAAAGAAACAAATATTGAAACAGTAATCACAACAGCCAGCAAACTCAGAGTAAAATTCAGTTTTCTTTTTATTATTTCCCGGAAGATGAGTTGAAAAACCGTCATGACCTCTTTCTCCTTGCCCGAAGCAAAACAAACCCACCTCCTGCCAGGACCAATAAAACCACTATCCCAATTACAGAGAGTAAAGTTTTCAAGTTCAAGCCTGATTTTGAATTTGAGGATACCGGAGAAAGAAATTCCTGGAACCTAGCAGGAGAGACCCTGGCAACTGCTACTCCGATGCCAAATTTTAAGACTTCCTCGCTGTAATTGTCCAGGGTATCCTCTGAAATCCAACCATCTTCATTCCCAAGGGAGAAATCGAAAGACATAATACTGCTTATTTCTGTTTTTACCATTGGGTTTTCAGCATCAAAACCAAGAGATCTCACAACGTCAGATTGAATCTTTTCTCCCCAGCTGAGAGGAATCATTGTACCCATCATCCATCTCTTATCCAGGCCGCACTCACATGAAAGGCCGATCAGTGAGAGGATATTAAACAGCTTACTTCTTGTAAGGTCTGTTCCCCTAATAAGCGGCCCGATCTTCCGTCCTCTCCCGTAAATAACGGCTACACACGGTCCTCTCACCTGATTCACATCAAAACCAAGACTCCAAAGCAAAATGCTTTCATCAGGGGCCAGTTCCTTTTTCACTGAAATCAAGAAAGGAGGTTCCTCGATGCGCTTTGGCAGCTGGGGCATTATACCTGCAATTTTTTTTATAGCACTTTGGGCTACGGCGTATGCCCTATTATTTTCAGCCTCATCACTTCCCTCAATTAAAAGAAGCACACAGTATGACTTGATAATATGCTCTAATATCTCCTTCCTCTTAGGAGAAGTCACCATGCTTTCAAGGGTAGACCTGATTGATTCTTTGAATATTTTCCCAGGAAGTGATATGGGAAGAACCATTGACCTTCCGTTTGGTGAAATCAGAACAGTAGCGGGGCATGATTCTATCTCCCACAAATGGAAATACTCCATGGCGGGATGGTTTGTGTTTCTGTCTGGATTGATTACTTCGATTTTTACGTTGCAATCCATAAAAGTCGCGTAAGCCATCTGCTTGAAATCTGAAGTAAATTCTGCAGGAGTGGCATCCTGGATAAAGCAGTATAACCTGTATGGAATTGGCATAAGATCAACAAAACCTACATCACGTACATTGTATATACAACCGAATAATTCAAATGTTTCAAGAAAACCCAGCAGAATAATCCCCAGAACTAGTTTGATTCTCGTTTTTCTCCTCACTCCCATGGGCAGTACACAATAAATCACACCAAGAAAAGGGCTCTGGCCCATATTGCCAAACTGGAATAAGTAATTAAAGCGTGCGCAGTTAATGCATCTGAGCTTGCCTAAATTCCAGTGGTTTCATGTTGTGGATACTGGTATGATACCTACTTTTATTATAGGATGCAAATGATCGATTGAAAAATTGAATGGCATGAATATTATAAAAAAAAGGGGTCATAAAGAGAAGATTTTTCTGGTATCCACAGCCGTTTTTGCATATCATGAAGCAACAAAAGTATTAGTAGATCATGAATAAACTAAATTCAAGCATTTTTAAAAGGAAACAAAATGAAAGGCGTTAAAGCAACCTTATTCTTCTTTTTTTTAATGGGAATTGGTCATGCTCTGATGATGGTTATAAATCGGGTGGATGAAAGATATGGATTTGAAATGACTTTTATGTTTTGGTCAGCTCTAGTCCTTACACTCTGTGGAGTCATTCTCATTTATATCACTCGATTTAACAAGACCGATACTTGGCAAAGTATGAATGGTGCCCTGGGAGGAATGCTTTTTTGGACAGGAGCAGTGGAATATGGATTAATCTTTTGCTCCAGAAAATTGGGAATAACCACCCTTCACGGGACAGCTCCAGAATACAGGTTAATGGAATCTACCTGGCCATTTATCTTAGCAATTTTTCTTTATTTGCTTTTTCATGAAGATGTCAGATGTAATTTTATAGTATTTTTAAGAAGGAAATTACCTCTGATGAAAGGACCTATCTCAGAAGGAAGAATCCGCAATTACGGCCCTCGAACCGCTTTTGAAATGATTCTCGTTCTATGGACTTTCTATGTCTTATTACTTCTAGCTTATGATGAGAGTATTTTTGGAGCACATCACCCCATAACATACATTATCTTTATTCTCTCATTGGGATGTGGAATATATCTTCTATACAAGTTGATTAAAATAAAGGAAATGGGAAAAGCAATCCGATATGCTATTCCAACAGCCATTGTTTTCTGGAATGGAGTGGAAATATTAGCCAAATGGAAAGTATTTAAAGAACCCTGGATAACCCTCAATTTTCCCATAATGACTTCCATTATCGCTGCTTTCTTAATTACTTTTTATCTTATTTATAAAGAAAGAAAAACTTCCCAATTGAATAATAAATAGAAAAGGCTGGATAATTATTAATAAAATCAGAGAACAAACAATTGAAGATTGGGGAATAATCCCTTCAAGGAGGAATCACATGATTAATCGCTTAAATTATATCTGTGTTATTGGGCTAATTCTTATGTTTCTTATGTTCATCCCTATACGGGCAGGTGAATTAGAACATACGAAAATAAACTTTTGGAAGGATGGGACTTTTCATCAACAAACCGTAGACTTAAGCAAGTACGAGCAGGGCATAATAATGGTAAAAACTTACGGAAAAGAATACAAGTGGGAAGAATACAAAACAAGCGAAGTGCCGGATGAATTTTTAACGTGGAATATCAAGAGCAGAATGGAATCATTAGAAAAAATCAAGAAGAATGAGTTTCCTTCTTTCGGAGGTCCCCATAATGCTATGATAGCCACGCATGGAATAAGGCGATATGACACTAAGTTTCTCATAAATAATTCAGTGAAAGGCATGGGATTTTTACCAAAGAAAGAGAATCTAAAGGAAACAATTGGATTACTCCAGTCAACAATCAACAAAGATAAGAAAGAAAAGATTGATATTCTTAAGGTTCTTTATGACAAGACTGATAAGGTGTTTGATCTAACAAAACAGATTTCTTTAGAGCTCTATTCAACTCCAGAATTTGAGACACAGTCATTTTTAAACCAAATGTTTAATCCGCGAGTGGCTATTGTATTCCTGGACATTCCCTGTTTTAAAATTAAAGCAATCACTCAATTATTTCATCCGGATGACCCCCAGCTTGCGCCATATGAAAAGGATATACTTGAATACGTAAATCTCATTCACAGTTATTTTCATGGAAAATTTAGCAAGAAATTTATCGTCGCTGTCTATCATGTAATAGAGGTCTATGACAATTCTCCCGGGAAAAAAGGTAAAGGAGTGAGAATAGTGCCTGAGAAGCAGCCCAAAAAATTCTAACTGCGCTCCGAGCACTCTCATCCTTAGTCAGCGTATAACAATAATCCGCTCATTATGAGGATAGAGCGCTTCTACCCCCTTTAGACCCCGGTTCCATACATGTTGAATTCCTTTCGGGATATCCGTTTCCCCTTCCCGCAGGATATAGGCATAGCGTTTAATGTCTGTTCCGAAATTCAAATATTTGAGACCCCAGTCCCAGGACAGAAAATCTCCCCGTTGATAGACACGCCTGCTCAAACGTCCTCCAGGTGCGCTGGGGCCACGCGGGACCAGGCCAGGCAATAATCCCTTATTTAAAAGCTGCTCCTGAACCCACCAGCCGAGGTCCTCCCGTGTAGTTACACCCGGGACAATTCTCCTATAGGTTTCTTCCATAAGTTGTCTCTGAATCTCAGCTATCTTTGCAAAAGCTATAATCTCGGACTGCACCCTTCTCACCCGAAAATCAGTAACAAGGTTCCCGGAAGAGACCAGCCTTGACACATATTTGGCACCGATCAGTCTGACCAATTTCAAATATCCTGTATGGCTCATCCCGTTAGCAATGGGAAGATCCTCCGACATATTGACGGCAATCCGCTTAGGATCACGCTTAGCGACAAAAGCTCCCAGATCATTTTCTGCGCCTGATATACTGTAGAGTTCCGGGTCTCCTCTACCTGGGCCCAAAACTGCACATTCAATCCCCTCGTCACCACGGTCTGTTAAAATAACAAAACAGGTTGTCTCAAGAATAGACATTCGAATATTAACACCGAGATCCAAACTTAGGGCGTCAGTATGGCCGTCCTGCAGCACATTGATCCACATGTCGACGTTATTGTCCCGCATGGCTCCGGGTAAAACGAGGTCAAACTTATCCTTGCGAATCATCTTCATCATTTCATAGCGCTCACGTGCTTCCTGACCCTCCATACATATTGATCCCCGGCAGAAAAACAACTACTAGAAACAGCGCTGACAAAATCCGTAACTTACTCATAATTCCACCTCCTTAAAACATACGATAAAAATTTCTTTATTATTCATGATAATCTCCGCTCAATTTCCTCAAATTTCCACCCCCTGAGCTTATGCATTAATAGTACATAGAAAAAACATATTTGGCATCCACATCCGGCACAATTAATCCGCCAAACTGATCTTTAACACTTATAAAATGGATCTTCTTTATTTTCAACAAAATAAGGACCATAAAAAAGCTCTTGGCACTACACTCTGTTCTTTTTGAGTTAAAATTCATGGCTCACGTATTGTTGGAGGCAAAGCGACTCCAACAGCTTGAAACACCTTGCCGCATGTGCCTTCACATTGGCTGCGTATAACCAGACGCTTGGCGTTCTCTTCAATAACGGTTTCTTGAAGGGCTTTGAGGTCCTGCTTGATATCCGCCCATTCGAAGTTTAAACCAGCAGCCTCAAGCCGTCGGTTCAGTTCTTTTCTCAATACCAGAGCTAAAAAGCTACAAAATACATGTCCCCTGATCGTTTCATCCCGTTGATGAAAGACCGGTCTTGTTGCCAAGATGGACTTGATATCTCTGAAAAGCTGTTCCACCTGCCAGAGCTCTTTGTACTTAAGCGCAACCTGCTCCGCTTTGAGATCGGTATTTGTTTGCAGCACCCATTTCCCATCAAACCTTGAAGCCTCTTCTATTTTCTCCTGTGCAATTGTGACCGTATCCCTGTTAAATTTGAGATACTTCCGGTATCCTTTGTTCCCAATCAATTTCTTGGGGTCTTTATGAATCTGATCCTTTAAAGAGGCCACAATCGCTTCACGATCCGCCGCGTCTTTTCTAGCCTGTTTGCTGTTTATACATACAATGTATCGATTCTCCAAGCCCCAGACCTCTTTGACCTTAAGAGGCGCTGAGTCCTTGGTGGTTTTCCCCTCGGGATAAACCTCCTTGAATCGGCCTCCCCGGGATAAAACATCACGTTTAATCTCCTTGACCTTGCGCATTCTGGCCCCCAGGATATAGGAGAGTCCTCTGTCGGGATTTTCCAGCTCCTTTACTGTTTCCGCACTGATCATGCCACGGTCTGCAACAATACAAAACCGGCTGATGCGAAAACGCTTCCGCACTCTGTCTATAACAGGAATCAATGTCCGCACATCAGCTGTCGATCCAGGCCACATCTCACAGCAGATGGGACAACCTCTATCATCTATCACCGCACCCACCACCATCTGTCGCAAATCCGGACGATGATCTTTGCTGTGCCCTCTCTTCCCAATGCTCTCTCCCCCTTGACCCTCAAAATAAATGGAGGTGGTATCGAAAAACACAAGATCAAGCCCCGTGAATAGATCCCGGTTGCGGACAAACATCTCTTCTTCGATCAAATCTTTCGTGCATCTCGGCGAAAATGGAGTCGCATCCTCTTGCTCTTTGAGTTCCTCGCCAAGAAAAGCCATCGATCTATAGAGATGATGGAGAGAGACAGCGTCCACTCCTTCTATCTCATAGTCCCTGCGCCATCTCTCACAGGCCCTGTCAGATCCCGAAACAAACAGCCTGTGTAAAACCGTAAGGAAAACAGCCCTTTCCACATCAAAATCAAATCTCCTGGAAACCAAGATATCTTTGATTGTTTTCTTAATCCCCAGCTCTTCCCACAACCGCTCAAAGATGAGAGAGGGGCCTGTCTTTCTCGAATAGGATGTCACATCTGATTGGCCGGAGAGAATAAGCAGGACATTTTCCGAATACCGGCCGAGAGATCGGACCAAGGTCTCGATTCTGCCTTTAGCCTGGAGTTTGTCCATACGGCCAATGGTGGCGATAACGCGCTGGATAATTTTTTGGCCGTCTCTGCGATTTTCAACAATCTGCAGGTATTGATACTTACCGGATTTTTTGATGCGAGCAAACATTGGAGCCTCCTAAATAGGACACTCCATAAATATATAATTTATTCCTCTGGTGTGTCAAGCATTTAATGCCATATCTATGGCACTACGCTTTCGGGGTCAATCAAAAAA
>JAUVXM010000029.1 GCA_030603565.1 Candidatus Aminicenantota bacterium
TTTTGTCCTTGCGTGTGGAAAGATACCAGGAGGAGTGAAGCTCACCTCTGGCACACTTGCAGCGAGGATTACCACAGGACCGGTGCATCTGGTAGAGGCTTCCAGAGATCATCGGCAAAGGTCGGAGGAGTCGTTTGATGAAAGAAAGTCGTTTTTCATCGAGGAGTATGATTTTTTGGCGGAGGCGGCTTAAGTCCACAATAACCATATAACTGATATGCTTATATACTATATACAATCAGTTGTCAAGTAAAAAAAGAAAACTATACGAAGATAATTTTAAGAGTCGTTTTTAGCTGGCCTATAAGTCCTTAAAAATTAACAAATTAGAATGGATTTTCCCCCACTGTCTGAATCACTGTTAGCTTGCCCTCTCCCGGTTTTTCGTTCTAAAGCAGTTTTGCTATGTTTATTTTCTTATTCCAGGCCAAAGAAGGTTCATAGATAAGGCAAAATCGACTGCCCCCAAGAGCAAGGAGCAATATATATCCTATAGCCAGAGCTGCTAAAAGACGACCCAAACGCTGGGTTCTTCGGACTTTCAGTCGAAGGCCTCTTACACCAAGCCAGGATTTAAAATCTCGAAAACTGACCTCTATTCTCATCCGTGCTCGATACCAGCTCACAACCAACTCCGTAGGTAAAAGATCTTCCGTATCAGGGGGAACCAGTAAAAACCAGGGCTCTTTGAATCCTCGCTCCCTGTAAACGATAACATCCACTTTCTCTTTAATTATCCCATGATAAAGCACATTCCGGTAACGGCAAGCTACTCCCTGTCGATGTTTCAACCTCCCCAAGCTCATTCGCTTTAGCTTACCCTGCTCCTGATATTGTACTTTCATATTAGAGCGCCCCCGAATAATATAAAGCCACTTTTGTTTGCGACAAAACACTAAAAGAGCAGCCCGCCCGTAACCTCGGTCCATAATCCATACCACTTGGGTCTTCTTCGGTATCGATTCGGACAACTTCGTTAAAAAATCCTCTTCAAGAGCGTTCTGACTCCTCTTCAGCTCTTTGTGTTCAAAAGTAGCCATGGCTAAAGGAACACTCCTGCCCTCAACCGGATAACTTCCGGTAATAACCTGAATGTCTCCTATCGCTGTCTGATCTACAATCAAAGGCAGGAGGGAAGGAATCGTCTCTCCTACCACCAACTGTAAAAGCCCTGAGCTTAACTGTTCGCTTTGAAAATGAGGATTATCCAAAAAACGGTGCAGGCGTTTGTAGCGAGACTTCGCCTTCCCATCTGTACACATGCCTCTTGAAATCCCGCTTAAAGATAATTTCCCATAGCATCCCCTCGGGGTTCTTAGGACTATAATCAGGGCAATTACTAGATGAGCGAGATTCTTAACCACGGCCCTGCGTAACGCAGTAAACTTCTCCTCCAATGTCTCCTCAATCTCCCTATAAAGTTCTCTCCATTCCTCCATTTACTCCTCCTCTTAATGGCTCAACGGCTTTTGAGAATCTCAAGGTTGACCTTGGTGAGTTCCTTGAGAAGCAGCTTGTATTTTTTGCAGTTTCTCTGAAGCAACAGCGCTTCTGCCTCAAGGTTCTTATTTACATACACTGTCTTGGTTTTCCCCTTCTCTTTGTAGGTCACAACCAGAAAGTGATGAGGGTAGCCTCTTGCACACCGGCAGTTTGGTTTGCCACACTTCATCTGCCTGTAGATTACCGACCCCTGCATCATTGAACCTATTTTGCGCATTTGAGAGCGCAATCTTCCGGCTTTTGTCCGTAGAAGTTGTCTTTGGGTCATAGTGGACACCTCCTGTCTAACAGTATACTAACTGTAAGACAGGATGAAAGTCAAGTCAAATATTCATTTTTATCTTTTAAGAAAAGAGGAACTAAATTCAGGTATATGAATGGATTACATCAAACTGGGAGAGGGCAAGCAGTTTTAGGTCTTGACAGAAATGGCGTGGTTTATTAATATAAATGACTTAGTCTTATAGAGAAGCAGATACGATGAAAAGAACATTTCAACCAAATAAAAGAAAAAGAAAAAAAAATCATGGCTTTCTGGTCCGCATGAGAACCAAGGGCGGGCAGCATGTTATTAAAAATAGACGAAAAAAAGGCAGGAAAAGACTGTCTGCTTGATGTCTGAATCTTTAAGTCCTAAGGAGAGGATTAGAAAGCAGAAAGATTTTTCATTGCTGTATAGAAAAGGAAATCGCTTTAATGGGAGATACATCAGTCTTATTTATCTTCCAAACGATTTGAACTTTTCCAGATTGGCTGCAATTGCCAGCATAAAAAATGCAGGAAATGCAGTTAAACGTAACAAAGTTAGAAGATGGATAAGGACATTATTCCGGAGGAATAAAGAGGCACTTAAAACTTCGTTGGACATTATCGCAATCGCCAACAAGGGAATTCACAAGGCATCCTGGAAAATGGTCCAAGATGAATATTTAAAAGCAACAACAAACATAAATATAAAAAGTCGAGTTGTATGAAAAAAATTGTTTTATTTTTAATTAAGAGTTATAAATCATATCTGTCGCCCCTTTTTGGACAGAACTGTCGCTTTTACCCGACGTGCTCAAGATATACTTACATGGCCATAGAAAAGCATGGTTTATACAAGGGATTATATTTAGGAACTAAAAGACTTCTGAAATGCCACCCCTTGCATCCTGGTGGAGTCGATCCAGTTCCATAAAGGATATTTTCATGGAAAAACGATTATTGCTCGCTATTGTCCTCTCCTTTTTAATTCTTTTTCTTTATCAGGCCTTTTTCGCCCCGAAAAAACCGCCTACTGCTGTTCCTCAGAATACTCCGGTTGAGATAAATCAAGAACTTACGCAAGTTCCCGCCAAGACACTGTCGGATAGAAAAGTTCCGGCGGAGGCAGTGGAAGCCAAGGAACCGGAAGATTTTGAGCCTACAATCGAACAGAGAGAATCTAAAGTAACCATTGATACATCAAAGTATCATGCTGTGTGGAGTAGTAAAGGAGCAGTGCTGACAAGCTGGAGGTTTAGAGAATATAAAGATCCAAACGGAGAAGACTTGGAGATTGTCTCTTCCTATTCTCAAAAAATAGGCAGATATCCATTTCTTCTGCGAACAGATGACCCTGAATTTGACAATACCATCAACAATGCCCTTTTTGAAGCGTCCCGGAATTCCCTGCAATTGGATAACGGCAAGGAAGGCGAAGTCCGGTTCCTGTTTGCAGATGATAAAGGTAATAAAGCAGAAAAGATATTTAAGTTTAGAGGCGGGGTCTATGACTTTGACATAACAATAAACCTCTGGAAAAACGGACAGAAGATCGAGCCGAATCTTATCTGGGGTCCAACAATCGGCAATCCTTCCCCAGAAGCACATAAATCACGATACGGGGGCGCAACTGGAATAACCGTATATACTGCAGCTAAAGCCCGTCATCAGAATGAAACAAAGTATGACCCTGAAAAAAGCACTTATAATTTTGTTAGTTGGGCAGCTTATGACGATCAGTATTTTACCGCCCTCTTTTTAACTTCCCCCCAAAAAACCAGTACCGTATTTCTTAGAGAAACAATAGACCAAGTTCCGTATTATTTCATGGCTGTAAACTACGCAAACAAAGCTTATATCGGGCCTAAATCTTTTGATAATCTATCAAAGCTTGGCCCTAATACCAAAAAATTAGTAAGATTCGGATTATTTGGTTTTGTAGCAGAAATCCTGTATACAGCTATCAAAGCTGTTCATAATGTGATCCCGAACTGGGGATTCAGTATTATTATCTTGACAATTATTATAAAAATACTCTTCTTTCCGCTTACCTACAGCAGTACAAAGTCCATGTCCAAGATGCAAGAATTACAGCCGAAGATCAAAGCGCTGAAGTCAAAATATAAAAAAGCAAAAAAGGATATAGATCAACGCCGCAAAATGAATGAAGAGACTATGAAGCTCTATAAGAAGCACGGGGTTAACCCTGCAGGAGGTTGCCTCCCTATGCTTGTTCAGCTGCCGATTTTTTGGGGATTCTTCCGCCTGTTGATAGTAGCCATTGAATTCCGGCATGCTCCTTTTATTCTATGGGTAACCGACCTTTCTGTGAAAGATCCATATTATGTCACTCCCATTCTTATGGGCCTCACTCAGTTTATCAGCCAGAAGATGACTCCTACAGTCGGTGATGCTACTCAGAAAAAGATGATGCTTTTTATGCCAGTCATCATGACAATATTCTTTATGAATTTTCAATCCGGACTGGTTCTTTACTGGTTGACCAATAATGTTCTGCAGATTGGACAGCAATATATTATGAACCGTTTTATGCATAAGAAAAAGAGAGAAACTGATGGAAAAAGAAAAAAAAAATAGCACAAGACAAGAGTTTAAAGGAAGAAACCTGGAAGATGTAATAAGCCATGCTGAACATATTTTAAAAATCCCCCGTTCTCAGTTCAACTACGAGATTGTCGCTGAAAAAACCAAACTTTTTGGGACTAAGACAAAAGAGATCGTTATAACAGCCTGGCCAAAGAATAAATCCAAGGAAATTTTTGAAAAAGAATTTTTAGATCCCCTTCTCAAGCTCTTACCCCTGGATATTAAATATACCACAAAAAGAAAAGATGATATCCTCTCTCTTATTTTTGAAGGGCCGGATAAGTTAATTTTGCTTCAGAAAGAGGGGGAATTGTTGTTGGCATTTCAGCATATTTTAAATAAAGTATCTCCCCAAAAAGTACAAGCCGACTGCGATTTTTTCCGCAAAAGGAAAGAGAGAGAATTAAAAGATTATATAAGACATATCGCCGATCGCGTCAGGAAATCTGGGCAAAATGAGATCCTTGATCCTATGAATCCCTATGAACGCAGGCTTGTGCATGTCACGGTCAACCATATATCAGGAATATCGACAGAAAGCATAGGAAGCGGATTTCTGAAAAGGGTCAAAGTCTTTCAGATGAAAAGCAAAACCTTCTGAAAACAGTACGCAGCTTAATGTTTGAAGATACAATTATTGCTGTGTCAACTCCCTTGGGTTTTGGGGGGCTTGGGGTAGTTCGTTTAAGCGGAAAAAAATCCCTGTCTATTGCTAAAATAATCTTCAAGGCCAAAAATAATAAAAATAGATTTCTTCCCAGAAAAACCATTCTGGGTAATCTTTATGATTTTAAGAACAATGAAATATTTGAAGAAGCTTATTTGACTTTTTTCCCGGCGCCTAAGTCCTATACAACCGAAGATGTAATAGAGCTCAGCTGCCATGGCAGTCCGGTGATCCTTGAAGAAATAGTGCGCCAAGGAATTAAAAACGGAGCCAGGCATGCCAGACCAGGTGAGTTTACACTAAGGGCTTTTCTGGGAGGAAGGATCGATATACTGCAAGCCGAAGCAATTAATGACCTCATCCATGCGTCTTCATTAAAACAGGCAAAAATTTCCTATCACCAGATTGAAGGCGCTCTTTCACGCAAAATCATAAAACTCCGCAGCCAGATTGTCCAGATATTATCCCAGACGGAAGCTAGTATTGAGTTTCCGGATGAGGGCTTTAAAATCTCAAAAAATACAATCGCAAATACCATAGAAAAGACCGAGCAAACCATAGACAAATTGGTAAAAAGCTATGACCTGGGGAAAACCCTGGCCGAAGGAGTTACTCTGGCAATAACGGGCCGAAGCAATGTTGGAAAATCAACCCTGTTTAATACATTGCTTGAACAGGAGCGGGCTATTGTCACTCCTCATCCCGGGACTACCCGGGATTACCTCAGGGAAAGTCTTAAAATTAAAGACTCCATTTTCAATCTTGTAGACATGGCCGGCTTGGACAACTCATCTCATCCTGCCGAAAAAGAAGGGATTAACCGTGGGAAAAAAATAGCGGCTTCCGCCGACGGGATCCTGTTGGTATTGGATAGTTCCCAAAAAGCATCCCCGGAAGACTATAGGCTTATCCGGAAATACCGCAATCAAAAAATTATTCTGCTTCATAACAAATGCGATCTCCCCTCGAAAATGGATATAAAAAAAACAATAAAGCTAGGAAGCGGGATGCCCCATTTGGAGATATCGGCTTTAAAACGGACAAATATCGAAAAATTAAAAGAGCAGATCCACTCTCTTTTTGTGCGTAATGATATCAAAGGAAACGAGATTATCCTTCATCTCAGACAAAAACTGCTGCTTGAAGATATCCAGGCAGCTCTCTTGGAAGCCCTCCGCGTCCTTAAAGAAGGGTTTCCGGAAGAGATTATCGTCGAGGAGATCAGAAAGATACAGCCGCTTATCGGACAAATGACTGGAGAGATCGGGGCGGACGAAATACTGGATAATATTTTCAGCCGTTTCTGCATTGGAAAATAAACCAGCATGAATACTACAAACGATTATGATGTAATTGTTGTCGGGGCAGGTCATGCCGGATGTGAAGCAGCCTGTGCAGTAAGCGCAATGGGCCTTTCCACCTGTTTGATCACTATCAATCTGGAAACTATCGCTCAGATGTCATGTAATCCCGCTATAGGGGGCCTGGCAAAAGGGCACCTGGTTAGAGAGATCGACGCCCTTGGTGGGATCATGGGGATTTTAGCTGACGAAACCGGCATTCAGTTCCGGTTGCTAAACCGTAGCCGCGGAGGGGCTGTGCAAGCTCCCAGGGCCCAATCTGACAAAGCCCTTTATAGAACATATATGAAGAAGCATCTGGAGAAAACGCAGAATCTGGCTCTGTTCCAGGGCATTGTTACCGAGGTAATTACTAAAAACAACAAAGCTTGCGGTATTAACACTCTGGAAGGATACAAGCTTAATGCCGGAGCTATAATAATGACCCCGGGGACTTTTTTAAATGGCCTTATTCATATCGGAACACATAACTATTCCGCCGGCCGGGCGAATGAACCGGCTTCCCGTAAACTGGGTGAGCATCTCAAGAAAATGGGGCTGAGAATATTCCGGCTAAAAACCGGAACACCTATGCGCTTACACAGAGAAACTATTGACTGGGATCAGTTCAAAGCCCAACCAGGAGATAAGAACCCGGTGCCCTTTTCATTCCGCACAAAAAAGAAACTAAAAAACAAGGTCGACTGTTATCTTGGATATACAAATTCCGAAACTCACAAGATTATAAATAACAATCTGGACAAATCCCCCTTGTACAGCGGGATTATTACCGGGATCGGACCGCGATATTGTCCTTCGATTGAAGTAAAGGTAGTTCAGTTCCCGCATCATAAACGACATCAGTTTTTCCTCGAGCCGGAAGGATTAGACACTGCTGAAATCTATATCAATGGGATAGCCACCAGCCTTCCCCTTATAACGCAAAAAGATATTCTTGCCAGCATTCCGGGGTTGGACCAGGCTGAGATTCTGAGGCCGGCATATGCTATCGAGTATGATGCGGTTGTTCCCACGCAGCTTTATCCAACCTTGGAAACAAGGGAAATCGAGAATTTGTACCTGGCAGGCCAGATAAACGGTACTTCAGGGTATGAGGAGGCGGCAGCTCAGGGGTTGATGGCTGGAATTAATGCCGCTTTGAAGATCAAGGGGGAAAAGCCTTTTATTCTCCGCCGGGATGAAGCTTATATAGCTGTTCTTATTGATGACCTTATTACAAAAGGCGTAGAAGAGCCGTACCGGTTATTTACCTCCCGGGCTGAATACCGGCTCCAGCTGAGAATCGATAATGCCGATAAAAGGCTTATTAAATACGGGAATCAATTTGGGCTTATAAGGCCAGCAGAATATGAAGATTATCAAATAAAACAGGAAAAACTCAATAAAGCAAAACACTTTCTTCAGACAGAAAAAATTACCCCCGAGGGAAAAGAGACGATTACCTTAAAAGCGCATCTAAAAAAACCTCATGTAAGCTATCGTGATGTCACCCGGGATAAACAACCTGATGTTAATTTGTCTAAAGAAGAAATAAGGCACATTGAATCGGAAATAAAATATGAAGGGTACCTGAAAAAACAGGCTAAAGAGATCGCCCGGATTGCAAAACTTGATAAAGTCAAGATCCCAGAAGATATGGATTACAAAAAAGTCTCGGGCCTGACTGCTGAGGTTGTCGAAAGGCTGGAAAATCAAAGGCCCGGCAACCTCGGGGAAGCAAAAAAAATATCGGGCATTACTCCGGCAGCGCTTATCAACCTCCATATTTATATAAAAATCAGACAGAAAAATCGAAAACGATCAAAAGGGACATGTTAGGAATAACCCTATTCCGAAGCTTTTCAGGGAGCTGACCTGGATACCGGTAAGTCCCGGGCACTTTTTCATTGAAAAAAAAGACAAAATCTGTTCTAATTCGGTAGAAATGTTCCACGTGGAACATTTTACCTGAATTATTCACGAGTCGAGGTTGCAGCAGATACGAGGCACAGGGGACGCAGCTGTGGTCCTTCACCGCAAGTGCCCTGTAACGAAGTAGATGCGGTGAGATCGGCTCGCCTGTGTTAAAAAATGGCGATTAAAATAAAAAAAAGAAAAAAGAAAAAAGTTTCAATAATCATTCTTGATGAAATCTTGCATATAACTGAAAAAAAATAATAATAAGCACATCGCCATTTTTTTATGAATAGTTCAGGCAAAATTAGATGAATAAGATAATCTCGGTGGCCAATCAAAAGGGAGGCGTAGGCAAGACAACCACTGCCATTAATCTTGGCGCTTCCCTGGCATTGAAAGATCAGAGGGTTCTTATTGTCGATTTTGATCCTCAGGGGATGGCAACCACTGGATTAGGCATAAATAAGAAGGAAAACCTCGGGGTCTACCCACCGCTTATGAATGGCAAGTATTTAATGGATTATGTCCTGCCGACTGAGGTGGATAATTTTTATGTGTGCCCCTGTTCTAAGGAATTATCAGGATTTGAAGCCGAGATACATTCCGAGAAAAACCGGGAAACTCGACTGAAGGAAACGCTGAACCGAGTCAGAAATAAATTCAATTTTATCCTCATCGACTGTCCCCCCTCATTGGGATTCCTGACTATTAATGCCCTGACGGCTGCAGATTCTATCTTGATTCCGGTACAAACAGAATTTTTTTGCATGCAGGGCATGCCCGACCTTTTGAATACACTCGATAAAGTGAGGGAATGTCTCAACCCTTCGCTCGTCATAGAAGGGATTATTCTTACTATGTATGATGAACGGACAAACCTGTCCAAGCAGGTAGCACAAGAAATCCGCCAATGCCTTCAAAGCGTTGTCTATAAGGTTATTATTCCAAGAACGGTTAAGCTTGCTGAAGCGCCGAGCTTTGGGAAGCCGGCTCTTGTTTATGATATCAAATCCAAAGGAGCGCAATCCTATATAAAATTAGCCGAGGAGTTGCTAAATCGATGAAAAAGAAAGCATTAGGTAAAGGCTTGAAAGCATTCCTTCCAGAAGAATACGGTATTTTAAAGGAAGAAAAATTTATTGAAGTGGATGTTGAAAAATTCAAGCCCAACCCACATCAACCTAGGTCTAACTTTAATCCAGAAACTCTGGAAGAACTTGCCAGGTCAATAAAAGAGACAGGCATTCTTCAGCCGATTGTGGCCGTGCCTGAAGAGAATTATTATAAGATTATTGTCGGAGAACGCAGGTGGCGTGCCGCCCAAAAGGCAGGAATTAAAAAAATACCTACTCTGATACGGAAGATGACCGAACCACAGCAGCGTGAAGCATCGTTGATCGAAAACCTGCAGAGAGAAGATTTAAATCCCATGGAAATTGCCACAGCTTATCAGGGAATGACTTTGGACCTTCATTATACCCAACAAGAAGTCGCTGAAAAAGTAGGAAAAGACCGGGCATCTGTTGCCAATTATATGCGTTTGCTCAAGTTGCCTGAAGAGATTCAGGAAATGCTGTCACAAAACCAGCTCTCTATGGGGCATGCCAGGGCCCTGATCGCGATCAAAGAACCGGAGGTTCAGATTTCCTTTGCCCGCCAAATCATTAAAAAGAACCTTTCGGTACGCAATATCGAGAAAACAATTAGTAAAATCAAGGATAATCCGCAAAAGAAGCAAAAACCGGCTCTCGACCCCGACCTGATGGCGCTTCAGGATGATTTTATCAAACTGTTGAGCACAAAAGTGGCTATATCCGGCAGTGCAAAGAAGGGGATCATTAAAATCCATTACTTCTCCCTTGATGAATTGAATCGTATTTATGATAAATTAAAAGGAGTTAAATAATGAAAGAAAAGAAAAAAGAAATCGATGAAACAAAAATCACGGGATTTTTTGATAAAAACACCAAAATTGATGGCGAATTGGAATTTAAAGGGTCCTTCAGAATCGACGGCTATTTTCAGGGGAAAATAAATTCTGACTCCATCCTGATCGTAGGTGAAAACGGTAAAGTTGAAGCTGATATTAAAGTCGGATATATTATTATTAGTGGCGAAACCAAAGGAAATATTCACGCCAAGGAAAAAGTGGAGATCCATTCAAGCGGTCGTGTTTTCGGCAATATTATTTCCCCTAAACTTTCTATCGAAGAAGGAGCTTATCTCGAGGCAAATTGTCAGACAAGCGATAAGCCCCCAAAACCCATAAAGGAAAGTAAGCCATTAGAAAAAGAGGATGTAAAACCTGAGGATGAGAGGTGAAACAAGCTGTAGGTATTATCCCGGCCCGCTATGGATCAACTAGATTTCCGGGGAAACCTCTGGCTGCGATTCTGGGAAAGCCAATGCTCCAGTGGGTATATGAGCGGGCATGCAGCGCCCGCAACCTTTCCCGTGTCATAATAGCAACCGATGATGAAAGAATACTTACAGCTTCTAAGGCTTTTGGAGCGGAAGCGATAAAAACGTCTGCTTCCATTGTTTCTGGTACGGAAAGGGCTGCAGAAGTCGCGCGCGATCTCGATTCACAAATAATAATAAACATTCAAGGGGATGAACCCCTTATCAAAGCTGAAATGATCGATTCTCTGGTGGAAGCCTTACAGGAGGATTCCCTGCCTATGGCTACCCTGGTTTTAAAAACAAAGGATCTTACTCTTCACAAAGATAAAAATATAGTCAAAGTAGTGATCGATGAGCAGGGGTTTGCCCTATATTTTTCCCGCAGTCCGGTCCCTTTTCAAGCTTCGGATTATTTCTGGCAGCATATAGGTATCTATGGCTATCAAAAAACTTTTCTCCTCCGGTTCAGCCGGCTCCCCGCTTCCCGGCTTGAAAAGACGGAGGATCTTGAACAACTTAGAGCACTGGAAAACGGATTCCGGATTAAAGCAATTGAAACTTTACATTCTACCTTGAGTGTTGATGCTCCAGAGGATATAATCAAAGTGGAAAAGAAAATAAAAGAAGGTACTGACTGATATGAGCACCTTAGCCAAAGAGATTAAAGTCGGAAAAAGCGTCATGATTGGCGGCCGCAATACTTTTTTTTTGATTAGCGGCCCTTGCGTTATAGAAAATGAAGACCATGCCTTTGAGCTGGCTAAAAAAATAAAAATCATCTGCGCAGAGCTTGAAATACCTTTTATATTTAAAGCTTCTTTTGACAAGGCCAACCGCTCCTCCTTAAAATCATATCGCGGACCCGGATTAAAGGAAGGACTGCGCATTCTGGAGCAGATAAAAGAAGAGTTGGATGTGCCGGTAATATCAGATGTGCATGAATCCAGCCAGATCCAAAAAGCCGCAGAAGTATTGGATATTATCCAGATTCCGGCTTTCCTATGCCGGCAAACCGACTTGCTGCTGGAAGCTGCGCGTAGTAAAAAGCCTGTGAATATAAAAAAGGGGCAGTTTTTATCACCTGGTGAGATGAAAAATGCAGTAGATAAAATCCTAAGCCAGGGGAATGAGGATATTTTACTAACGGAAAGAGGAACCTCTTTCGGCTATAACAACTTGGTTTTTGATGTTCGTTCTATCCCGATCATGAGAGAATGGGGGTTTCCGGTTGTCATTGATGCTTCCCACAGTGTTCAAAAACCGGGGGGAAAAGGAATTTCATCCGGAGGCGAGGCCCATTTTATACCCTATATTGCCAAGGCCGGAATAAGTGTCGGGGCGGACGGCCTCTTTATTGAAACCCACAACAGCCCGGATAAAGCCCTTTCGGACGGACCTAACTCGTTTAATATAAGGGATTTACAAGGTATGCTGACGCAGGTCCTGCGGTTAAAGAAGGCAGTAATATAAACAAGAAATTGATTTATTGCAGCCTGGATTACTCAATAATCGAAGGCTATTCAGTTTGCAGTCGACAGTTGGAAGGAAAATCGTTATACTAAAATCAGTTAACCTTAACTATTCAAAAAACAGGTCGATTACAAAGATAGATTACCGTGTGAACGAAATGGTCAAAAGGTGATTTTTAATCATGAAAAAAGACGAGATAATTCAAATTGCAAAAGATGTGCTGAAAATCGAATCCCATGCAGTCCAGGCACTGGTGGAACAAATAGACGAAAACTTCAGCTGTGCTGTTGAACTCTTATCCCAGGCGGAATCCCGGATTATAGTTACTGGGATAGGAAAATCCGGCTTAGTAGCCCGAAAAATCGCGGCCACTCTCTCAAGCTGCGGATCGCCTGCCATATTCGTCCACCCGGTCGAAGCGGGGCATGGAGACCTCGGGATGATTATGGCAAAAGATATCATGCTGGCCCTCTCCTATAGTGGTGATACCCGCGAGATTGTTGGGATATTGGATTTTGTCAAAAGAATCGGGATAAAACTAATTGGTATTACCGGAAATAAAAAATCGAAGTTGGCTAAGTACAGTGACATCACTCTGGAAGTAAAAGTAGAGAGAGAGGCAGACCCGAGTGGAATGATACCTACGTCCAGTTCAACCGCTTTCCTTGCTTTGGGAGATGCACTTGCTATTGCTCTTATGAAACAAAAGGGCTTCAGCAAAACGGACTTTGCCTTCTTTCACCCAAAAGGTCAGCTGGGCAAGAAACTGACCAGAATAGAAGGGTTGATGCACAAAGGCCGCCAGATCCCTTCGGTTTCCCGGGCTGCTCCTATGCTGGAAGTGCTGGAAGAGATGTCTTCCAAGCATCTGGGGATGACCTGTATTGTCGATGACAACAACAAGCTTATTGGGATTATTACTGATGGAGATGTAAGGCGCTTGCTGCAAAAATATGGGGAAACTTTGACAGAAAAAACTGCTGAAAAGTGTATGACTCCCCATCCTCAATCTATAGACAAAGATGAGTTAGCTACAAAAGGTTTAAATATTATGGAAAAAAACAAAATAACTTCTCTCATTGTAACAAATAAAGACGATGAAGTATTGGGGATAATCCATCTGCATGACCTCTGGCGAACAGAAATGATCTAACTTTAATAACCTGACCAATGAATAACAAAGAACGCGCCCAAAGAATTAAGATGATACTTATGGATGTGGATGGAACTCTGACTGACGGTTTGCTTTTTGTTCTTCCGGACGGTCAGGAAATAAAATCCTATCACGTAAGAGACGGTATGGGCATTTTTATGGCACATTTAGCCGGATTCAAAACCGGGATCATTACTGGCAAAACCTCGGAAAGCCTAAAAATCCGGGCTGAAAAACTCAAGATCATAGAGCTTTACCAGGGGATTATCCACAAAAAGAAAGTCTTTTTTGAAATTCTTGACAAACACTCTCTTCAAGCTGAGGAGACCGCATATATTGGAGACGACTTGGGGGACTTACCAGTCATCAAGCTGGCGGGATTTTCTGGAGCCGTAGCTGATGCTCATATGGAGATCAAGAAACACAGCCACTTTATCTGCCGAAACCCCGGGGGGAAAGGTGCTGTCCGCGAATTTATTGAATTTATCTTTGATTCCCAAAACAAATGGCAGATAATAGAGAGAAACCTTAACCAGTTGAAAAGCAAAGACTTATCATGAGTTTTGCAATAAGATATTGAAGGAGGATAACTATGGGATTAAATCCGGAAATATTCAGACAATATGACATAAGAGGTGTTGTTGGTAAGGACCTGACTGAAGAAAAAGTCGAAGTACTGGGCAAAGGAATAGGAACATACCTGCGCGGCAGGCAGTGTCAGCAGGTTGCAGTGGGAAGAGATTGCCGCCTTAGCTCTCCGGCCTTTGCCAAAAGTCTTATCCGCGGTCTTATCTCCACGGGATGTGATGTCGTCGATCTGGGAACGATTCCAACTCCCCTGCTGTATTTCAGCATCTATCACAATAATTTAGAATCTGGAGTTATGATAACCGGCTCACATAATCCCCCGGAATTCAATGGATTCAAGATGATGGCCGGAAAGCAAACCCTTTTTGGTGATGATATTCAGGAAATATTCCAGCTGATTAAAAAGCAAAAATTCATCTCAGATAAAGAAGGGAAAGTCACGACCCTAAACATCAACCCTGAATATCATGATTATGTGGTAAATAATATCAAGCTTAAGAAAAAACTAAAAGTCGTAGTAGATGCTGGAAACGGAACCGGCGGAGCAGTAGCCGTGCCGATATTTAAAGAGCTGGGCTGTGAAGTTGTCGAGCTGTATTGCGAGATGGACGGCAATTTTCCCAACCATCATCCTGACCCCACTCTGCCTGAGGCTCTTGAAGACCTCATTAAAAAAGTTGAAGAAACGGGAGCGGACCTAGGATTTGCTTATGACGGAGACAGTGACCGCATCGGAGTCATTGATGATGCCGGAAATATCATATGGGGGGACAAACTGATGATCCTCCTGTCCCGGGATATCGTCCCGGCAAATCCCGGTGCGGTAGTAATCTCAGAAGTCAAAGCATCCCAGCTGCTTTACGATGAGATAGAAAAGCTGGGAGGGCGGCCGATCATGTGGAAAACCGGTCATTCCCTGATCAAGAAAAAAATTCAAGAAGAACATGCTCTGCTGGCCGGAGAAATGAGCGGACATATCTTTTTTGCGGACAGGTTTTTCGGATTTGATGATGCTATTTATTCATCGGCCCGGGTCCTGGAGATCCTTTCCCGCTCAGATACAAAACTATCCCTGATGCTCTCTGACCTGCCCCAGACCTATGTCACCCCTGAAATCCGAATATACTCTTCCGATGAAGTCAAATTTAAGATTGTGGAAGATGTCAAGAATAAACTATCTCAGAAATACCCGGTAATTGATATCGACGGCGTTCGGGCTATATATCCTTCAGGATGGGCCCTTGTACGCGCCTCAAACACTCAGGGCTCCTTAGTCCTGCGCTTTGAGGCCAATGCCCAGGAAGAGCTTGATTCAATGCGCAAAGAAGTCGAGGGCACTATTGAAGACGCTATCCGCAAGCTAGAAAAGGAAAACTGATATGGGTATTTATGCAGTAATAATGGCAGGTGGCAGCGGGACGCGTTTTTGGCCATTAAGCCGCAAGCAAAAACCCAAACAATTCCTTCCCATCATCAGTGAAAAAAGTATGATCGAAGAAACAGTCAACCGCCTCCTGCCAAAAATACCGAAGACGAATATCTACACTATTGCCGGGGAAAAGCACACACAGGTCATCAAAAGCCTTCTGCCGGATATTCCTGTAGAAAATTTCTTAATAGAACCGCAAGGCAGAAATACAGCCCCGTCATTGATCCTGGCTACAGCAGTGATTTATTTAAAAAATCCGGCAGCTGTTGTGGCGGCTCTTCCTGCGGATCATCTTATTCAAGATGAAAAATTTTTCCTGGAAAAGATTAGATCGGCTGCAGAAGCCGCCCGGAAGCTGAAACATATCATAACCTTCGGAATCCCCCCCAGTTTCCCTTCAACAGGATTCGGTTATATTTGTTTTTCTGACAAAGACCCTTCCCGAGTACAGGGAGAAGATTTCTATCCGGTCCAGGAGTTTAAAGAAAAGCCTGACTATAACAAAGCAAAATCCTTCTTAAAAGCCGGGAATTATTTCTGGAATTCAGGGATGTTTCTATGGCGGGCTGATGTTTTTGCAGAAAAGCTTGAAAAATACGCCCCTGAAATTTTTCCCTTCTGGACCCAGATGCTGGAAGCGCTTCGTAATAACGACCAAGCACAGCTTGCTGATATCTTTGCGAAAATACCGGCCACTTCCATTGATTATGCCCTTATGGAAAAAGCGGAAGGCGTTGCCATGTGTACAGGAAATTTCGGGTGGTCCGATGTAGGGGCCTGGTCATCCCTGGCTGATATCTGGAGGCAGGATGAAAACAATAATGTTAGCAGAGGAGAAAATATCCTTCTGGAAGCTGAAAACTGCATCCTGTATAACCCGGGCAAATTAACAGCACTTGTGGGAGTGAAAGATCTAATAGTTGTAGACACAAAAGATGCCCTGCTTATCTGCCGGAAAGATCAAGATCAAAAAGTCAAAACTATTGTCGAAAAAATAAAAAAGATGGATAAAAAAGAATATTTATGAAAGATGTAAAATATTCCCCTCACATAGTCCAAAAACTCGAAACCATTTACCGCTCCCAGAAAACCCACCGTCCTCTGCGGGTGAAGCGATACGAACCGGGACAAATACTTAACTATGACTTTAAAGGTTTAGCCCCGGCAGGAGAAGGGGGGGTTAAATTGGAAATAGATAAATTTGTAGGCGGCGGTTTTGCCGGCCAGGTCTACCGGGTAAAAATTCTTGACATCATGTTTCCTGAAGGACAGATACCGGGGCTTGAACCTGGCAAGTTTTATGCCATGAAGATCCTGATCCCTCCTTCAGGGTTTGCAAGAATTTTTCGCAACTTCATCTACATCCTCGGTTTTCAGGGGCCTTTTTCTGCGCAAGTCAATCCGGATGCAGCCCGGGCTGGAGCCCTTTGGCAGAGGCTTATCCGCAGAGGAGCAAAAATACGGTTAGGTTCGGAAGAAGCAGTAGCCAACATCCTGGCTACTTTAATAGACCCTGTTTTGGGCAGTTGCGGCGAGATAAGCGAATGGATCGAAGGGCGAACCTGGCGATTCGAATTAGACAATGACCTGGATGCCAGGAAAAAATGGAAAGTCGGGGATGCAGGAGAAAAGCTTGGCTCTGCCGAATATCGTGCCAAAAAGACATTTATGACAACACTTGTCAATCTCCTGCAAGATATGGGCGCTTATGAGCTTGCCCGCCAGTATGAATGGTGGACCTGCAAAAGCCAGCCAAATGCTCTCAAGCGCCTTAAATGCGATGATGACCCGGCTAAAGGAAACACTGCTGTTGACTTCCGGGCAGGTTTGGCCTTGCTTCCTTTCCTGCCGATGAGCCCGGCTGATTTTAAACTTATTATTCAAGGTATAGGAAGGGGCAGCCTGGTACAGTTTGACCGCGGCGACTTAAAAAAACTTAATGGATTTATAAAACAAAACGCCGGTGCTTTTAAAGGCATGGAAGATATCTTAGAAGAGCTGGAACATTTGGAGAAATTATATCGCAGCTCTCTCCCGGATATCACTCATAACCACATAAAACTTCTCTACAGCAGAAAGTTATGGTCATCTATTATTGCCAGCAGTATCAAATCCTGGAGAATTCGTAACTTAATAGATGAAAAAACCGAAAAAAAACTGAACAGGAATAGATTCAATGCTGCAATTTTTTACCTTTTGGGTCTTATCCCTTTTCTCGGCAAATTTCTGCGGAAACTATTTGGACACAAAGACTTCAGGCAGCATTACAAGCGTCTGCTTACCAGCATAAAGTATTTCAGGAAAGCGGGCCGGGCTCATATTGCCGAGGTGCTTATAGGCTGGCTTCGGGCAGGGCGTATAAGCGAAAAACGCACTCAAATATTAAGCGAGCATTCCGGAAGATACTTCGTCCATCTTCCGCTTTCTTTTCTGCCGCCTGGAATACACCGGGCTTGTTCAGACTGGAAATACTTCAAACAATCGCTGGACAATATCTTTGTCAGGCCTGTAAGGCTTTATTTTAAGTCTGCAGAACGGGAGCAATGGTTGCGGGACATGGTAGCTCAAGGGCAAAAAAACGGCATGCTTACACCGGATGAGGCAGCTAACATCAACGCTAAGATAAAAGAACCATTTATCCAGAAATATCTTAAAAGCCTGGCCGTCCATGTCTGTACCCTGCCGGTTACCCAGATTGTTTCCGTAATCGTCGCTGTTGCTTACGTAAATTTACATCCGGAATTATCCTGGCAGCAAGCATCGGTTCATGCCGGTATAATCCTGGGTCTCTTCCAGGTTACTCCCATATCACCCGGCTCTCTTATACGCGGATTGTATGTGACCTTTCTGGTTATACGGGAACGAAATTTTAAAGACTACAAGATTGCCTTCCTTTTAAGTTTTTTTAAATATATCGGCTATCTGGCTTTTCCTATTCAGATGGCATACCGCTATCCTGACCTTGCCCGTTTTATGGCCGGGCATTGGGCGACCGGAGCTGTAAATATAGTGCCCATCTTTGGCGAAAGAGGGGCTTTGCTGGAACATACAGTATTTGATATGTTCTATAACTTCCCGCTAACTATACAGCGGCGCCTGAAAAAACGCAGGGAGCAGCGCTCTGGTTTGGAGCCGAGAACTTGGCATACTCCCCTTTGTGCGATCGCAGGTGTTGGATTTCTATCTCTCGTGGATATACTCTACTTTAAATTATTCGGCCATATTCCGGCAATGAGGGAAATATGGTGGATAGCTGTCTGGGTGCCTGGTTTTTTCGCAGCAGCAGTTACTGCCTGGGCAGGGGGAGCATCATTAGGTAAACGCCTCTCTCTCGGCGCTATCTGCGGAGCAGTGGTTGGCCTTTTGTATCCTTTTTCCAATGCTTTTTTTAAAACTTATCTTTTCCCAGTAGAAAATGTATCATTTACTTTAAATCAATTTTTATCTCAGGCAGCAGCAACTGCCCTTTGGCTGGTCTTTTTATTCATATTTCTGGCAATGATCGGAACTTTAATAAAAGAAACACGGCCGCTTAAATCGGTGTTTTAGAGTTTCTCCTAGAATTTCTTCTGTTTTCCGTTCAGATAGAAGTGAGACTGGTCACCCTCTTTTAATTCAAATGTGAGAGTCCCTTCTCCATTTTCATCCAGCACGAATAATTCTTTGAGTTTCTGCAGGAATCCATCGATCTCCTTTGCTGGAAAAACCTCCTCGGCCTTAAGTTTTTTTGCTGCTTCCTCAATATTAGAGACGTTTACAGTCGCCTTCCCGACCGGGGGCCCCATGGTGATAAACTGAAAATATCCTTCTGCTGTAATTTTTGCCAATTTATGGTCAAGATGAGAGATGGAAATTACTATAATAGGTTTTGAACTCATAAATGTTCCTGCCAGGGCCGGACCTTTCATAGCTAATTCCTGCTGCTTAGCAGGATCAGGAGAAATGCCCATTGATTGGGCAGTCTTTATAAGGTCAAAGTAAGCTTCAATAAATTCAGGCGACAGCTGTTCCAGGGCAAAATGGAAATCCAGTTTATTAAGATTGACTAAGGCTTCGATTGCTTTCTTCTCTAATCCTGTTACTTGCAGTCCCTCAAGGTTCCAATCAACCCCAAAATCAATGGAATCTTTCCCCTTTGCAGGTTCGACCGTATAGGTTATCCCCATATTATCAACTCTGCTATTGAAATTGTTTTTAGGGCCCTGAAAAGACACAGTCATATTTTTAAGACTTGATTCAACTTTCATAAAAGGATTACCTGCTTCAAGCAGTTTGGGAAAGGGAGAGGTCTCTTTTTCCTGATTAAAAAAAGACAGGATAAATTCCGGGGCAAAAGACAGCCGGCTTTTAGCCTCATCGATCGCAAAAGTCATTGCAACTTTTTCCTCAAGGGTCAGATCAAATCCTATCTTCATATCCTTAAGCGATGTTTTAAGGTCCTTGTTGACTTCCATCAGGCCGGTCAATACCTCAATAAAGCTTTCGTCTTTTGAATCCAGTAAAGGGCTGATATCATAGTCACTAAATACAAGGCTGCCGAAGTGGTAGTCCAAATCCATCTTAGGAATTTTTTTAGGGTCCACCTTAGATTCTCCGGCCATTTGATCCGGGGTAAACTTTGCCAAATCAAGAGAATAATCCATTCCCTTTGCAGAGAGCACATAGCAAGAATTATCCGAAGGACTGTAAGCATACACCAGTTCTTCAATTGATATGGGGACATCAAATTCCGGGATCGAGAGATTCATGTGTTTGTATATGGCAGTATTAAGGGAACAATCCGGGTTTTTATAAGTCACGATAAAGCGGCCGGATTTTTCTTTATCCGGTTCTATTACGATATTAGCGCTGTCTGCCTTTAATGTTACACCAAACGGGGAAGCATTGATCTTTTCTAACAGGCCTTGAGCATCATCTACGCTTAGCTTGGATGGGGCACAATTAGAAAGAATAAAAACCAAAAAAACAGAGAAACAAACCAGAGTGATTCTCTTATTCATTTTTCCCTCCTTACAGATGAAATTCGGGTGTGGCTTGTGCTCGCTTCAGCCACATCAGAATTTCATAATATACAAATTTTTTACCATAACATTGCTCATTTTACAATTCCCATTTCACGGTTTTTCCCATTTGCAATTTTCCATTAACTATTTTCCGCTTTTCCTCATCTGCGGCAACATCGACCCGTATATAATCCAGCTCAATTGCAATTTTATTATTATATACCTCAAAAATAGAACAATTATTCAATTATATCAAGGCCCAGTTCTTTGAGCTGCTTCTTTCTGATACTGGAGGGGGAATTTGTCAGCAGGCAGAGCGAGCTGGTTGTTTTAGGGAAGGGGATGACATCCCGGATGGATTTCTCCCCGGCAAGCAGCATGGCAATACGGTCAAAACCGAGAGCAATACCTCCGTGAGGAGGAGCCCCGAACGTTAGTGCCTCCAGAAAAAAACCGAATTTTGCTTCCATTTCCTCCGGGCCCAACTTCAGGATCTTAAATATCTGCTGCTGAAGCTTCAGGTCATTGATCCTGATAGAGCCTCCTCCGATCTCCACTCCATTCAGCACCAGGTCATAGGCCCGGGCCCTTGCCCGTTCCGGCTCTTTTTCAAGATATTTAATGTCCTCATTAAGGGGGGACGTAAATGGATGATGCATAGACACAAGACGCTGCTCTTCTTCGCTCCATTCAAAAAGAGGAAAGTCTGTCACCCAGGCGAATTTATATTTATTTGATTTCTGTAATTCGGCAGCCTGAAAGGCCAGCCTGATTTCTCCAAGTATAAGCAAAGCCTTTTCTTTCTCATCCGCAACTAAAAGAATCAGGTCTTTGTCTCCAGCCTTTGCTTTTTTCCAGATAAGCTCAAAATACTCATCCTCCAGTTTCAGGGAAGATTTAAATCCTCCGTCTTTTTTGACCCAGATGACTCCTTTGCCGCCTAGATCGCGCGCTTTTCGGTTCAGCTTATCCAGCTGGCTGCGGGAAAGTCCACCCGCATTTTCTAATATCAGGCACTTGAGTTCTATGCCGGCTGCAAGAGCGCCCTTGATAACATGCGAATCGATCAGTTTTCCTGTTTCCGTAAAATCCTGGATTTCCATTCCAAAACGCAGATCAGGTTTATCTGAACCATATTTTTCCATTGCCGCTGCATATGTGAATCGGGGGAATGGCAGCGCCACCTTTACTCCTATGAGGGCAAAAAGTTTTGCCATCATGGATTCTGTCAGCGAGAAAAGCTCCTCCCGGTTACTAAAGCTCATTTCAATATCGATTTGAGTGAACTCAGGCTGCCGGTCAGCGCGCATGTCTTCATCCCGGAAACAGCGGACGATCTGGAAATAACGGTCAAATCCGGATATCATAAAAAGCTGCTTAAATATCTGGGGGGACTGAGGCAGGGCAAAAAACCTGCCTTTGTATTTCCGGCTGGGCACAAGGTAGTCCCGGGCGCCTTCAGGCGTTGACTTGGTCAAAAAAGGAGTCTCTATCTCGTAAAACCCATTTTCACTCAGAAAATTCCTGACCGTCAAGGCAGCCTGGTGCCTGAGCTTGATATTTCTCTGCATTGAAGGGCGGCGAAGGTCAAGATAGCGGTATTTGAAGCGAAGCTCTTCTGAAGCCTGAGGTGGGTCAGCAATTACAAAGGGGGGCACCTCAGAAGCATTGAAAATATTCATATCCTCCACTTCGACTTCAATATCTCCGGTAGGGAGCTCAGCATTCCGCAGATTTTCTCCCCGGTCTTTTACTTTGCCTCTGATTCCAAGAACATACTCCATCCTCAAAGTGCCAGCTGTTTTCAGAAGATTTTTTTTATCTGCAGAAATGACCACCTGGACCAGCCCTTCTCTATCTCTAAGGTCAAAAAATATAAGGTTGCCCATATCCCGCTGCCGGTTGACCCAGCCGCAAAGAGTCACTTCCTCTCCGCAGTGTTTAAGCCGCAGGTCCCCGCAGTAATGTGTCCGTTGCCATTTATTTGTATTTTTGGATCTCATATGTTTCCCCTGATAATATTCAACGCTTTTTCCCGGGCAACTTCTTTTTGTTCTCCGGATGCCATGTTTTTTAACTGAAATCTTTTTTTCTTTATCTCATCCTCACCGATTATCAACACCCAGGTCGCTCCGATTTTATTCGCCCTGCTCATCTGTTTACTCAGGTTGCGAGACTTGTATTCAAGTAGGCATTCTATATTTTCTTTGTGTAAATATTGGGCCAACAGCATCCCTTCTTTCTTAGCTTCTTCGCCCAGACAGACCAAATACACAATGTTTTCAGGTTCCTTTTTTTGAGGGACCAGGGAAAGCAGCCTTTCTACTCCTAAAGCAAACCCTATCCCGCAGACATCAGGCCCTCCAAAATCCTTTATCATATCGTCATATCGCCCCCCGCCGAGAATAGCATCCTGGGCTCCTAATTCGGTGGATACGATTTCAAAAGTAGTTTTTGTGTAATAATCAAGGCCGCGCACCAGACGGGGTTCTACTTTATGTTTTAATCCATAAAGGTCAAGGTAAGAGCGGAAATTCTTAAAATGCTCGTCGCATTCTCGGCACAGGAAATCTGTGATTTTTGGAAATCCTTGCGATATTTCCCTGCATGACTCTTCCTTGCAGTCAAATATCCGCAGGGGATTGGTGGACATTTTACGCTGGCAGTCAGAGCATAAGGAATCACGTGCTAACTCGGCTTGATGTCTCAACTCTTTATGATATCCCGGCCGGCATTTGCGGCACCCGACAGAATTTACCAGGATATCGGTTCCTTTGACTTTTAACTGACTGAGCAGGCCTGAGGCCATCTCAACGATTTCGGCATCAACGGCAGCATCTTTTTCTCCGAAGACTTCGATATCCAGCTGATGAAACTGGCGGTAACGTCCTTTTTGCGGTTTGTCGTAACGGAACATTGGTCCGATATAATAATACCTCATCGGCTGAGGTTGAAGATAAAGCCTGTGTTCGATTATAGCGCGTACTATAGACGGTGTATATTCAGGCCTTAAGGTCAGGGAGCGGCCTCCTTTGTCCACAAAACTGTACATCTCTTTCATGACAATATCAGAGGTCTCGCCAGTTCCTTTTTGAAAAAGCTCTGTAGATTCAAAGACCGGAGTGCGGATTTCCCGGTATCCATAACGCTCACAATAGGCTTTGATCAGGGTTTCTACTTGCTGCCACTTCCTTGCTTCCAGGGGAAGTATATCTTTTGTCCCTTTAATGGCAGCAACTTGTTTTTTTTTCTCTTTTCTACTCATGTCTCAGTAAAAAATCCTATTTTTCTGTATTTATCATATCTTGCTTGAAGCCTTTTTCCCGGCGACTGCGCCTCTACTGTTTTTAGAGTCTGATGCAATTGTTTATCCACATTTTTAAATGTTAATTCCCAGTCAACGTGAGCTGCGCCAGGTGGTTCCGGAATGATTTTGTCTGCAATACCGAGTTTCAGCAGGTCCTTTGCCAGGAACTTTAAATTATTAGCGGCTTTCTCAACAGCCGCCTGGTCCTTCCAGAGAATAGCAGCACAGCCCTCAGGAGATATGACAGAGTAGAAGGAATTTTCTAGCATCAGGAGTACATCCCCTACTCCGACTGCCAGGGCCCCGCCGCTGCCGCCTTCGCCGATGACTACATTTATCACCGGTATTTTAAGCTTTGAGATCTCCTTCAGGTTATTGGCAATTGCTTCCGCCTGGCCCCGCTCTTCCGCCTGGATCCCGGGATATGCCCCTGGTGTATCGATGAGAGTCACAATAGGAAAGCCGAATTTATCGGCCAGCTTCATAATACGCAGGGCTTTACGGTATCCCTCCGGATTCGGCTGCCCGAAATTTCGGGCGATCCTCTGACTGGTCGTTCGTCCTTTCTGGTGCCCGATAAAAGCGACTGACCGGCCGCGGTAAAAACCAAAGCCGGTCACCAGGGCCGGGTCATCACCGGCTCGGCGGTCACCATGAAATTCAAGGAAATCATCCGTCAAGTAGTTAAGATAGTCAAGAGTGTAGGGCCTCTGGGGATGGCGGGCGATCTGCACATACTGAAGGGGAGTAAGGTTCGGTTGGATACGGTTCCATTCTTCAGATATTTGGCCTTTCAGCCGTTCGATTTCTTTATAATCTATTGTCTCTTCATTTTCCCGCAGCTTATCTATCTTTTCCTTGTACTTGAGGATGTTTTTTTCCAATTGATAAAAGTTTTTTTGTTGTGTCATTTGTTTTGCACTAAAAGTTTGATTTTCCTGCTTATTCTATAGAAAAATTGAGCTTCAGGCAAGAGCAAGGTCAACTACCGGACTTTTCTTGCAGCCACTTATCAGTCCCGACTTCAGTTCTCCTTTTTAATTCCTTTTGCCTCTCTGCAAGAGAATTATTAAATTCCTCATCACTCATGTTAGGGTCACGCAGCGCGAAGAAAGTTTTGCAGGGAAAATCCGGGCACGGGTTCACAAAACTTCTGATATAAGAATTTTATAAAATTCCTTCTTAGCCTTCCGTTCTATCCAGGGCCTGTGCCCGCAGTTTTTAAGATGGATAAATCGAAAGCTCTTAAGAGTGGCAGCTAGAGGCTTATCTACTCCTTCAGCCGGATGGGGGTCATAGTCGCCGTGGATTGCAAGCACCGGGCATTTGATATATTTTGCAAGTTCCAGGAGCCTCCCGCTTCTTCTTAGTTCTGCAGCATCTTTCCACCCGCTTTGAAAGATATCAGCCTGGTATACGATAACTTCGGATTCGAACATAATAGGATTATAGGCATCGGCTTTAGAAAACAATGCTCCAAACCGCTTAAATGCTGTGAGTTTGTTTGCAGTTGCTGAGTCATTTAACCCTGCCATTAGAGATATGACTTCTTTTATTTCTTCTTTGCTTAGACGGTTTAATCTGGTCTCTTGAATTTGCGCTGCATATTTTTCTTCAAAGGGTCCGCTTCCGATAAGGATTAGTTTTTTTACAAATTCGGGATAATTTGCGCTAAATATAAAACTGAGCCACGCTCCCCAGGAAAAGCCGATCAAGGTGACAGGGAAGTCTGAGTTCTTTTGCATTATGGTTTTTAACTCTTCGACCTGCCCTTTAAGGGAGGCAGCAGTTTGAAGCGGTTCCAAAACACCGCAGACGGAAACAAGTTTACGCGCAACCGGAGCCATCTCTCCAGCCGCTCCTGGGCCGCCGTGAACAAGGACTACTTTGAAAGGCGCTTTTCCATATTTTCTCAGGTTTTCCATGTTTAGTGGGGAGAATGCGATACTATTTTATCAATGTCTATAATATTTCGCCATGAATTCAAGTAGATAAAAATCTTTAACGTCTGAAATATCATTAGATTTCATGCAGAAAAAAACCTATTGCTTTAAAAGAAAAACGCCCCTCAGAAGAAATAAATAGGGTGAAATTGATCTGATGAAAAAAAATAATGTATAATAGTCCAGAAGTAATAAAATGGGCATAGAAAAATCTAAATATAAACAGGAAAAAGAAATTTTCAAAATATCAGCCATTGAGGCTATAATTAAAAAAGCACTTGTTTGCCGGCTTGGATTGTCTGATGAGGAGAATCCATATATTGTGCCCCTAAGTTTTGGATACCAAGACAAGACGCTTTATTTTCACAGTGCTGCTAAAGGAAAGAAGATTGACATCATGAGAAAAAATCCTCGTGTTTGTTTTGAAATTGACATAAATTCCGAGATTATAAAGGCAGAAGATGCGTGTAAATGGGGCATGAGATACCAGAGTGTTATAGGATATGGCAAAGCTGTTCTTCTGCAAAGTGCTGATGAGAAACGAAGGGCGCTCAAAATAATCATGAGTCAATATTCTGATCGGCAGTATCATTTTATTGATAAAGAAATACAAAAAACAGCAGTGATTAAAGTAGAAATAGAAGATATGACAGGCAGACAATCTCCCCTCAATTTTGTCAAGATTTCCAGGGAATTAAAAAAGCATTAAAATAGTAATAGATTTGTGATATAAAATTAGTTGATACAATAATTGATACAAATTTAAAAAGGAGATGAGATTATGTTAAAAAAACAAGTTTGTAGCTTAATAGTCTGTTTGATCTTTCTTTTTATATCCTGCAGTTCCCAAAACTCAGATTCAAATAAAGTAGATCAGCAAGAACCTGTTGCAGAACAGGCCATACCCGATGAGAACGTTGCTGGAAACACTCATACAGGTGGGTGCATCCTTATGACACCTACTGGTGAAGTACCTGAAGATCTGTACCAAATGTCAGACATAATTCAGACAAAGGAATATTTACCGTTCACAAAGCATCTTACGGTTTGCGGGATTACTCTTATTGGACGAGATGATATTTCAGATGAATTCATGAAGAAGGTCGCTATAACTATCAAATCACTGTTTGCACGTGATGGTGATATTGATATCAAACTGCAGGAAGAGCTTTTAACAAATTTGTATAAATACAGGACAACGATCCCTTTCTTTAAAGGACATAATTATGAGTTCTCCCCAGAAGATGAAAAACTCATGGACATTACAAGAAGCAAGAACAGCATCTGCGACATCATTATGGAAGGTGTTCCAACTCAGATAAATGAAGTTATGGAACACATCTTACATCATATAACCGATGTTGGATTGCACTATACATTTCCTGATGAGTGGGGCATTTCTACAACATCGGTAGCGCATAAGGTAACCCAAGAAGCTATTGCTAAAGGCTATTATGATGTTAAGCAGTACGGGGATGATCCAGCTGAAGAATTAAACAGGGTTCTTATTCAGGAGTATGCTTATTGGATTATTTTTGATTATTGGGAGTTACGGGAAGTATTTTTTCCACGTGATGCAGAGTTTAATATCAAGACAGGGGCTGACCTTAAGGCTAAACTTCCTCAATCTTATGACTTAGTTATGCGGACTGTTCCAAAAGTAATGGTGCCACCAAATAACGAGCAGCTTATAAAACTATTCGGAAAAGACTAAGTTTAATTTAATAGAATTGAAATATTAAAACTTTGTCAGGGCACTTCACAGAGGAAGGGCGTGATCGTTGGGTTATAGAAATTACAAATAAAGATACCGGAGTAGGTGAGTCTAAACCTGCAATGTGGTTAGACGGCAATATGCATATCGATGAAGTTAACGGCCGCCAATGGGCCACCCCCATAACTTTAGGCCAGCAGAAGACAATGAGTTTTCTGCCCGGCTTGGAGCCACTTGGGCTGCAATTAGCGGCGGAGAGTTAATGGAAACCGACTGGAGCAGCCAGGAAGTAAGTAAAGGTTGGATATTACGGTAAATCCAATTATGGATTTGGTGTCACTGCTTTTTTCTATAGTCTCTTATATTTGTATATAAAGATGCAAAAAAAGCCAGAAATAAAAAAATTACTGCAAATATATCAACCATTGTTTTATTTGCCTCAAATCCGCTTAGAGATTTAATAAGGAAGGTTAAATAAGAAGGTGGCATGTCATAATGGCCCAGCTCCATCCTGACCTGCCAGTGCCAGTCAGTGCAAGGGCAGTATCCGAAACCATAGAATAATCCGAGCCCGAACCAGGAAAAAGCTGTGAGAAAAAGGACAGCAAGATTTGTTTTCCTGGTCTTCTTCCAAATCCAGCCGAAAAGATTAAACACAATTAGAAAAGAATGGAATACAAAAAAGAATTTATCTAAAAAAGCATACATGCGCTGTTACTGATTTAAGGATTATATCAAAAAAGAAATATGAAATGTTAGGGAAAAAAATACGAAAGCAAAAAGGATCTACGCTAGGAATTGGCCATTTAACAAAGGGTTTATCCCTTTTAAGATTGCGTCAGGGTAGATCCAGCACCTCATAATCCGAATATTCCTGTTTTGAGATCATCCGAATTCGTTTGAGAAACATACCGGCATTGATCCATGTTTTCACATGTTTTACAACAAAATGACCATCCGGGAGTACAGCAAAATCCATCTTTATATCAAACTCTTTGACATATTTCGGGTTTTTTGAGGGGGAAATCTCGACCTGTAGCAGATCATAGGTGTCCTTATGGATAAAGTATTGCCCTTCCCAGTATTTTTCTCCCGGTGATTTAGCTTTTGACTTAAGAATATAAACAGGAATCTCATTATGCTCTATTTCTTCTAGCAGCTCAAAACTATACTTATTTCGTTTCTCCATACTAAAGGGAAGCAGCTCCTTCAAGCTTACCTCAAACCGGCTATTGCCATTCTCTTTTTCCGCCTGTTTGGCTTCCCGTTTCTTCATCTTTGCCTTTTGTTTTTCCACTTTCCGGCGGTAATTCTCTGTGATGTCACTGGTTTTTCCCTTTATGGTCCTGAGAACTTCCAGGATACCTTCTGTTCTTTCGTCACCCCGGACAGTTACTAACATTTTGATCTTTGTAAGCTTTTTTGGATTTCCCTTTTTATCCACTTCTATGTTTGTGGTCAACAGACCGGCCTTCCAGTTTTCAAGCTCCGGATAGGATTCCATCCTGGCCGAGATTTTCTCGATCAAGGAAGTTAGAACTTCTTCTTGTAAGGCTGTATCTGCTGTTATAATCCCTGCAGCTCCTGAAACCAGGAAGATCAATGTAAGCAATCCTTTTATCTTCATAGTCAATCTCTTTTCAAATTTAACTGGCATCACACCTGCCGGAATAGCGATTTTCTCATCGTTTTTTTTTGAATAGGTCAGGCTAATTCAAATACTATAAAATAGATATTCTGCAAATGCAAGCCTATTAAGCACTTTGAGCCTCTTAACATAAGCGTCCTCTTGGGATGCCTGCCTGGGTCTACCTGTGCCGTTAGCACGGCAGACAGGCAAAGGAGTAGAGCTATCTCATATATTGAATAAAATCGGAAGATATGTTATTAATAAAAATAATAATCGGGAAGTGAGTTTATTTTGAAATCACTATTAATTATTACATAAGATTAAAACTAAGAGGAAAACATGTTACAAAAAAAGTTTATCATGCTTGTTCTTCTATTAATTCTTTTAATCACACAGGTTTTTGCTGACGTTCCCCCAATCAGAACACACCGGCCAGATGTCCCTTATTTCCTCGCCCCAATGTACTTTCAAACAGTGCTGATGATGGTTTTCCCCTCGGAAATCTCGGGTATGGTTATTGATTCATACTCTGATCTTATCTGGAATCCAGCGTTTATAGTAAGGCAGTCACAAAAATCTGTCTATCTTGACTTCAATGCCCAAAACAATTCGTCTTATTTTTCTGTTCCGGATTTTACTCAATACAGTAATTACTATAATTCTTACACAGACGCCATGGTTCAACCAAGATGGTACACCCAGACATCATTGAACACAATAAAAACAACTCCGATATATAACTTTGCTGTAATTCTCCCTTTGAGTTCTAAAATTACAGTTAGTTTAATGAATCGTTCAATATTTGATTATGGTCCTTATCGTTCTGCCTATGATTGGAGAAACTTTGACCAAGCTCTTCCAATTGGAATGGGAAAAACAGACGTGCAAAGATTGGATATTGATGAAAATCAGCAGACAGTATTTGGCACTCAATCTGAAATTATGCTTGGATATAATATTTCAGAGAAAGTTGACTTAGGATTTCGTTTTGGACATTACAGTTATAACAGAGATGGAAATCTCTTCGATTCAAAATTGGGTGTTTATCCTCATTCATCATTTGATAACCTAAATGACGAGTCCTTTGATATTGCTGGGCATCATATTGAACTAGGTGTTGGATTAATTTATCATATTAAGGATGAAACCCACTTGGGTTTTTACGGTGGGCTGACAAAGGGAAAAAGTACGGAAGACACTTTTTCTAAAGATTCCTCAGATACCTGGTATGAAAGAGATACAAATAAAAATTATTAC
Source organism: Candidatus Aminicenantota bacterium (assembly GCA_030603565.1). Taxonomy (GTDB): domain Bacteria; phylum Acidobacteriota; class Aminicenantia; order Aminicenantales; family Aminicenantaceae; genus JAUVXM01. The sequence goes on from JAUVXM010000029.1 coordinate 30,178, forward strand.
AGTGATTATCAATATTCATTAGAAAGCCGCGAGTCCTATTCGGGGGATGGGACAAGACAAAATATCGCCTTAACATTCGAGCAGGATATTTCAACTAAATTGAAATTAAGATCTTTCCTATCTTATAACTGGTCAAATATCGATACTGCGGGATCAAGCACATCAGCGAACTCGACTTCTGAAGATAGGGCTTATGACTATTATTATGCGTATAATAAACACTTCCGGCGAAAAGAATCCCAAGGTAATCGAGAAAGCGGTCTCAGTGGAAGCGGGGAAAATCGAACAAATCACTGGAATTGGTTTGCTTCATTATCATATGTTCCAAAAATAAACTGGACATTATTTGGTGGAGTTCAAATACAGAAATTTTCAGTTAAACAAGAGTTTGAGGAAAAGTCTGATTATATTATGAACTCTCAGACAGAATATAGTATTTTTTTACCATCAACTGAACAGTACCTCAACTCGTATGAAAAAATTTACTCTTTTGATGCAAACTTTGATAGATGGTTTGTTTTCTTGCCTGTCGGAATAAAAGTAAATATAAAGAAATGTTTCTTTGTTATCTTAGGAACTGACATTAGATTTACACTAATTGATCAAAACACATTTGGGAAAGTTTTGTACCCAAGTAGAATAACGCGTAAATGGTTAAATGGTTTTATGATTGTTAATGACATAGAAACTGACCGTCAGGAAGAATACAGATCCTCGCCTGCAAAGAAGTTTAACCAATCTTTGGGACACCGTTTTGGGATTGTATACGAACATTCTTCAGGACTTAAATTGTTCATTATATCTTTTAGTAATATTCTGAATACAGCAAACTGGGCATGTGGATTTGAATTCAACTGGTAAGTTTCCAGGAGTTTCCCCATTTTTTATGAATAGTTCAGATTAATAATCCTTAGAAGAGTGGAAGGCATGGTAAACAACCATAACCACTGATACCAAATTCCGGAAGCTCCGGATACGTGTGTCTTTGACACAACCGTGACCGCCTTATCAGTATTTGTTCCCGTTCCGAAGGTAAAAAAGGTTAGCATGATCTTTCCGAAGTTATGCTCACCGATCTGGCCTTCCTACGCTGGTCCAGCCGTGAACCTCCCGCACCGGTCCGATCGCGCCGTCTCTTATCCACTCTACTGCCAAGCGAATCCCTTCTCCGGAATGGCCGAGGTTACCCATCTGAGTGGCCACTCCTGCTTTTCGGGCGGCCTCTGTTACCCTGCGTGTTTCATAGATCGAATGGGTTAGAGGTTTTTCACAGTACACATGTTTGCCTTTTTTGACGGCGGCCATGCAGGCTACTGCGTGAACGTGATCTGGGGTAGATACCAAAACGGCATCGATACCGTTTTCCTTGGTCCGCATCTCCCGGAAATCCACATAGCCGGCGCTGAGGTCGATTTTGTCATCTATGGGAAAGAATGTTTTTGGGCAGTTGAGGTCAAAAACACTCGAAAGCTGCGCAGAAATGAACTAAGGCCTCTTAAAACATTTCATCAAGACTATCCCGAATGCCAGCCCATATTTGTTTATAGAGGAAATGAAAGACTTTTAATTGATAATATATTGTGTATTCCCTGTGAGAGCTTTCTAACCTGGTTAATGCACGAGTTGAGCTTGCCGTAGCCGGTAGGCGTGGCGGGTGAAGCTGTGGTATTTCACCGCGAATCCGCCGCAACACCCCAGATGCGGTGAGATCAGAGACAATTAAACCGTAAGATATACAGCTTGCAATATAACGGGGATATTGATAATGTATTTTTGGAAATTAAGCACATTTGAGGAGGAATTCTTAATATTTAGACGGTTCTGCATCTGCATTTTTCGCAAAAAACAGCAGGCATAATAGTAATTGTTATATGCTCAAAGGAAATAGAATATGAAATATCATCATATAGGAATACCAACAGACAAAAAGCTGGAAGATGAAATACATCTCGAGCATTTAAAGATGTACGTCAGTGGTTTTGGAAAAAACCCATATGG
>JAUVXM010000091.1 GCA_030603565.1 Candidatus Aminicenantota bacterium
TAATTTTAATCGCCATTTTTTTACCAAAGGCGAGCCGATTTTACTGCATCTGCTTCGTTACAGGGTATTCGCGGTGAAGGACCACAGCTTCATACCCTGTGCCTCGCATCTGCAGCAACCTCGACTCGTGAATAATCCAGGTTAAGCGCTTAAAATCTCGCAATTCAGGGGACACTAAACCGGAGGCTTTAAAAAGGATAATATAATACCCCAGATAAACACTATAACAAAAATGATATATCCGGCCGTAATCACCCAGAAAAAGATAATTACAAAACGAGTTGTTTCATCTTTTTTGTTTTTAAATTCTTCAATATCTTTTGGTAATCTCCCAAATATCTCTTTACACCAGAATATGCCAATAATAAGGATGGCGATGTTAATTAAATCCCCAAAAGAAATAAACATATTATCCTGAATTATTTTTCATTCTATATAGCCTGATACTATCTTCCAGGCAACAATTATCACAATCCCAATTCCTATGCCAAGGAAACAGCGGATGCGAATCAAAGATGCCAGTTCCAGGTTATCAGTAAAAAAGGAAAATATAATACCTAAAATCGCAATAAGAAAAAAGGCCAAAATACTGCAGCCAAGGACCGCTTTGATGTTACTAAAAGGAGCTCGCTTTGCCATATCTTATATATACTATAATAATTTACATCGGAAAAGCTAAGAATATCAGCAGGTCCCAGAGGGTGTGGCTAATAATCAACATTATAACCGAGCGGTAACGGAGGTATAATACTCCCCAGAAGAGGCCGCAAACCGCTGCTGCCGAGACCAGCATGATATTGCCGCTGGAGATATGGATGCCGGCATAGAAAAATACCGCCATAATAAGCCCCGGGAGGGAGCCATGCTTTTCTGTCCATTTTCGCTGGAGAAATCCCCGCCAAAAGATCTCTTCACCTGGTCCGATTATAAAGACCATAAGCACTGCTATCCGCCAGGTCGCTGCCCCCTGTTTGAAGCTGTAGACCCGGCTTATATCCGTTTCTGCAAAAGGAAATATTATTTGCGAAAGTTCGTTCCCTACGTAGAATAAAGCATAAAGCAGAAGCGCAGAAAACAAACCCAGGATTATCTTATGGGTCAGACCGGATTTTAAATCCTTTTTTAAAAGTACAGGATAAGACCTGTCCCTTAGCAAGCTAAACGTAATAACAGCCGCAATATTGAAGCTCATCCACCCCCAGAAATCTACCGGCCCAAGCCGGCGAAGAAAAAACAGCGGTACAAAAAGGACAACTGCGGGAACAGCAAGGAGAGTGGAGCGAAAGATTTCCCGGGTATTTTTGGGCGGGATCATCCCCATTTTAAGAGAAATTCCAACCAGACTGCAGCTGTACAAAGCAGGCCAAAGATAAGATTATGCTGGGCAGTAGCACCGTCTAAGATTACAAAATCCAGAGGCCGGCGGGGCTTATGCCTGTGCACAGCTCGGCCCCAAAGCTTGAAAACATGGGGCAAGGCCAGAATAATGAGCAAAAATGTCAGGGGCATAGGTTTTAGTTGAGAGACAAACAGCCGCGGAAAAATGATAAGGCCAATAACAATTGCTACTGAACCAAAAATCAGAAAAGCATAATAAGCGGCTGAAGCTTTATCTCCCAACAACCCTGCTATGGTTGCGATCTTTCTCTCTTTGTCCGAGGCAGCGTCTCTCCAGTTGTTGGCATGCAGGATTGCACTCACCAGCATTGCCATGGGAACGGTCCATATTACCGGCAGCCAGGAAAATGAGTGTGTCTGCACAACCCAGGCTCCTAAAGCTCCAAGTATGCCGAAATTAAGAAAAACCGCAAAGTCTCCCAGAGCATGATATTTAATGGCCGCATAAAACACCCCGATCAACACTCCTATGGCTCCGATTATCAGTAAGATAGTTCCGGTTAATAACACAAGGACGATACCCAGGGCTGAGCCCACAATAAAAAGAAAAATAGAGCCCACAGCCGCTTCTTTAGTCGTGATCCAGCCGCGCACAATAGCGCCGCTTACAGGAGTGATTGTCTTGTCTAAGCCCCGTTTGTAGTCAAAAACATCACTCATCATATTAGCGGCTGAATGAAGTATTACCATAGCAAGCAGGGCAAGAAGGAAACGGAAAATATCGAAGGGGGCATTCCCGAATACAACAGCCAGCGAGGTTCCGAATATCACCGGCATAGTGGATGCGGGCAGAGCCCAGGGCCGGACAGCTGTTAACCATTTCTTTAATAAGGACAATTGTTCTTGTTTAGTTTCATTCATAATAAAATATTATATACTACAATATTTACTCATCTGGCAAGCTCATATCTTTTCTAATTTTTCTACATCTTGATTCTTTTTTTAAAATGCTCATATTTATCTTCCATACCTTCTTTTTTTGACCATTCTTTAATCTCAGCATAATCAACTATCTGGTCTTTGACGATCATTAAGGCTTGAATAAGAGATTGCTGGTCATTCCAATGGTAATAAGCTGCCAGCCTATCCATTACACTATGTGTGGGAGTAAGCAACTTGAGGTATTGATTTTTTGAAACAATCTCATTAAATTCATTTATAGGTTTATTGCCAATAGCCAGAGGAGGAGCAGGAAAATCAATATAAAAATCAGTTTCAGGGTGTTTAAAAAACCGGCCGTCTCGATAAAAACCAGTACCTTTAAAAGCTTCTTCTAATTCTTTGTATGAACTATAGGTGATAAAATCCAGATCAAAAGACTGGTACTTATTATCAGTATAAATTGACACAACTGCTCCACCAGTAAGAACAGCATCGATATTGGCATCCTTCAATATTTTCCCAACAATTGCTGCCAATTCTTTTAAATCAGTTTCTTTTGTAATATCAATCATTTCTTATCCCTTCTTCGAGGACGGGTACGCTGCCTATAATACCTTTCCTTAATGACCTCAGGAAGATATTCAAAATTCCTTTCTAATAATTTTTCAACCTCATTTAAAAAGGGATAACGGGGATTCCATTGATAAATCCTGACTTTTCCCCTTAGTCGACTTACCAGCATTCCACCTTCTTCAAATTTGAATAATTGTTTTTGGATCATATTCAGTGGAATGGAGAAAATCCTGGAGATTTCTGTTGGATACCCTTCCTGGAAGACAAACAGATACATCAACACTCTTTCTGCGGTTTTGCTGCCAAACAATTTCTCGAGCATTTTTAACCTCTTTATTAGGTTATATCACCTACACTATAGGTTGTCAATGCTTTTTTTTTAAATAACTTCTAAATTTTATTTAATATAGGCTTTTTAAGGGCTGCCCAACCAAATCCGGAAATGGCTGTCTTTCAGATCTAGATCCTTAACAGTTGAGCAGACCACTTCATATTATTCTTCTTAAAAATCGTGGATCTTCATGCTGATGATCTTCTCGGGAGTGAGTTTTTTGCCTCTTTCCTTATACAGTTTTATGGCAAATTCAATATACTCCTTGTCCACATCATGGATCTTGAAAGAGATCAGCTGATTCAGAGTGATGTCCTTCAGCCCGGCGGCATGCACACCTTTAACGTAATCAACCGTGACATCATGAATGTTCAAAGAGACCAGTTTATCTGCCGGAATGGATGTATAGCCGAGTTTTTTCATGTCCTCAATAAAGGCCGGCTCCACATCATGAATACTAAAGGATATAAGGGTGGAGATATCAAGATCTTTGACACCCAGTTTTTGAAAACCTTTAATATAATCGATATTGACATCATGAATTTTTAAAGAGATTAATTCTGAAACAGGAATATCTTTAAATCCTACCTCTGCCAGACCGTCAATATAGTCCAGATCCACATCGTGTATCTGGAAAGATACAAGCTCAGGCAGAGAAATATCTTTATATCCGGCTTTATGCACACCACGGATGAAATCCGGAGAAACATCATGAATGTTCAACGATACTACCTGGTCGAGATCCACATTGGTGTATCCCAGATTTTTCAGCACTTCAATCTGTTCCACATCAACATCATGGATCTTTAAAGATACCAACTTATTTAGAGACACATCCTTGAATCCACGTTTGTTGATCTCACGAACAAAAGGGATATCCACATCATGAATGTTCAAGGAAATGAGTTCTGAGGGAGATATGTCACTGTATCCCAGTTTCTTTAATTCTTTGATATAGTCAACTTCAACATCGTGAATACGGAAACTGATGAGTTTTGAGATTGATATATCTTTCAAGCCTTGGGCATGGACTTGACGGATATAATTGATACTGACTTCATGAATAGCCATTGCCACCAGCTCAGAAAGCTCGACATCCTTATAGCCAAGTTTACGGATGTCCTGAATGTATACCTTGTTGACATCAAAGATGCAAAGGTGGAGCAGTTCTTTACTCTTAATCTTGCCGAATCCTTCCTTGCCCAGAAAACCGATAAAGGCATTGTTCGGAACAAATGAGAACACGCCTCTGCCTCTATCACCTTCAAATCTCCCGTCAAAGCGGATGGTGCCGGCATCTCTTTCCAGAGTGAAGGGATGCTCCTTGTTCAGCTGCAGCCCTTTAAACTCTTTTGTCTCCAAGCCGAAAGAAGTCATCGAGTCATGGTCCGAGTCATCATCAAATATCATCAACCGGATTTGAATCCTGTTTTCTCTGATCTTTGCAGACCAATCACCGGTGAGACTTTTACCTTCTTTTACTGCGGACAGGGCAGGCACGGCCAGTAAAAGTAAAAATATGATTCCTGTCTTAAAAACTGTTCTTTTCATTTTTATCCTCCATGTGAAAGGTATTTGTTCATCTATCACACAGTATCACTGTTATTAAGGGGAATGGTTGCAATAAATATTTATTAAATTGTAATCTTATCTTCGTATATAAATATTCCCGTTAAGCGTCTTGATCAGTATTTCCGCTCCGCCTTTATTAATAACACTCCGGGACCAATTGCCTCGGACAACTTCAAGTCCCTCATCTGAATAGATATCACCGTGATCAGTCTTCATTTTCAGCGAAACACTTTGGAGAGGAGGTATTGTCAAATCAATATTCCCTTCGATGGATGTGAACGCCATAGGCATCTCCGGAGTGATCTCCTTAAATTTTATTAAGATATCACCATCCACGGTTGAGCAGATAGCATAACCTGACACCCGCAGCAGCCGGATCGGTCCGTTGGTATTGTTAACTTCCATTTCCCCCTTCACGTCCATCACTTCAATTTCTCCATTATCATACGTTTGCAGGTTTAAGGAAAATTCAAGGGGCACAAGAATTTCAAGATCAACGGTCCGCCGATAAGAATCAGTATGAACCGTAACTTCATTATTCTGTTCTACAACACTCAGTTCAAGGGAAGAATCTGTAATCCGCTGCCTGCCCCGGCCGGCCTTATCCACTCTATAGCCTGCTTTCACAATGACAGCATTGCCTTTATATCCATTTACACGGATAGACCCTTTATAATGGTTCACCCGTAAAAGGCCCGGCCTTCCGGGCTGCGAGAGCTCGACTCTTGCCCGCTCTTTCTTGCCTGTTTGAGCAACACCAACTTTTGGATAGAGGACAAACAGCAAAAAAAACAGACAGGCAAAGCGGAGAAAACTGTATTTAAAGCATTCTGATAACTTCATTGATCCTTTTACGAACCTCATAGTTCAAATCCTTTTTTTCTAATAAGTGTTGGAATTGTGGCAATGACTCGGATTCATTCAGTGAGACCATCAGGTCTGCCAGGGCCAGCTGAACCAAGGGTGACTGCTGCCGGTTGATGGAGCGGATCAACCCCTCCCGCACCGCCGGATTGGCTGTAAATTGGGCCAAAGTTGCCACCGTGACCAGCCTCACATTCACATTGGGGTCATAATTCAATGTCTGCATCAGCGCCCTGACAACCTCAGTGTCCACTTCATTCCAATCATCGACAAGATTAAGAGCTTTCATTCGTTTTGATGGCGAGGTCTGTTCTAACAGGTTCAGCATCACCATCTCTTTCATTTCTGTGATCTCACCCGTCATCTCTGAAATACGATTTTTGTAGCGAACATCCGGTGTTACCCAGGTTCCCAAAGCCCAGCCCAAAATAACAAGGGCAAATGCATAACCCAGTTTCGGAACCAGTCTTTTTTCAGCCTGCTGCCACCAGGTGAGGAGCCGTTGGATCGGAGCAGTTTTATCTCTGGTTGAGGATTGTTCAGACGTCAGCATTTTGTAGAAAGATTCAGTCATCCGGTCACGAGGCTCGGGTATCCGGACGTCATCAAGAGAAGAATAGAATGCTTTTAGATTCAGAAGTTCTTCTTTGGAATAACCCGCTTCCAGCAATTGTTTTTCGATCTCTTTTTTATTATCCGGACTGGTATTCTCATCCCAGTAGTCCATTATCAGTGCTTCCAGGGGATACTTTTCCATAACACTCACCTCTCCAATACACCATAAATTTTTTTTAATGATTGTATGGCCCTGAACACACGTGCTTTGATTGTCCCTTCAGGGCTGTTTAATATACTGCCTATCTCTTTATAGGTCAAACCTTGATACTTTGACAGGATCAATACCTCCCTTTCATGCGGTTTCAATTGATCCAGCGCCTGCTGCAGAAGCCGTATCTCTTCTTTTTTGATTAACGTCTTATCTGCCATATCTTCATATTCATCGACCAATCTATCAACATCATGGTACAGATAGCGGCCATGCTTCCTGTAATAATCAATGGCCAGGTTATGCGCGATCTTGTACATCCAGGTCGTGAATTTGCCGGAGCCGTTATAATTCTTTCTGTACTTGAGTATGCGGTAAAAGACATTCTGCACCAGATCCTCACTAACGTCCTGCCTGCCGCAATAGCGGTAAAAATAGGAAAACAGCGGCTTATTATACCTCTCAAAGAGAAGAGCCAGTTTATCTGTCTGCCCTTCATGTACTTTTAACATCAATTCAACGTCTGAGGGCAAATTCACTCCGATAATGCATTTCTTTATATATCCGCTTTCTACAATTCAGCCAGGGGCTCAATTGTTTACACACTCTGACCATCACTTCTAATTATATCACTTGAAAATATAAAAATGGTTGCAAAAAAAACAAAGATTAAAATAGAAATAAATAGGGACACATTTTATTTTTCCTGCTTCCTGCTTTTTCTTTTGGTCGCTACATTAAAACCTGCCCCCGACCTGAATGTTGGGAAAGGTAAAGAACCCAAGGTATTTGCTGATGAGATTCTTGGGAAAAAGCTTTTTGATACTCCTGGTCACAATGTCCTTCGGAAAGAATTTGAAGATGGTTTTTTTATGACAAATGTTATTCTGGAGCACTTCAACAACCAGGATCTGATCGAAGTGGTTCGAAATCCTTTTCAATTTGCCACTCTATATAATAAAGCTGCTGTTCGGGATGGAAACGCACCTTAATGTTCAGAGAAAGCAATTTTAATAATTCGTGATCTTGAGAGCAAGTGCTCACTCGTTGAAAACCAAAAAGATAAGAACTGAATATTTGCCTTACTCAGATAAATGGATATTATAAAGGATGAGATAGCAAGCCTCTTTGCTATCTCAAAGAGACCTGGCAATGACTAAAAAACTGCTGGAGCAGATATACAGCTCCACTCCGCTCGAAAAAATACCCTGGCACTCTAAATCTCCGCCGGCATATTTAAAAACATTTTTTGAGGATCACCTGAGTCAGCCGGATAAAATCCTGGAGCTGGGATGTGGTACTGGTAATTATATAATGTATCTCGCTTCAAAGGGTTTTAAGGCCGTGGGTGCCGATTTTTCAGAATCTGCCTTGAAAATTGCCAGAGATCTGTCACGGAAAAAAAAGCTGAGCTGTACGTTTGTCCGGGAGGATGTAACAGAAGATATAACCTCTCTAAAGGATCAATTCGATTTTATCTATGACTGGGAATTGTTACACCACATATATCCAAAAAACAGAGTAAGGTATATAAAAAATGTTAAAAAATTACTGAATCCCGGTGGCATTTATCTTTCCGTCTGCTTTAGTGAAAAAAACACGGCTTTCGGCGGTCAGGGAAAATATCGCGATACACCCCTGGGTACTCGCCTCTACTTCTCTTCTGAAGAGGAATTGAACGATCTTTTTTCCAAATATTTTAAAATCTTTGAGATTAAAACAATTGATATACCAGGTAAGCAGGGGACCCATAAAGCAATCTCTGCGCATCTGCAAAATCCAATCACTTAAAACTCTCTTTAAAGATACAAGTTTCACCTGGATAATTCACGAATCGAGGTTGCCGTAGATGATAAGCGCGGCAGGTGAAGCTGTGGTATTTCACTGCATTTTCAGCAGTTAGGGGTAAAACCCTTTCAATATTGGCTTTTTACAGGCCAATTCTATGAAATTCTCTATTTCATGAGGACTTCTTGTTGACAGTATATGTTTTTTCTAGGTAGTATTGTTGATGCGGTAGCGTAAAGGGTGAAAATTTGCTGAAATTGAGCGGAGATTGTCATGAATAAAAAAACCAACTTTCTATCGTCAAAACAATCTTTGCATCAAGGTGTACACCCAGGGCAATAAATACTCCGGATACAGGGGAGTTTTTCATGTGAAAAAGAAACGGCCCCATATCATTATCAAGAAGGATTGACGGAATTCCAGGTCTATGGGTATACTTTGACATTGTCTGGCGATTGGCCTAGCATTAAAGCGTTAAACATAAGTCATGCTGTATAAGGAGTCATCATGAATAGAATAATGATTCTGTGTGGGGTTCTCCTGCTGATCGCGTCTGCAGCGGTACCTTCTTCAGGGGCGGCTGGAGTGCCGGCGCTTAAGATCGCAGTTGCCTGTGACGGGGAGACGCTTGAGGCCCAGGTTGTGAACAAAGGGGCGCGCGGACGATATCTGCAGTTCTTCGATGAGAAAGGGGACCTGTTGGAGGTATGTGAAAATCCTTATTGGGAACAAGTCGGCAGCGCCGGCGTCAGCTGTGCAGATTTCATCGGGGAGAAGGGCGCTACGGTTTTCGTCGCGGGAATGGTGGGATCCAAGATGGAAGAGGCTTTGGATAGAAATCAGATCACCTTCAAATCTTTTCAAGGAACAGTAAGTGAGGCGGTGGCATTTGTGATGGACTCATGACGCCGTCCCAGGCTGCTCCCGAGACCCAGCCTATCCATGATCGATGATCGGAATGGCTGATATCTTCAGATCGGGTCGGAAAAATTAACGGAAAAAATAGTTGAGATACTCGGGATTGTCATTAACACTAGGCCAAAGGGAAGACCACGAAAGCATTTAAAATAGGATGTGTCCCTATTTTTTTCTGAAACAGTCTTATTTCAAGGATTTAGCGCGATTATAATTGTTGGTTGCACCGACATTTGAAGCTGTCGGTGCATCCAGCTTATTGTATTATTGCTTTTTCACAGATATATCTATTCCGGGTAAATCGCCAATGGTAACAGTGTGGGTTCCGGCTTTGTCAATTTTGCAGGTAAAGCTTATATTCCTGGTTTCTTCTAAACTCAAGCAAACTTTCCTTGCAGCAACAGGCTTGCCATCAACAAATAGTTGTACTTCTCCCTCTTCCATGCCGCCGGTGCCGGTGATCCTGGCACTTACTTCAAAAGGCTCAAGGGGCTTTACTTCCTGCTTGGAAACTTGAAGTTTTTCTTGCTTGAACTTCGCCCTGATTGGGGCAGTTACCTCAAAGGAGTCCCTGAGCACGATGTCCTCGCAGGACTTACCTATCATGACTTCAAACGTGCCCGGCTCTACAACCGGATTGAGGTTCTCGTCCAGCAGGCCGATGTCATCCGGATTAAGCTCAAACTCGACTGTCGTCGATTCAGCCGGCTCCAGGCTCACCCGCTTAATACCTCTCAGCTCTTTCAGCGGTACCGGTACGCTGGCCTCCAAGTCCTTCAGATACATTTCAACAACTGCATCCCCTTGCCTGTCTCCAACGTTCTTCACCTCAACCCTGATTTTAAAGTTGCCGCTATCGCTTGATTTGGGGGAGATCTCCAGGGCGCTGTACTCGAATTCTGTGTAGCTCAGTCCATAGCCAAAGGGCCACAAGTAGGTACTCTCGTCATATGTGATTTCGCCTGGTTTGTAATTGTAATAGAGCGGTCCCATTCCCTTCCGGGGATAAGTCCACGGGAGCTTTCCACCCGGGTTGTAGTCGCCAAACAGCACTTCAGCAATGGCGTTTCCGCCTTCCATGCCGCCGTACCATGCTTCAACAATCGCCGGGATGTGCTCCTTCATCCAGTCGCTCGAAATGGGAGTTCCATTCACCAGCACTGCTACTGTGGGCGTGCCAGTGCCTTTCACCGCCTTTAGCAGCGGCAAGAATCCTTCTGGTAAACTTAGATCTTCCCGAGGGGTGCTTTCAAAAGCAGGGTCCGGTCCGGTAATTACGATTGCTACATCTGCTCCTTGGGCAGCGCTAACAGCCCTCTCCAAGTCTAAGGAAAGCGAAGTCCTGACTTCCGTTTCAGAAGCAACAGAGTTCTTTATACCCTTAAGAGGGGTTACCCAATAGGGGGGGGTTCCATTGTAATCCATTGGCGCCAAACTTCTTTTGTCGTCTGCATGGGGGCCTATCAACGCGATCGATTGGATGCTATCCTTATCTAGAGGCAGGATATTATTCTCATTTTTCAGAAGGACTATCGACTCGCGGGCCATCCGGAGGGCGAGCGCTATATGCTCCTCGGTTAAGATCTTTTCCTTGGGAAAAAAATCATTATAAGGGTTCATCTGGGGTGGGTCAAAAAGACCCAACTGGAACCTGCTATCAAACATCCTCCTGATTGTCTGATCAATGGCATTTAGCTTAACTAGACCCTTCTTGACTGCCTGCTGAAGGTTGCTGGAGTAAGTTGTTCCGCAAGCATTGGAATCAACCCCATTATTAAGGGCAGTAGCAGCTCCTATTAAATCTTCTCCAACCCCTGATTCCCCCAGAGCGCCACAGTCGGCGCACACAATTCCCCTAAAACCCCACTGCACCCGCAACACTCCCTTTACCATTACCGGGCTGTAATTGATCGGGTCACCACGCAGGGGAGGAGTATTATCCCAGCCATGAGCACCCGTCATGATCTGCCCAACATTACCCTCTCTAATGGCTGCCTTGTAGGGGGGAAAGATGACTTCCCTGGTAATCCTCTCTTCAATGGGAGCTCCTAAAGGAACTACATCACTGCCGGCATTACAGTACACGTAATGTTTGGCTGTGCAAATTCCTTTTTTGTAGGGGATATTCTCATCCTCCCCCTGGAAGCCCCTGACAGTGGCCACTGCCAGGCGTGAGATTAAATAGGGGTCTTCGCCGTAGGTCTCCGGGGATCTATCAGATTTTTTGTTCCGGTGAACTTCCAGAACGACAGGAGACCAGGTGACAAGTCCCGGCCCTCTTAGGCTTGCGACATTAAAGGCAGCCCGAAACTCATCCCCAATAGCGGTATATCCCTTATGAACCAAGTCCTCATCCCAGGTGGCAGCAATTCCTATGCTGAAGGGGAGAACTAGCCGGTTCGAAACCTTGGATTCCATGCAGAGATTCATCAACATACCAGGAAAATTCGGGGATGCCCAAGCGGTCAATCGCCGGCGATATTCCTCCGTCTCCACATGACTCGCACACCTCCCCCCGCAACTTCTTCAGCATGGCAATCTGTAATACCTTCTCATCAAGGGTCAGCCTCGAGAGAAGATCCTCAACCCTCTGCTCAGTTGACAACTTAGTATTCTCGTAGGGTTCTATCTTTCCATTGTTATTGAGATCAATCCACGTATCATGGATCTGCTCAGGACTATAGTAGTTGTAATATTCCGGCAGTTGTGCCCCTGGCGAAATACCTGAGGGGGCACAATAAAAGGATGTTAGCGCCCCTGCCATTATCACAATCCCTAAATATTTTCGTTTATGCATTAATCCCTCCTTAGGTATATTTTTTAATTGAACGTCTTATTGAAGTATTCTCTTTGTATCACAGCTTGTGAAATTTTACTACTAGGGCCATCTCCTCTGGCAACATTGACAGATACTTTGCCTTCCAGTGCCTGAAATATTTCCGATACATCACTATGTGTAAAACCAGGGCAAAGCATAATAGCATCTATCTTCTCTTTTCTATAGATACTTTTTGAAATTTTGATTGCTTCGTCTTGAGTTTTTACTACAAATGTCAAAAGTCTGTACTTTCCTGTATCAATAATACTTTTATGTTTTTTATAATCTGCATCAGGCGCATGTGCTAAAAATAGTGCCTTAAAAGCCATGATTTACCTCCTAAATTTATTTTGCTATTTCGCTTAAAACTAGTGTAAAAATTCATTTTTCTTATCTCTCTATATTGGCGGTATAAACACAATTATGATCCTATATACTTTCTACACATAACGGTTTCCGGCTAAGTGGCTCTGTCCACTTCAGCCGCTGGTTAGCTGATGTTTTGGTTAACATAAGGCTGCCATCTCACAGATATCAATATCCTCCCGCAAGGCTATCTATTCGCTGAGCTTGACAGCTGTGCCGTAAGCCAAAAGTTCAGCCGCACTTCCCACAACACTCGTAGTCATATAGCGAATATTGATTATTGCATCCGCTCCCATCTCTGCAGCCTGAGCAATCATCCTATTAGTAGCTGCTGCCCGAGCCCTCCCCATCATCTCAGTGTATTCAGTCAATTCACCGCCAAGAATCAACCTGACTAAAGCGGATAAATCTTTGCCAAGCCAGATGGCAAATACCGTATGGCCCTGGACGAGACCGAGAATCTCCGTGATCCCTCGGTCAGGTAGTGCTGTGGAATTCAATAGCAAAACCTTACGGTCAGGCTCAGTAGGCAGTGGTTCCTCTCCTGTTGTCTTGTTTTTCCTTTGTTCGAGAGCCACTGTAAGCAGAACCACAAGGATACCTCCCAGAAGGCAAAAAACCGCTATCCTGAGCCACCAAGGCAAAACCGGATTATCAGCAACGATCATGTACCATGGTATCCCGGCAAATACTGCAGTGAAGAGCCCCAGTACGAAGGCCAGCGAGCCAATATGTCGAATTATTTTCATAGTTCCTCCTTAAATCAGAAAAATTGAAAAATCTCAGCAAACATATATTATACAGCCGTTTTGTATGTGTAAATACGGCATTTATCACTTCCTATAGCATTATCCTGATTAAGCAAAACAGGGATTAGCATATTGAATATAAAGAGTGTTATCTTGACCATGATCTTTTTGCCGTCGGTGTTTTGCAGTAAATTTCGCCGCCCAACATATATTATCAATGCTTTTTATAATAACTCAAGAAATATTTGAGGATTTTTAAAAACATCATA
>JAUVXM010000043.1 GCA_030603565.1 Candidatus Aminicenantota bacterium
GTTGACGCGGCCGCTTCCATCTCTTTTAATTATAACGTTTTTCTCAACACCATTGACTCTTATAGAGCCTGATCCGGCGATTATGGCCACATCACCCAGGACATCTTTTTCCCGGCGCTTGGCATGACATGAGGGGTAGGACCCGCGGGTCTTGCAGGAAAACATCAGCAATTTTTCTTTCCCTAAATCAGAACACCTTATCCGTGCGAATCCACACTTAGGGTTACCGCAGTCCAAGTACTTATCAACTACTTCCTGAACAATGGGGCGGAGATAACCATACTCACGTTCAAAGCTTGACTCATAAGCCTTAAGGAAGCGGTCAGTGTGATGGAAAATCACCCGATACATAAGCGTCCTCTCCGGATGCCTCTGACGATATACCCTGCCCATGGCAGAGATTGTGACTCAAGAAACACGCCAAAAGGGTTAGCTGCTAAGCTAGGCTTTAGGCAGAAGTTAGAAGATGGAAACTGCTGTTTACTTTCAGAGGATAAAATGACAACTTCTCTTTACAGGAAAATCCAGAGATATTGCATGCTCATTGGATAATAAAGGCTTTTATCAACAAGGCATGTCTCTCTTCTATACACTTGGTCTCTGCTTTTTCCACCTGTTATGTGTTCCCTCCATCTTTTGATCTACGAGTTAGTGGAATGACCTCCAGGGTTAATATGTTGGTATCTGACCCATGACACTCAAAAAGTGCAATTTCATACTACCGTTAAACGGTGCACTCAGGTTGAAATTTTTAGTAGGCATTAATTGATTATATTCCAGGTTTTCTCATGCATTTAAATTTTCTATTTATTTTCTCATAAACAAATTTTTTTATTTCAGGTGTCATTGGGTTCAAATCGCCAAGTGCATAATTAATAACACCTGCCAAATTGTAAATATTTTTTCCGCTTGCTAACATTGTATATTTCTTATAGCTTGATTTATCCATGGATGCTTCCTTGTACCATTCATCCCTTAGCTTTAAGTTCTTTGTCAACATTTCTTCTAACCATGATTTTAGGTTTTCTATATTATCAATATTTTCTGTCTTTAGTTCAATCGATTCAGTATTATTTGCTAATCGGGTACATTGATTATGATAATATATTTCTTCTTTTGTCGGTTTTGTTGTATGAAAATATGGCGGCTTTAAACAGTTATTAATTGAATGAAGATTATAACCCAATTCAAACATAATTTCCGAATATTGTTTATCGTCATTTCTGATGGATGATTTTAAGCCTTCAAACTTTTTATAAAAATATTCAGCTATATTCTCAATATCTTCTTTTTGATAATTCCAGCCTTTGATATATTTTAATTTATTCTCTTTTATGTTTTCAACTAAACCAGGACAGTTTCCACCATGAAAAAACCAAAACTGATATTCAGCTTCAACAATTAGCAAGTCTAAAAAAAGATATCTTGAAATCAAAGTCCTTAAGTCTGGATTTGGAAGAAATGTTTATAGGCTTGAGTGTAAGCGTTGCAACAAACCCAACTGTTAAGATGGCTCTGAACGAATTGAAGGAACTGAGAGGATGTGATGTTCATATGACTCATATTCCTACTCCCGGAGATGAAGCGGGTTTGAAAAGGCTTGGAGTCAATCTTACTTCCGAGCCAAATTTTTCTACAAAGAATCTTTTCTTTTCCTGAAAGTTTTTAATATAAACCATATCTGTCAGTTTTAAAGATTTTTGACATATGAGATTAAATATGATATATTCCGAATGCAATATTCATAAAATGAACAACTTACATCATAATATATTACTTACAAAATATGAGGAGATTGTATAAATGTCAGGAATTGCAGGGATTAACCAACCAGGTGAAAAAATTGCAGTCAAAAAGATGTTGGAGAGAATATCATATCGAGGCAATGCTGGAAGAGATATCAGGGAAAATGGAAACTCTACTCTCGGTATTGTATGTGCCGAGGCACAGACAGACTCTCTTGTCCGGATGAGGCAGAAAAATGAAGTTGAGGATGGTGCTAATGCTGGACATTTTGCATTGGTTAAAGCCAGTAAAGACGGAATGATTCTCAAGCGTGACCCCCTGGGGGTTGCTCCACTTTATTATGGGGAAAATGAGGAGGGAGCCATTTGTTTTGCCTCAGAAGTTAAAGCTTTGATAGGTCTCTGTTCGGAAGTCAAATCAGTTCCTCCCGGGTGTAAATCTGATGGTGAACAGGTGGAATCTTATTTTCAACTAAAAAATAAAGAACTATTAACATCAGATCCTGAGATAGTAACTAAAAAACTGAGACAGCTCCTTAAAATATCTATTGAAAAGCTAATTACACAAGGAGACATGATTGGTTCCTGGCTTTCCGGAGGTTTGGATTCTAGTACTTTGGCCGCACTGGCCAGTCCTTTTGTGGAGAAGATTTATACTTTTTCCGCTGGATTGGAAGGATCTCCTGATCTTGAGTATGCCCTGCAAGTGGCAGGTTTTATTAATTCGAAACACCATGAAGTTTTGGTTGAGTTCTCAGATTTACTTGAGGTTTTACCTGAAGTTATTTTTCATCTGGAATCTTTTGATGCACATCTTGTACGTTCCAGCATCATGAATTTTCTGGTTGCAAAAAGAACTTCCGAATATGTTGATGAAGTCTTGTCTGGTGAAGGTGGAGATGAACTTTTCGCTGGATATCATTATTTAAAAACTCTTGAGCGAAAAAACTTGCCTGGTGAATTGATAGATATAACAAAACGGCTGCATAATACAGCATTGCAACGAGTTGATCGCAGTGCCTCTGCACACGGAATAGTTGCTCACGTTTGTTTTCTCGACCCTGATGTTGTGAATTATGCCCTCCGCATACCGCCTGAATTAAAACTTCATAATAATGTAGGAAAGTGGGTTTTACGTGAAGCTATGGACGGTGAGCTTCCAGAAGCAATATTGAATCGAAAGAAAGTCAAGTTCTGGAAGGGAACAGGCCTTGGAGAGATGATGTCAGATTATGCCAATCAAACCATTACAGATAATGATTTTAAGCTTGAGCGCAAGTTGAAAAATGGCTGGATAATTAATTCTAAAGAAGAATTAATGTATTACCGCATTTTTGAAGAGTATTTTGGAGAATTAGAAAACCTTTCTTGGATGGGAAGAACAAAGATTGTAGCCTCCAAGCATTAATGTGGCAGGACCGCGGATTTCAAATTAGACTTTCATTTGCAATGCAACATGCGCAGATTTCCTAATGGATCAACTTGAAGATTCCAATTCGGCCCGACTAGCGTAGTGGATTCTTTTTCCTGAACGACAGCAGGTCCATTAAAGGTGAATCCGGCCGGCAGCATTGAACGCTCGTAAACTCGGCATTTAAATTCCTTGTTTTTGAACCAAACAGGCCTGGTTCTGATTCGATTCCCATCCAATAAGTTTCCTGTAAAATTCAATTTTGGCATTCGAGGTTTAGACTGGAGTTTTGTGGCTCGTAAGCGCAAGTTAACAACTTGGATATTCTCAACGTAAGCACTATAGCCATATATTTTAGTATGCATTTCATGAAATGCTGTCTGAATCTGCTGAATGTCATTTTTAGAGAGAATTGATCCAGGAAAAGGAAGACTTAATTCATAATTTTGATGATAATAACGCAGATCAGCAGAAACACTAATTTTCCTTTTCTTAGATGTTACGTTATTATTTTCAAACCAGGCTTCTGCCTGTTTATTGAGGCGAATTAGAATTTTATTGAGAGAAGATATTCGTGTTAGCGGTATCATAACAGTTTTTACAAAGTCTATATTCATATCTGCGTAAAGCAAGCCTAAAGTTGAAAAAAGTCCCGGCATTAGAGGGATAACAACCTGGCTGATTGACATTGACTCAGCTAATTCCGTAGCATGCAGCGGTCCAGCCCCTCCGTAGGCTATTAAAGTGAAATTACGTGGGTCGTAGCCTCGTGCTACGGAAATGAGACGGAGTATACGAGTCATGTTCGCATTAACGATGGCCAGAATCCCGGCCGCGGCTTCTTCTAAATGCATATCTAAGGGAATGCAGATGGTTCGTTTTATGGCCCTCTCTGAAATTTTGGGATAAAGAAGCATCTCTCCTCCCAGAAAATTATCTGCGGATAATCGGCCAAGAATCAAATGTGCGTCTGTAACTGTCGGATTTTTACCGCCTTTGCCATAACAGGCAGGTCCTGGAACAGCACCTGCGCTTTGGGGCCCTACTTTGAGGTGTCCTCCGCTGTCAATCCAGCCAATACTTCCGGCTCCTGCCCCGCATTCGACTACATCGATCATAGGAGTACGAACAGGATACCCGCTTCCTTTCTGACGTCCCCCATGGTGGAATTCGCCTCCGACTTCATATTCTTGTGAATATTGAAGTTTTCCATTTAAAATCATTCCGGCCTTTGCTGTTGTTCCTCCCATATCAAAGGCAAGAACCCTGCTCAGGTTAAGGGTTTTGGCAAGATGAGCCGCTCCTATAAGTCCTGCTGCCGGACCTGATTCGATCATGGTATGAGGCCGTTTCTTCGCTTCGTAAGTACTTAAAGTACCCCCACCTGAATGCATAATTCTCAAATTGACCTGTTTCCTTTTTTGGTATTTCAATTTTGTTTGAATTGCATTAAGATAGTTTACGACTCTGGGGGCAACAGCAGCAGCAATCACTGTTGTGCTCGTACGCTCAAACTCCCGGAATTCGGGAGATACCTGGCTTGAAAGAAAAATAAATCTTTTATCGAATAACTTATGTGCCAGTTTTTTCAGTATCTTTTCGTGCTTGGGATTATAAAAAGAGAAAAGCAAAGCAATTGCCAATACATCTAAATTTTGTTTTTTCAGTGTCTTGATTTGTGTTACTGCCTGCTTTTTGTCCAACGGGAGAATAATTTTTTTATTGGAAGAAATCCTTTCCTTGATTTCTTTAACGCAGTCACGATGTATCAAGGGAGGCATTCGGTCTTTTGTCAAATCGTAAAGACTGGGGCGCTGCTGCCGTCCGATCTCCAGCAAGTCTCTGAATCCTTGGGTTACTAGCAATCCAACTCTTGCAAGATTGCCTTCAAGCAGAGCATTTGTAACAATAGTTGTTCCATGTATAAGCACATCTACTTCGGAAATGTCTTTCCGGGCTAATTGCAGTACCCTAGTCAATCCATCTATAAAGGGTATTTCGGGATTGTTTGGATTTGAAGGAATCTTGGCAGACCAAAAAACGCCGCGGTTCTTTTCGCAAAAAATAATATCTGTGAAGGTTCCGCCAATATCGATTGCAACGCTCATGATTCACTTATCTTCCGTTTCATCATTTTCTTTCTCAATGACGTTGTGGCAAGGTGATCTATCTTCCCGGTTCTAGAAAATACAACGCCATAATTTTTGCGTGCCTGTAGTCGGCTTATTTTTTCCTGAATAAAATCATTTAGGACGCATTCAGGCTCTCTTTTTAGAGGAGAACCGTATCCGCCTCCGCCTGCTGTTTGTACACACAAGATATCGCCTTTACGAATTAAAACTCCTGAGACTTTTGATTTAATACGCTTTGAACCGGACAGGCCGGGATTTAAAAGAAATTGCCCGGGCTTTCCATGCAGACCGCCTTTCAGGCCCCAAGGTGAAACAAGATGCCTGTCCGCATGTGCGGAAAAAAGTACCGGTACTAAAGCCTGAATTTCCTTGTGGATTGCTAATCCGCCTCGAAATCGTCCCGCTCCACCTGAGTCTTGTATTAATTCATACTTTAAGACACGAAGAGGGTATTCCATTTCCATAGCTTCAATAGGTAAATTTGAGGTATTTGTAATATGTACTTGGATACCGTCCATCCCATCCTTTGTGAAACGGGCCCCCATTCCACCCCCTAAAGCTTCAACATAGATGAAATCTGAACCTGAAAGTTGCTTAGTTCCAGCAAAGATAATAGCAGTTGTAGCACCATTGGATGCGGCCAGGACTCTCTCCGGCACGGCTTGTGCCAGTGCACCCATAATGACGTCAACGACCCTCTGGCAAGTATCTGTTCTTCCGCCCACAGCTGCAGGTTCTGAGGCGTTTACAAGACTGTTTGATGGTGCCTTGATCCTGATAGGACGTTGGAACCCGGCATTAATAGGTACATCCGGAGCAATAATGGCTTTAACAGCGTAAAAAACGGTTGCCAGTAATGCTTGGCGAACCATGTTAATCCCACCCTCTGCTTGGGCTGCAGTCCCAGTGAAATTGAACGTTATGGAGGGGCGGTATTTGTGAGTAATGACAACAGTCACTTTGATTGGCAAGTGTTCATTTGAAATACCATCATCATCCATTACATCAGAAAAATAATAGGTTCCCTCAGGTATTGTAGTTAATGCTTTCCGAAGCCAATCTTCACTGTAATCAAATATTTCTGCCTCGATTTTGGTGATTGTTTCCGGTTTGTACTCCTTGTGAAGTTCATGCAATCGGCGCTCTCCCAAAAGCAGGGATGCTATTTGGGCACGCAAATCTCCCTCTCTTTCTTGCCTTCCTCGCACATTCGACATTATAAATTCCAGCACATCTTTTTGAAGGATATTTTTACGCATGATCTTCGTAGGTGGGATTCGAAATCCTTCCTGATATATTTCGGTAGAATCGCCAGCGGTTCCTACCCCAGGAGCACGCCCCCCTATATCCGTCCAGTGAGCGACGTTTGTAACAAAGGCCAAGAGTTTATTATGATAATAAACCGGCCTGGTTAGAGTGACATCTGGAAGGTGAGATCCTCCTCCGAGGTACGGGTCATTAGCAATAAGAATATCCCCACGATGAAAATTCCATTTCTTAAGATTGCGGCCGATTTTATTCATCAATCCCTGCATGGAACCAAGGTGGATTGGTATATTTTCGGCCAGTGTAATTAAGCTTCCTTTAGAATCAAAAATGGCACAGGAGCAATCTTTCCGCTCTTTTATATTTGTCGAATATGCAGAACGGACTAGAGCCACGCTCATTTCTTCGGTGATAGATTGAAAAGCATTTAGTATGACTTCGGATGTGATAGCATGGATTCTTAAAGACATTTAAAACCAGGGTTATTTTTTTATATCATACGGGGGATTTTAGGTCAAATTTAACTACCCTCTTGTAAGTGAAAGAATTTAATATAAAAACTTGACATTCTTAACAACATATTGTTTTTTTAAAAAAGAATAACAATATATGGTAGTAATTTGTGAATTGTAGAGGTGAGGACAAGGGTTTAAAATAGTTGTTTTTCCCTGAGGATTAAGATAGTTAAGGGAGGAGGGTCGAGAGAGGAATCCCCGTTCGACTATAGGACTTTCTTTTTTCTAGGGTTAGCTGCTAAGCTAGACTTTAACAGAAGTTAGAAGATGGGAACTGCTAAAAAAGCTAAAGAACGCACAGAAACGAATCCTATGCAGCACACCAAAAAGAAATAAAATCAAAATTCTTGGGACACTTTGCAATTCTGGTGACACTATACTCAATTATCTTTATTTTCTTTCTTGGATGATTCTTTTCTTGACCATTTTGCAATTACGCATTTGAAATCATCTTTTTTAATAGGCTTAGACAAATAATCATCCATACCAGCTTCCAAGCAACGCCTCTGATCTCCTGACATAGCATGTGCTGTCATCGCTATGATAGGAATGTGTTTTCCAGTCGCTTCCTCCTTCTTCCTAATTGCTGTTGTAGCTTCGAAACCATTCATCTCTGGCATTTCAATATCCATAAAAATTAAATCAAAAAAATCCTTACCGTATAAGTCAACCGCCTGTTTACCATTATTAGCAATCTTAACAGAATGCCCATTTCTTTCGAGCATACGAGCAACTAACCGCTGGTTTACTACATTGTCTTCAACCAGTAAGATATGATTAGAACGAAGAGCTTCATGAAAAGAATGTCTTGTAACAAGTTTTCTTGAAGGCTCCTCTTTTACAGGCGCCCCCAAAATTTTCTTTATAGCATAAAGAAGCTCTGTTTCCTTTATGGGCTTTGTTAAATATCCTAAAATACCTAAATCCCGACATTTCGTACCATCTCCTCGTCTTCTGCCTGATGATAAAATTAAAAGTTTGGTTTTAGATAAACCCTTGTCGTGCCTTATCCTTTCTGCAAGCTCAAAACCATCCATCTCTGGCATCATTAGATCTAAAATTGCCAAATGAAAATGCCTATTCTGCTCTCTAGCATTTCTCATCTGTTCAAGCGCTTTTAGTCCGCTTTCTACGCTGACTACCTTCATACCCCAATTTTTTAGCATCCTTTCAATTACAAGCCGATTTGTTGAATTATCATCTACAATCATCACAGAGTAATTTTTCAAATCTTTCTGTTCTAACAATGCTCTCGGCTTTTCTCGTTTTTTCAAACCGAACCGAGTTGTAAAATGGAAAGTAGTTCCTTTTCCTACTTTGCTTTCAACCCAGATATGACCTCCCATCAATCTTACATAATTAGTCGAAATAGCAAGTCCCAGGCCTGTCCCTTCATATCGTCTTGTCCTGGAAGTATCTACCTGAGAAAACGGATCAAAAATAATTTTCTGTTTTTCTGGGGAGATTCCTATTCCTGTATCTTTAACAGATGTATGAATAGTAACTTCGTTTTCTGTTTCTGACTCGAGTTCTATCTTTACTACTATTTCTCCTTTTTCTGTAAACTTTATTGCATTCCCAACCAAATTGATAATTATTTGACGAAAACGCCCAGGATCTCCCACCATAGAATCAGGCACATCAAAGGAAATATCACAGATTAATTCCAAGCCCTTTTTAGCTGCTACAACTCCATATGATTTAAATGAATCGCCAATACTATCCCTCAAGCTGAATTCGATTGAATCAAGTTCGAGTTTCCCTGACTCGATCTTTGAAAAATCCAGAATATCATTTATGATTGCAAGAAGTGAATCTGCTGAAATTTTGACCATCTTAAGATATTCCCGCTGTTCAAGAGTAAGGTCAGTATCCAATAAAAGTTCTGTCATTCCTATAACACCGGTCATTGGTGTTCGAATTTCATGGCTCATATTCGCAAGAAATTCGCTTTTAGTACGGTTAGCATCCTCTGCGGCTTTTCGCTCTTTTTTTGCTGTGATATTTCTTATCTGAATCCTGTAAAGTCCAAAAATAATTGAAATTATTCCCGCTGCTATTAAGAGTTTAAACCACCAGGTCTGCCAGAACGCTGGAATAATTTTTATATTTATTGACGCCCCCTCATCATTCCATATGCCATCGTTATTCGATGCTTTAACTCTGAATGTGTACTCCCCTGGATCCAGATTGGTATAAGTGGCAAACCTTTGAGCGGCGGAAGTGTAAATCCAATCCTTATCCAATCCTTCCATCCTGTACGCATACTTATTTTTATTCGGGAAAACGTAATGCAAAGCGGCAAACTCAAAAGACAACATATTGTCTCTGTAGGAAAGCTCAATTTTATCGGTTTCTGTGATGGACTTTGTTAATGGTGATTTTCTATCCTCGCCTTCCTGGATGGGCACGACTTTGTTAAAGATTCTGAAATTTGTTATCATAACAGAAGGGATATACGGATTATCCTTAATGGTTTCTGGATAAAATCTGTTAAACCCGTTGATTCCACCGAAAAACAGCTCGCCTTTAGGGTTTTTATAACGGGATCCTCCGTTGAATTCATTACTCTGCAGCCCATCGCTTACATCATAATTTCTAAAAGTCTCTGTTTGAGGATTGAATTTGGAGAGACCATTATTGGAGCTTGTCCAGAGATTTCCTTCATCATCTTCCAGAATTCCGTATATCGCAACGCCCACCAGTCCTTCAGACTCCGTATAATTGGAAAAGGTCTCTCTTTGAGAGTCGAATCTTATAAGCCCTTCACCGTTGGAACCAATCCAGAGTATTCCAGATTGATCTTTACAAAGAGTTATTATGTAATCATTGCTCAAGCTGTTTGGATCATCAGGGTCAAAGCGGTAATGGAAAAACTGGCCTTTTTCCGGATCAAACTTATTCAGACCGCCTCCAAATGTGGCTATCCACAGGGAACCGGAATCACTCTTTAGAATTGACCAGGTTCTATCATTGCTCAAGCTGTTTGGATCATTGGGATCGTGCCTGTAACGTGTGAATATTCCTTTTTCGGTTTCAAATTTATTGATACCTCCTCCGTCAGTGCCGATCCATAGAACTCCGGGTTGTCCTTCATAAATGACTCTGATTCTATCATCGCTCAAAGTGTTAGGATCTGTGGGAGAATGTCGGTACCTGGTGAATTTTCCAGTCTTCGGGTCGAACCTATTCAGGCCTCCACCATAGGTCCCAATCCAAAAGACACCTGAGGATTCTTTGACTATTGAAAAAACCCTGTCATTACTCAAACTTGCAGGGTCTTTGGGATTATACCGATAATGAATGAATTGGTCTTTTCCCTGGTCATACTTATTGAGCCCTCCGCCGTCAGTCCCGACCCAGAGAGTTCCTGATCGGTCTTCATAAAATGACCTGACAAATATGTGGCTCAAGCTGTTGGGGTTCTCAGGATCATGGGTGAAAAGTCTAAATCTCTTTGGTTCCCTGTTAAATTTGCAGATAGCACCGCCATAAGTCCCCACCCAGATCACTCCTGATCGATCTTCGTATATGGAGTAAATTCTGTTGCTGCTCAAGCTGTAGGGATTATTGGGGTCGGTTTTATAACAAATAAATTCCCCTTTTTCCCGCTCAAATCGATTCAGCCCACCCTCGTTTGTCCCGATCCAGAGCATACCCAAGCTATCTTGATAAACGACATGAATCCAATCATCACTCAAACTTTTAAAGTCACCGCGGATATGTTTGTACTTCATAAACTTTCCCGTTGTTGGATCAAAACGGTTGAGGCCTCTATCGGTTCCAACCCAGAGCATACCCAAAGAGTCTTCACAGATAGAATTGATGCTGTTATGGCTTAAACTGTTTGTATCTTTCGGGTCAGACTGAAATCGGAGCCAGTTCTCCTCTTTCCGGTTAAATCTATTCAACCCATTGTCGGTTCCGATCCAGAGCGTACCAGAAACATCTTCTAAAATAGATCGTATATGATTATCGCTTAAGCTTTGAGAGTTTTTTGGGTCAAACTGATACCTTTTGAAGGATTCATTTTTCCGGTCGAACTTATTCAATCCGTTATCCGTCCCAATCCAGAGGAATCCGGATTTATCTTCAAAAATGGTAAAGACTTTATTATTGCTCAAACTATTTGGTTTCTTACGATCATGAAGATAACGGGTAAATATCTCTTTTTCTCTATTGAATCTGTTTAAGCCGCCATCTGTCCCGATCCAGATATTCCCCAGGTGATCCTCATAGATTGAATAAACCCAATTGTTACTCAGACTCTTAGGATTTTTTACATCAGAAGTATACACGATGAAATTGTAGCCGTCATATCGATTTACTCCCGACTCGGTACCAAACCATATAAATCCTTTACTGTCCTGGAGGATAGTAAATATCGAGCTTTGGGAAAGTCCGTGTTCAATACCTATATTCTCGAATTTAATCTGATGTTCTTGGGAATAAAGAATATTGGAAAAAATCACTAATAACCAGATTGAGCAAAAAAATAATCTGCTCAATCGACCAGATGTATTAAACATGCCGTGATTTTCGTTCATTTTATATACCCTTTTTGTTAACCTCCTAAAAAAATATCATAATTTTCGGAACAATGAAAACAATATTTTATCCAATAACAGGAAAATCCAGTTCGCGGGTCTTCTTCATTTCAGCCTTTAAGCCTTCATTTATGGCGATTAATACCTTAACGATCGGATTGTCCTGAGCATATTTTTTCTCAAAGATTTTGCAGCCGGAGTCATGGCCAGACTAATGTATAAACCCAAACCCAAAAACATTAATATTACAATAATTCTGGAAAAAGATAATATTGATACTGCTTTTTCTGTGCTAATGAATTCTCTTGCTAAATAATAGTTAGAACCATTTTTTTCTACAATTATCTCATGTTTTTCTTTTTTTGATTGTGTAAAAAATTTCTCAGCAATTTTTTCCCATTCTTTGTTAATACAGATTCGGGATGGAATTGCACACCTTCAACGTTGAACTTTTTATGTCTGATGCCCATAATCACACCTTCTTCTATCCATGCACTGATCTCAAAACAATCTGGTAGAGTCTCTCTTTCAACGATTAGGGAGTGATACCTCGTGGCAGCAAATGGATTTTCGATGTCTTTAAATAGTGTTTTTCCATCGTGATATATCATAGAAACCTTCCCGTGAATCACCCTGCCGGCTCTTACTATTTTTCCTCCAAAAGCCGCGGCTATCGATTGATGCCCGAGGCATACACCAAGAATGGGAACTTCTCCTAATAAGGAAACAGTAAGCTCAAGGCAAATACCAGCCTCTTTTGGTGTACAGGGGCCGGGGGAAAGGATGATTGCAGAGGGTTTTAATATTCTTAAATCCCTCACAGAAATTTTATCATTCCTGAAAACCTGGACTTGTTTTCCAAGTTCACCGATGTATTGAACTATGTTATAGACGAAAGAATCGTAATTATCAATAACACAGATCATTATATATCTCCTCTCATTTCAACGGCATTGATAAGGGCTTTTGCTTTGTTAAGCGTTTCTTGGTATTCTCTTTCCGGAACTGAATCAGCGACAATACCAGCACCAGCCTGAATTATTCCCATTTTATTCTTTATTACAATCATTCGAATCGCTATACAGAAATCCATGTTGCCGGAAAAATCAAAATAACCAATAGCTCCGGCATAGATGCCTCTCCTGATAGATTCTAATTCATCTATGATTTCCATTGCCCTGATTTTTGGAGCTCCAGAGACGGTTCCTGCAGGAAATGTGGACTCTATTAGATTAAATCCATCTTTGTCGTCCTGCAATTGACCTACGACATTGGAAACTAAGTGCATTACTCTTGAAAACTTTTCAACCCCCAGAAGCTCTGTAACTCTAACGCTACCTTTTTTGCAAACCCGTCCCATATCGTTTCTTGAAAGATCCACAAGCATAACATGTTCTGCACGTTCTTTTTCGTTGTTTGTTAGCTCGACTTCAAGGAGGACATCCTCCTCTAATGCTTTGCCTCGTGGTCGGGTTCCGGCTAATGGTCTTGTAGTAGCAACACCATCTGTAAGTTTGACCAATATCTCAGGTGATGACCCAAGAATAAAAAGGCCGTCAAAATTCAAATAATACATATAGGGTGAGGGGTTGGATAATCGAAGGGCTCTGTAGACACTAAACGGATCAGTATCCACCTCGAATGTTAGGCGTTGTGAAAGAACCACCTGAAAAATATCACCTGCAATTATGTACTCTTTGGCTCTTCTGACTATATTCTTGAATGAGTCCTCCGTAAAATTTGATTCAAATTCCAATGATTTTTCCTGTCCAGGTATCTCATTAAAGACAGTATCGTTTTTACATCCTTCTATCTGTGTTCTTAATTCTTCCACTCTGTTCTGAGCGTTATGTGCAGAATAAACAACAATGTCTAATGTATTTTCTTTGTGGTCAAAAATGATAATTTCTTTAGGGAATATAAAAAACATCTCCGGCGTTTTAAATCCATGCGGGTTTGTATCAGGAATTTTTTCAAAATATCGGACTGAATCATAAGTCATATATCCCAAAGCACCCCCGCAAAAGGGGGGTACATGAAGATCCCCTTCATAATCATTCATCAGGTCCCTGAGGATTTTTAGGGGATTCCCTTTAAGTCGATATTTTTCATTCATAAATTTGATTTCAATCTCTTCAGCCCAGGATGTAAAAACAATAAAGGGGTTAGCACCGATGAAAGAATATCTTCCTCTTTTTCCTATGCTTTCTAAAGATTCATAGATAAAACTAAAATTCTCATTGCTGTAGAGTTTTTTATAAATTCTGATGGGAGAAGAGCTCAATTGAATCTTTTTATGGAAAGGTTTAATCTTTGATATTGGAATGTTTTTCATTGTTTCATTTCCTGCTTGTCTTGGTTGCTTCCTTTAATCCTCTGACAATCTCTCTTAAATCTTCTTTTTTTTCTATAGCTTCGATGATCCGGCTTCCGACAATCACTCCATCCGCTTCATCTCTTAGTAATCTCACATGATCAGGGGTAGAAATCCCAAATCCCACTGCAACGGGTTTATCTGTCATGCTCTTAATATTTTGAATAAAGTCCAGAAGTCCTATCGGTAATTCATCTCTCATTCCTGTGGTTCCTGTAGTACTAACACAATAGATGAAACCCCTTGAATATTCTGCGATAAGACGAATTCTTTGGTTTGTAGACGTTGGAGAAACAAGTAAAATAGGGTCAATCCCAGATGAATTTGAGACCTTAATCCATTCTCTGGCCTCTTCAACAGGGAGGTCAGGAATGATAATTCCAGATACTCCGCTTCTTTTTATATCTCTGAAAAGTTTTTCTTTACCATATGATAAAAGTGGATTGAAATAAGACATAAGAATCAGCGGGGTGTCGACTTTAATTTTTTCTAACTCTACCAAGATATTTTTAAGACAAGTATTTTTTTTGAGTGCTACCCGGGAAGCATGCTGAATGGTTGGGCCATCGGCAGTTGGATCGGAAAAGGGGACGCCGACCTCAATAAGATCGGCACCATTCTTAGAGAGTAAATAAACATT
This sequence comes from Candidatus Aminicenantota bacterium, assembly GCA_030603565.1. GTDB lineage: Bacteria > Acidobacteriota > Aminicenantia > Aminicenantales > Aminicenantaceae > JAUVXM01. The sequence continues at coordinate 14,631 of JAUVXM010000043.1, forward strand.
ATGCATCGATTCTTTCAGCGTGGGAAAACCCGCAGTAAGATACACGATGAGTGCCACCTCTCCCTTCTTTTTCAATAAATCAAACTTTTCATCTATTCTCATACAATCTCCTCCACGATCTCTAAATCTTTGTCGCCTCTACCAGAAAGGTTCACGATGAGCAAGTGCTCTTTTGATGTCTCCTGAGCAAGCTTCAGTGCATACGATACGGCATGGGCACTCTCAAGAGCTGGGATTATTCCCTCCTTTTCGGAGAGAAGCTTGAAAGCCTGTAGGGCTTCATCATCAGTTGCAGTAGTATATTCCACTCTCCGGGTATCCTTGAGATAAGCATGTTCCGGACCGACTCCAGGATAATCCAGACCTGGGGCAATGGAATACGTGGGAAGTATCTGCCCGTTTTTGTCTTGTAAGAGATAACTCATCGCACCGTGAAGTACGCCTATACTCCCCTGAGACAATGTAGCTGAGTGTTTTCCTGTAAAAAGTCCCAGACCTTCTCCCTCAATACCGACCATCCGTACATCTTCATTGAGGAATGGACAAAATAAGCCCATGGCGTTACTTCCACCACCTACACAGGCAACTAGAATATCCGGCAACCTCCCTTCTTTTTCGATAATTTGTTCTCGAACTTCACGACCAATAATAGATTGAAAATCCCGCACCATCATCGGATAGGGATGAGGCCCAACCACCGATCCGATGCAGTAGTAGGTATTTTCCACATTCGTAACCCAGTCTCTTACTGCCTCGTTGATTGCATCTTTGAGTGTTTTCGACCCTGAATCCACCGGAATAACGCGGGCTCCAAGAAGTTCCATTCTGAAAACATTCATCTTTTGTCTCTCTATATCTTTTGATCCCATATAGACCGAACATTCAAGCCCAAGAAGAGCACAGGCTGTCGCGGTGGCTACACCGTGCTGCCCTGCACCCGTTTCAGCAATAATTCTTCTCTTTCCCATTTGATGAGCCAGTAAAACCTGTCCGATGGTATTGTTGATCTTGTGCGCTCCGGTGTGACACAAATCTTCCCTTTTTAGATAGATCTTTGCACCCCCTGCCCTCTCTGTAAGCCTACGGGCAAAAGTCAGAGGGGTGGGCCTTCCTACATATTCCATGAGATAATAATTCAATCTCTTTTGAAACTCAGAATCATCTTTCGCTGATAGATAAGCCTTATCTAATTCAGCCAGTGCTCCCATTAATGTTTCAGGTACAAATCTCCCCCCGAAGTCTCTCCAATAGCCATTCTCATCTGGCAAATATTGTTTCATTTTACTTCCTCTATGAATTTTCCAAGCTTCTCTTTATCCTTCTTGCCGGGCACTACTTCCACACCCGAGGAGACGTCAACCCCATATGGTTTTAACAATCGTATCAACTCTTTGACGTTTTCAGGTGTAAGACCACCAGCAATAATCAAGGGAAAATCAATACCCAGAGCTTTTTCCCAGGCAAATGTTTGTCCACTTCCTCCCCCCGGGTCTAAGAGAAAAGCAGAAGCCGGGTATTTTTCAATCTTCTTAATAAGCGTTGCAGTTGTATCATCCTTGCTTACATTGATTCTTTTGATGACTCTCTTTTTTATCTTTCTACAATACTCAGGAGGTTCAGTTCCGTGAAGCTGGATGATATCGATACCTGTATAATCTGCGATTTGATGTATATTCTTGATTTTTTCATTCATAAAAACCCCAACAGTTGTAATGAAAGGGTGAAGGTTTTTAATTATATTTCTTGCGGTATCGGGTGAAATTTTCCTCTTGGATTGAGCAAAAACAAACCCTAGAGCATCTGCTCCGAGTTCTGATGCCATCACCCCATCCTCAATAGTGGTGATACCGCATATCTTTACCTGAGTTTCTCTAATTATTTTTTTCATATAAATTTTTCCCTTTTAGAGTTCTCAGCTTCTCTCCTATTTTCTCTGCTCGCATGAGAGATTCTCCGATTAAGACCGCATCAAAACCCGCTTCTTCAAGTAACTGAACATCTTCTCTTATCCTGATTCCACTCTCGCTTACAACTGTATATCCTTGTGGAATCATTTTTATAAGCTTCAACGAAGTTTTTAGATCAGTCTCAAACGTATCAAGATTTCGGTTGTTGATCCCAATAATCTCTGCGCCTGTATTTAACACCTTCTCAAGTTCATAAGATGTATGAACCTCAACAAGAGCAGTCAATCCAATGCTCCTCGCAATCTGGATAAAATCCTTTAGCTGAACTGGACTCAGTATCTTTGCGATGAGAAGCAGACTATCTGCTCCTAAAAGGCGGGATTCATAAATCTGATACGGATCGATAATAAATTCCTTCTGCAACACTGGAAGAGAGATAGATCGCTTTACATCTGTGAGAAACACATACTTCCCGCCAAAGAATTTTTCATCGGTTAGGATTGAAACAGCATCCGCTCCATTGTTCTCGTAAATTCCAGCTATTTTGATTGGATCAAAATTTTCCCTGATTATTCCAGCGGAGGGAGACCTACGCTTTATCTCTGCTATTACAGAAATCCCTGGATTTTTAATAGAGGATTTAAAATCTCTCACTTCAGGAAATCCTCCTTTCTCTATTATATGGAGAGGAAGTATTTCCTTTTTTTTCTTTACCTCCAATTCCTTTTTACAAACAATTTTATCCAGAATATTCATTTAATCTTTCCTATCGTTTTCTCCTTAATTAGCATTACTCAGTATTTTCAAGCTCTCCAATTTCCTTTTTGCTGCTCCAGAATTTATAGATTCCTCCGCAAGTTTTATACCTTCCTGAATGGATTTTGCTTTTCCGCCTACATATATTACTGCGCCAGCATTTAAGAGAATAATATCTCTTGCAGGCCCCTTTTCTCCTTCAAGTAATTTCGTGGCAATCTTCGCATTTATTTTAGCATCTCCCCCCTTAATTTCCCCAAGCATTGCCTTTCTTAAACCAAAGTCTTCTGGTTGGATAGTGTAATTTTTGATCTCTCCATTGGTGAGTTCACTTACTTTTGTTTTCCCTGTGATGGTGATTTCGTCCATACCGTCTTCACCATGAACGACAAGAACGTGTTCAGAACCCAGCTTTTTCAATACGTTGGCTAGTAGTTCGGTTAAAGATTCGTCAAAAACGCCGATGAGTTGGCATCTGGCACCAACCGGATTGGTTAGTGGGCCAAGAACATTAAAAATAGTTCTCACTCCTATTTCTCTCCTCGGTCCGATAGCGAATTTCATGGCTTTATGAAGGAACGGTGCGTAGAGAAAACCGATGCCACTCTCATCGATACAGTTCGCTATTTTTTCCGGTGGAATTTCAATATTAATCCCCAGTTCTAATAGCAGATCAGCACTCCCACATTTACTTGAAACAGATCTATTTCCGTGTTTGGCAACTCGACATCCAGCTCCTGCTGCAACAAAAGCACTCAGTGTGGATATGTTAAATGTGCCGATTTGGTCGCCTCCTGTTCCACAGGTATCCACAAGGGACCTTGCATGGCATGAAATTTTGACCGCCTTCTCTTTCATAGCCCTGACAAAACCTGTGATCTCATCGGTTGTTTCCCCTTTTAATCTAAGTGATACCAGAAAGGCAGAAATCTGTGCATCTGTCGTCTTGCCACTCATAATCTCTGTTGCCACATTAAAGGTTTGTTCTTGTGTAAGATTGTTAAACTCTACAAGATTTTGTATGGTCTCTCTAATGTTCATATTTATCTTCCTTTCTATTTCTCTCATTTATTGAATATTTTTTCGTAAACGATTAAAAAATTTTTGAGCTTCTTCCATATCCTTTCCTTTTATGATGTGCTTTAGAAACTCGAGCTTGCTTGTTGCCTTCTCAAGCTGGGAAAGAGAGAAGCGATTAAAAAGAATTGACGCCAGAAGATAATCATCTTCGGAGAGCAGCCCCTTTGCGATTTTCCAGTGCTTTTTAAAAGTGCTTCCGGGTACAGCAGAGGTATTCATGCATGCAGCAAAAACCATTGTCGAAACAAACGGAAGCGTCAATGAATAGGCAATTATCTGATCGTGCTCATCAAATGTGTACTCAAACAGATTTAATTTCAGGCCATTGAAAAAATCCTTGAAAAATTGAGCTCCTTCTTGACAGGACTCTTTTATAATAATAACGTTTTCCCGATTCAAATGTTTGATGTTGGCAAAAGTAGGCCCGAACATGGGGTGGACTGAGGCAAAACGAAAATCATTTTTCCTGTAATAAGAAGGAATATCTCCTTTGACAGAGGCCACATCTGAAAGGATACAGTTCCTGGGTAGGAAATTAGAGGCTTTTTCGAATGCTTCAACCGTGTTTTGCAAACTCACCGCATTAATTAAAAATTCAGGTTTGAAACGGCGGAGATCAGGGTATCCGGTGAGGATATACGCCACGTTTATCTTTTCCAAACGAGAGCGGTTTAGATCATAAACACAGATTTCATGATCCCGGGAAAGCTCCTTTATTAACCAGGAACCCATGTGTCCTGCTCCTAAAACTGCGATTCTCATGAGTACACCTCCTCATAACATCCAAGATATTTGAACATTTTTGTCTTCTTTTTCACTTTTTCAAGGATAGCCTTAATGCTTTCCTGACCGTTCTCATTCTGAAAATCGAGAAAGAAAACATAATTTCCGGGATAATTCCTGTGCGGAAAGGATTCGATTCTCGTCAGGTTGACGTTGGCTTCAGTAAATATCTTAAGTACTTCATATAGACTGCCGGCTCTATGCGGAGTGGAAAATATGATTGAACACTTATTGGACTGTGCGTGTCTTTCTCTTTTCCCTATCAACAGAAACCGTGTGAAGTTTGTGGGATTATCTTCGATGTTTTCCTTTATGACATCGAGATTGTAAAGCTGAGCCGCAAGCCTGCTGGCAATTACCGCAGTCATCTTAGGCCTTTCTTTGGAAAGCATCCTTGCAGCTCCCGCTGTATCATAAAAAGCTCTACCTTCCATTTGATTACGGCTTAAAAAATCCCGGCATTGTGATAGAGCTTGAGGGTGCGAATAAACAGTTATGATCTCCCTATAATTGGATTCAGGGAGTAAAAGTAGGCAGTGGCTAATCTGTAATCTGACGGCCCCGATTACTTTTAATTCTGTTTTAATTAAAAGCTCGTTTGCTTGAGTTATTACTCCTCCAAGTGAGTTTTCAACAGGAACTATTCCTAAAGCAAAATAATCCCTTTCCACTCCCTCAAAAACATCTATAAAATTGTTACATGGGATAGTAGTCAGATTCATATCAAAAACTCTGGCTGCCATCTCTCCGAAAGCGCCGTGCTCTCCTTGAAAGCCTATGAGTTTAGTCTTTTTTTTCTGAAGCTTTCGGCTCTCGGCAATAATTTCCTTAAAAAGCTTCTCCACAAAATCACTCTGAACGAGGTTAAGGATTCCCGAATAGTTTTTTAATTGCTTCATCAACTGGTGTTCTCTTTTTTTATCGTAGATTTCTCCTTTGAACTTTTTTGACCTTAGAGCCAATTCAATTCTTTCATTTAAGATTTTTAAGATTTCATAATCAATTTGATCAATCCTTTCACGAATTTTTTCCAGATTCATTTTTTTACTCCATTTCAACATTGATCTTGTCCTCGGTAACATTGATATGGGCTCCAGCCATCTCCAGCACATCGCAAATCCTTTTATCCGCTTGCGACGAATTTCTGAGCAGTCTTTTGACTGTAACACTCCCGCATAAGGCTCCTCCAACAAGAAGAAAGGAGGCTGCAGACCAGTCGCCTTCGACGCAGCATGACTTATTTTTATAAATCTGATTGCCCTTGATGAAAAATTTATTGAAATCTTCGGATAAAGAAATGTCGATTTGAAAATGTTTTAGGAGATCAACTGTTATGGATACATAGGGTTTGCTTTTAAGATTGCGAACCTTTAGTTCTGAATCAACACCGCAAACAGGAAAGGCCATGAGAAGCCCGGTAAGAAATTGCGAACTTATGGAGCCGTCAATCTCCGTTTTTCCGCCTCTAATAGGGCCTTTGACTATCATGGGTGGAAAGCCACATGTAGAAGAACAAAAAGCACCTAAACTACGAAGTGGCTTCTCCATCATGCCCACAGGCCTGTGTTTCAGAGATCCATCTGCTACTAATGTAATCTCTTCATCAAATAATGCCGCAACCAGATGGTTAGAGAAACCATCCTGGTCACAGACAAATAAAGGACAGGGAATACAGGAGATTAAAACATCGCTTGCTTCAAGCTCAAGATCCACAAAGGCAGCGCCTGCTGATATTGCTTCTTCTAACAAGAGTTTTCTCTTTTTGTCTTCAATGACTCCGGGACGGCACGTAGCAATAAGCCTTGGATGTTGTGAAAAGATTTTCCGGACATCATCCACAGTAACGCTCATTTTATCAAGGCGGATTTCAGCAAAATTGAGACCCTTCAATACTTCAAGAGATTTTTTAGTTGATTTTTCCGCAATACTAACACAGATCATTTATGTATTCCTCCAATTCTTTGTAAGGGATTTCTGTTATTTTAGACTTACCGATTTCCTCTGAGGTTAACACCGTTCTTTCCGCCGATGCTAGCCTCAGCCTGTGCCAGGAGCGTCGTTGGAACAAAGCCAAAGCGTATTCCCCGCATAAAAGTTGAGGCGGCAAATCCAGTTATATCACAGACTATCCCCCCTCCGACTCCTATTACAAAAGACGAACGGTCCAGCCCAAGCTTTAAAAACTCTTGATAAATCTTTTTGGCGGTGTTTAAGGTTTTCTCCCGCTCTCCTGACCCAATTGTAATAATCGGGTAACCTGATAAAAGATTTCCGTAAAACCTAAAAACATTTTCATCTGTGATAATGCCATTTTTCCCATCACCTAAGTAATTGGCAAAATTTCTTAACGGCTCATCCAGAATAATCTGACATCCTTTGATGAAATAGACTTGTTTTTGAGGCTTCAATTCAGATTCTCCATAAATTTTTGCAGGGCGCGGATTCGTTTTATCATTACTGAAAACTGTTCTGTGGTTAATGTCTGGTTTTTATCGCTCAAGGCTTCCTCTGGATTGACATGAACTTCGACAATAATCCCGTCAGCACCAGATGCCACTGCAGCCAGGCTCATCTGTGGGATAAGGCTTACCTTTCCTGTCGCATGTGCGGGATCAACGATGATTGGGAGATGTGACAGCTCCTTTACTGCGGGTACTGAACTTAAATCCAGTGTGTTCCGAGTATAAGACTCAAAAGTCCGGATTCCCCGTTCGCATAGAATTACATTCGGATTTCCTTCGTTGAGAATATATTCCGCACAATTCAACCATTCGGCAATGGTAGAATACATACCTCTTTTTAGTAAAACCGGCTTATTCGTTTTTCCTACTTCCTTGAGAAGAGAAAAATTTTGCATGTTTCGAGCGCCTATCTGCAAAACATCCAAGTATTCGCACATCCAGGAAACATCACGTGTATCGAGAACCTCGGATACAACTGGAAGGCATGTTAGTTCCTTTGCTTTTTCGAGTATTTTCAGGCCTTTTAGACCTAATCCCTGAAAAGAATAGGGAGAGGTCCTGGGTTTGAAGGCTCCTCCACGGAGTAAGTTAGCACCAGCGGCTTTTACTGACTCAGCAGTCTTGAGTGTCTGTTCCTCGCTTTCAACACTACACGGGCCTGCAATCACAACAAAATCATATCCGAATTTGACATCTCCAACCTTTATGATAGTTCTTTCTTTATTTTTTAACGATGCTAATTTGATATTATTCATGTCTTATTCACCTTTTTTGGAGAATTAGAGATAGATTTAAGTCTTAAAAAAAGAAAATTGGGGGATTATTGATGTTATTGGGCTTTAAGCCCAAAAGTAGAAGTAGGAAGAAAAAAGGGATTTTTTAAAAGAAATTTTCAACCTCTTCATTATGGCACTATACTAAACCAACATTTCATGCTTTGTCAAGGTTTTTTTAAAAAGTCCACTTTTAAATTTTAACTAACAGTCTCCCTGATAATCAAAACCCTCTTTGGGATGTCAACAGGAGTGGACATGAAGCATGTGGCTATGGCAACAGGGACAGAGACCATGTAGCCGATGTTTTCTCCAGCCATTGCCTCGAAGGCGACCCTGACGATTTTGTCATCCTTGATGACAGGTCCCCCGCTGCTCCCCGGATTGATCGCTGCATCGATTTGACAACACAACAACCGGGCATTGCTGTGGGAATATTCCTGGAGTTCTACTCTGGAAACGACCCCTTCTGTGATGGCCAGTTCCTCACCACCTTCCGGAAAACCATAGGTGGCGACTTCGCGTCTCTCACTTCGGCCGTGTATTTCTTTGCTGTTCCGGCCCGTTTGACCTGGATAAATGTTGCGTCTGCCACCACATGGGCATTGGTCAGGATCCTGTTTCCATCGTTGATACAGCCGGAAGGAGAGGTAAACAGAGTTAGAAATTGAAGTTTAAACCCAAACAGTAACTCCTCGGAGCTTCAGGGAGGCCTGGAGTCTTTTCCACCCTGATATTGAACAAATTCAAAGCCTCAAAGAATAAAGAGATTTTGTCCAGTTTTTTCTCCACCTTGATATTCAAGTACACGCGATTCTTTTTCGTATGCTTTTCCCTTTCCCATTTGCATACCAAGCCTGCAGAAATAAATTTAAGGCTGAGATTGGCTGCCAGAGAGAGACTCTGTTCTGGGAAATAATAGTGATATTTTAACGATTTGATAGACGCCTTTTCTTCGAATTCAGCTTTTTGAAGGGTGTAGAGGATTCTAAACAGGGTTTTTTCCCAACTATGGGAAAGGCTTAAATCCAATCCATAATATCTCCCCTTCTTCAAATTTTCCGAAACCCAGATGTTCTGCCAGGCTTCTCTTCGCCAGTCAATCAGGTTTTTAGTCTCATTGAAAAAGATCCGTGATCCGCTTCTTAAAAAATATTTCTTTCCATCCAGGCCATGCATATACCCATCTGTTGAAACGATTCCGGAAGAAAAATGGAAATGTTTTGAACTGAAATCCAGATTAGAAAGGGTGGTATTGAAGCTTGAGCGGCTTATTTTGAAAGATTTTTGATCGGAGGTAATGATATTAATTGCGCCTCCTGCCCCAGAAAAATACCACAGGAAAGTTTCACCTCCTCTCAAAATCTCGATTCTCTCGATTTGCTCCACGTCGAAAGGGAAGCTAAAGTTGTGATGGCCGGTCTGGGCATTATTCATTGGTATGCCATTGACCATAACCAGGACCTGTTCCTGATTGAAACCCATCATCTGGGGGTCCGCCTGGAAATTTCCTCTCATTAAAAAGTTCATGTTGGCGATAAAACTCAATAACTGTGGCAAATTCAGGCAAGGAAGAGAGAGTCTAATAAAATTGGGCTTAGTGATGCTCAAAAAGAATAGAGATCACCCTTGTCCCTGATCCAGTGGTTTGGAGTATCATATATATTCTGATTGTTCCTCAGCTGCCATGCTGAGTTGAGTTCTGGGAGGCGGAGGACGTTCTGACTTAAAGGTAAGTTTAAGGTGATCGATAATCTTGTCTATGATTTTATAATCTTCGATAAATGAGATAATACGCCTGTCTGCGTGCGGTCACGCACAGGCAGGCATCTGCCCGCAGCATCTTCGGTATGGTAAAGACTACCTGGCGGTGAGGTCTATCCAGGATAAGCTCCTCCCGCATTCACTCTGCCTGTGCGTGACCGCACGCAGACAGGTCACCCCATTCCTCCCGGCGCTTGGCATGACATGAGGGGCAGAAACTGCGGGTCTTGCAGGAAAACATCAGCAATTTTTCTTTCCCTAAATCAGAACACCTTATCCGCGCGAATCCACACTTAGGGTTGCCGCAGTCAAGATACTTATCAACCACTTCCTGAACAATGGGGCGGAGATAACCATACTC
>JAUVXM010000082.1 GCA_030603565.1 Candidatus Aminicenantota bacterium
CTCCAGCTAATCTTGTGTTTGAAATATGGCGGCTATCCTGCTAAAGTAGAATAAAGACAAAATTTTTCAGGAAAAAATATGAAGAAAACAAAACTCAGTTTTAGAGTACTAATATTATTACTTACAGCTGTATTTATAGCCAATTATGTATCAGCGGATTGTTTTACAGTGCTGGTGGGAAAAAAGGCTTCAGCTGATGGTTCTGTTCTATTTGGACATAATGAGCAGAACCGCGGCCGCAGGATAATTAATTACCGCTGTGTTCCCAGGATGAAATATGAACCAGGTACAAAAGTAATATTAAAAAATGGAGGAACTCTGCCCCAGGTGAAAGAGACCTGGGCTTTGATATGGCAGGGAAACCCCGGAATCGACTTTGGTGATTCCTATTTTAATGAATGGGGAGTGGCTGTCAGTTCAGACAGTTGCCCTACCAAAGAGGATTCTTACGAAGAGCTTTGTGAACGGGGGGATATAACAGACGGCGGAATCGGGTATATGCTGAGAAGGTTGGTTGCCCAACGGGCCAAGACAGCCGGAGAAGGGGTAAAGATCGCAGGAGAGCTTATTGAACGTTTTGGTTATATTTCTTCCGGGCGCTCTTTGATGATTACAGATCCTGAAGAAGCCTGGGTATTGGCTATAGTAAGGGGAAAACACTGGATCGCGCAGAGGTGCCCGGATGATGAAGTAGTCCTTCTGCCTAATATTCATATCATCGGCCCTGAAGCCGACCTTAGTGATACAGGTAATGTTTTAGCCTCTCCCGGTTTGAAAGAGTATGCCGCAAAACGGGGCTGGTATGACCCAGGCTCCGGTAAACCTTTCAGTTTTAGGGATGCTTTTAATTACGATCCCCGAAAAGGAAGTTTCAGGGAAAAATACAGCATTGACCCGCGCCAGTGGTATGCTCAATCCAAGGTACAAGGGAGATGGATTGTCCTTCCCCCGGATAAGCAGCTTCCGTTTTCTGTAAAGCCTGCTCATAAGATGACGGTAGAAGATGTTGCTGCTATTTTAAGAAGCCATAATGAAGGGACAGAGTTTGATGCGTCAAAAAATTATTCCCTTGACTCTCCTCATAAGATGAGGAGACTGGCGGCCAATATCTGCGGCCCTACTACCCAGGAAGGGGCTGTGTACCAGTTGAGAAGCTGGCTGCCGAAAGAGATCGGGTGTCTGGTCTGGCGTACTACGGCAGCCCCCTGTTCAAGCGTGCTTACTCCCTGGTATCTGGGAATGACCTGTACTCCCGAGGCCTATTACAAGCAGGGGGATATTATAGAACAATTGACCCTCTCTTATCACTTTGATCCCCCGGCCGGAACTTTTGATTTTGACCGGGATTTTGCTTTTGATGCTTTTAATGCTCTGGAGAATCTGGTTGATATAAATTATAAAAAGGCCATAAAAATAGTCAGAAAAGTATGGGATCCTTTTGAAAAGGAACAGTTTATTATCCAGTCTGCAGTCGAGGAAACAGCGCTGAACCTTTATAAAAAGGATAAGGAAGAGGCGAAAAAATATCTAACGTCTTATACTCATTCCCGCGCCCTGCTGGCACTTGAAAAGGCGAAAAAGCTCAACAATCAATTGAAGACTTTATTTTGGGCAAATTAAAAAATGGGGACAGGGTACTTTTTTCTCTTTGGAAAAAAGTACCCTGTCCCCATTTTTTATAGGAGGATTTTATGAGTAAAGCTATAAAGGTCATAATTATAATAATTCTTATTGATGTAGTGTTGATCGGAGGATACTTTGGTTTAAAACTCCTGTCTTCCAAAAAACCCCAGTCTGATACTAAAGAATATGAATGGGTGAGAGTCGATGAATATTATTTGCCTAAAGATTATATTGAAGAATATATTTTAAAGGACTCGCAGGCTAAAGAGCTTTTGCCGGTTTTTATCAAAAACTACGGCCGGGATAAAAAGGTCCTTAATAGATTTTACGGGAAAAATTTTGTCAGCCCCTCAGAAGCTCAGATAAAGCTACAGTACCGGAGCCTGGAAGACTGGCAGTTGATCGATCTAAAATATACGGATGAAAATGAAAGAGAGATAAAACGTACAATCCTTTATGTGCAGGAAAACGGCTCCTGGAAAGTGGGGGATTTTGGGGTTCTGACCCAATAAAGAGGGAGGATGCCATGAAATATCTAAGGCAGATAATGCTCTTGGTATTTATTCTATGCCTGAGTTTTTTCTCCTGTACCAAGGATTCAAAAACTTCAACGGATACAGCAGCAGGAAATAATTTTGCGGAGTCAGCCGATGGTGTTCCCATCCATTTTAAAGTCCAGGGAGAAGGGGATATCTCATTGGTATTTGTGCACGGCTGGTGTACTGACAAAAGCTACTGGGATGCCCAGATACCATCCTTTAAAGTATATTACCGGGTGGTAACCCTTGACCTTGCCGGGCATGGGAGATCCGGGACGGAGCGCAAGAATTGGACTGTAAATGCTTTTGCAGGGGATGTGGCTGCGGTTGTGGAAAAACTCGACCTCTATAATGTCGTCCTGGTCGGGCATGATATAGCCGGGCCTGTGATATTGGAGGCAGCCGGGCTGATGCCGCAGCGTGTCATCGGATTGCTGGGCACAGGCACTTTCAGTGATATCTATATGGAAAGCTATGAAAGAGAGAAAATCGATGCTTTATTAAGTATGTTCAAACCTGATTTTTCTGACGGAATGAGGAAATTTGTTCTAGAAAATTATTTCAGGTCCACAGCGACTGAAGATTTTAAAAAGAAGATCATCCTGGATATGGCGGCTGCTTCGCCGGAAATGGCCCTGAGTGCACTTGAGGATGTTTTAAAATTTGACGGGACAGCGGCCTTAAAGGAGATAGATCTTCCCATTCGTTCTCTAAATTCCGACCGGCCCGTTGTCCCTTTTAAGGTGATCAGGGGAAATACTGAGGATTTCAAATTACGTTTCATCCCCAATACCGGACATTTTTTAATGATAGAGGACCCCCAACTCTTTAACCGCCGCTTTGCCGAGTTTCTAAAAGAGATTATCCTTGCGTCCTACTGACCTGTGTGGCCTGTGCCTGGATTTATAGTATTTTAGATTTTTTCTTCAGATAAAGGATCTTTGTGTAGGAGTCATTGATTTTATGCATAGGGATTTTTCCGGATTTTAAAGCCTTGATGATAACCTTAAAAGCTTTATAAACCGTATCTTCGTCATAGGTCTTACCATTGTTGGAGATAGCCAGGATGTTACAGCCTGCGTTTACGGCTTTTATCACTGCTTCTGAAAAGCCGTAGTTTTCTGTAATAGCTCCCATCTGCATATCATCTGAGATAATGACACCTTTAAAATCCAGCTTATCCCGCAGGATTTTTTGCAGGAAATTTGGAGACAGCGAGGCTGGATAATCAGGATCGACTTGTCTGTTTATGATGTGAGCAGTCATTATCATCTCAGCTTTGCCTTTCTTAATCAGTTCTTTGTAAGGAGTAAGTTCATAATGTCTATAGGTCTCTGTGACATCGACCAAACCTAGATGGCTGTCATGGTGCGAACTTCCATGGCCTGGGAAGTGTTTAAGAGCTGAAATAATACCTTTCCTATTATGAGCATTGATAAAAGCCAGGGCACAATCTGTGACTGTTTCATGATCGCTTGAAAATGAACGCTCTAGAGAACCAATAACCGGATTTTTTGGATTTATGTTTATATCGACTACCGGAGCCAGATTAAGATTAAATCCCAGGCCGGCAAGCTGGCCGGCAAGTTTTTCATATATAAGTTCAGCCTTTTCAGGATTTTTATTCCCGATCTCCTTTGCGCTGGGAATTTTAATAAAACCATATTTTTCTTTAAGCCGGTTGATACGCCCCCCTTCGGCATCAACAGCGACAAATAGGGGAGTTTTGGCATAAGCTTGCAGGCCGGAGATAAGCTTTTTTGTCTGTTCAGGGCTGATAATATTCCTGGGGAAGCTTTGAGAAGGAACGTCGTAATCGAATAGGATCACACCCCCTATATTTATATCTTTAATAACCTTGGAGATATAGGAATCTTCATAGGCTTGTGTCCCCCGGAAACCCAAAAGCAGCATCTGCCCGATTTTGTTCTTTAGTTCCTGATCGGTTTCTGCAGTATTCCCCGGGCTTGCGTTTACAGATATTCCAATAATTATTGCCAAAAAAAATAAGATTAAAAATTTATACCTATACATAACATAGACAATCCTTAATTATCCTGAATTATTCATAAAAAATGTCGATATTTATAATAGTTAGAAAATGGAAAATAGTAAATGGCAAATTGGACTTCCCCCATTTTTTCTAAGCCTCTGCGCCATAAGCAAGAATTAGGTCAGTTAGTACGAGCATTATCCATTATGGGGACGGGCCTCAGCAACTAAATTATTTTCAAGCATTTATGAGCATATTTTGAGATTAAATAAAGCTTAGATCCGTTTTTTTGGGGGCAAATCAGCTTTTAAGAGATATGTTGAATAGCGGAATTCTTAAAACCGATTTTGGGGGGGATAAAACGGTTATAAGGGTATATTATGGCTCTGAATGTATGGTTATCTTATTGAAAATAATAATGTTATTACGGTCCGTCCCCCAATGACTCTATTCTTTTCTTTTTGACATTACTTATTTCTTGTGATATGAACTATATAAGCAGATAAAAGAAATAAAAAAGAGGGAATCATTGCAAGGTGATGAGGCAAATACTTATAGTAAAAAGTAATATTGTCTATTCTACTTAATTTGGGAAATGATAATAAATCAAATATTCTCTCCAACTAAAAAATTTCTCTTGATTTTGATAATTTTACTCATTCCAACTCTACAGTCACAACTGTTCGCACAAAAAAAGGAAAAGCAAAAAGAAATAATTGAGATGTCTTTAGAAGAATTGATGAATATAGAAGTAGTAACTGCATCTAAAAAAGAACAGAGGCTTAGTGAAGTTCCGGCAACTGTGCATGTTATTACAGCTGAACAAATTAAAGAAAGAGGATATTTTACTCTCGAAGAAGTACTTTCTGATTTACCGGGAATTCAATGCCGGAACATTATTGGATTCAACAGTTATGTATTTTTACGGGGAGTTCCAAATCAGAACAATTTAATATTATTACTGGTTGACGGGATACAGATTAATGAGCTGAATTCTGGTGGATTTTATGGGGGAGGTCAGTTCAACTTATCCAATGTAAATAAAATTGAAGTTGTTTATGGCCCAGCTTCTGCCTTGTACGGAACAAATGCGGTATCAGGAATAATAAATATTATCACTAATAGTCCTAGAGATATTCAAGGAGGGCATGTAAGTGTTCTTTTAGGTAACTTTGATACGAGAAATATTGATTTGAGATACGGTCATTACGATGAGGAAAATGATTTTGGTTTTAGTATATCTGGAATGTTTAAACAGAGTGATAAAGCTGATCTGAGAGGGAAAAAGGGGGGTAATAACTGGACTGAGAACATGGAAAATTTTGAAGATGATTTATCTTTTGATGCTAAATTGCTATATAACAAATTTAGCATGAGTCTGGTGTATCAGGATAAACATGTTTCAAGGACAACGAATCAAAAAACAGTTGGCACAAATTACCTTGATTCTGGTACAAACTGGCACATACGATTTATAAATGGTCATATAAAATATGCTTATGATAAGAGTTCTAAATGGTCCTTCCGATCTCAATTATACTACAGAAATGCCACTGTTATGGACGATACAATCGCTTACATTCGATCTGATATTGGAGCAACAGGAGGCCAGGAAGGAGGTTATAGACCTAATGACCTTATCGGTTTTGAAAGTCAGTTGAACTTAATTCCAGCAAAAAGATTTAATATCATTGCAGGATTTGTCATGGAAAAAGAAAGACTTGCAGAAGGTTTTTCAAAAACATTCAGTGGTTCACCAGATGTAAAACCTCCCACTCCTGCAAAACCTGATATGATGACAAACAATCTAGTTAGCATATATTTGCAAACTCAATTCAGATTAATTAAATTTTCTGAATTAACTTTAGGATTAAGGCATGATGATAGTAGCTTTTACTCCATAGTAAATACTCCACGGATTGGACTCGTATTCAACAAAGAAAACCTCAGTGCAAAATTACTCTATATGGAGTCATTTCGAGCGCCAAAACCCTGGGATTACACTTATGAAGATGGAAATCTAGATCTTAAACCTGAAACAATGAGCTCTGCGGAATTATCTTTAGCTTATACTTTTACGGAAAATTTTATTGCTAATCTATCTTTGTACAAAAATAATATGAAAGGCAAACTTACCAAAGAAGGACGCAGGTGGATAAACGGTCAAAAATTGAACACTGATGGATTTGAAACTACTTTGGAATATGCAAAAGGAAAAATAAAATCATATATTAATTACACTTATAATTCTTCTAGTTATGAACATGAAGAAAAAGTCCCCGAGATTGGAAAACATAATGCAAATATCGGGATATCATATGCTTTTACGCATAACATTAGGCTTAACATAAGAGGAAATTATCTTGGTAAAAGGAAAAACTTCAAGACCATTACTACCACTGGAAGTGATTATATTGATCCAGCTTTTGTCATACATTCTACTTTATCAGTTTTGGAATTAAAAAATTTCGACTTTCACCTGATGGTTAAAAATATCTTGAATACAGAATATTACCATACATCAAATAGACCACCGGACAGATATCGACAACCTCAAAGAACTATAATGCTAAAAGCCGGATATAATTTTTAAGTCTTCATTGTTGTTTAAATTATGCATACTATATTTGCATCACATATACACAAAGGCGAAAAGAAGAATCCTATGTCATCCTTCAAAATGAATGATATTAAGAAAGCGTGCCTTATGAGTTTGCTCCTGGTTTTGTTCTGGCCTGTAATCACACTTGCTCAATCAAGTGAATATCAAGAATATACCGTAAAAGCGCAGTATTTAGAGCGGTTTACCCATTATACAGAATGGCCTGAAGAATCAGCCATTTCCGACACTTCGCAACCTTATGTTATTGGGGTAATTGGTGAAAATCCCTTTGGTTCAATTCTAGATGATACTTACGCAACACTAAAAATCAGGGATAAAAGGGTAGAAATTCGTTACTATTCAAAGCCGGATGAAATCAAAGGATGCCATCTCCTATTTATAGGAAATATTAACAAAAAGTCACTCTCTGAGGTCCTCGCTCGTGCAAAGGTGATGCCAGTCCTCATTGTAAGCGATACCAAGGATTTTGCAAAAGAAGGAGTTCACATTAATCTATATCTAACCGAAGATAAAGTCCGCTTCGAAATTAATGAATCAGCGGTGAAAGAATCCGGGTTACAGATGAGTTACAAGCTGCTAAAGTTAGCAAAAATTGTAAATCCGAGGGAGAAATGAAAATAAAAGTTTTAAAAAATCTTTCCATCAAAAACAAACTAATGGGGATAATCCTTCTCATCTCATGGCTTGCAGTTGGCGTGGGATTCACATTTGTAATCATCCGAGACATTGTTGTTTTAAAGAAAAAAATGGTAACAGATTCCATAGTGAACGCGAGATTGATCAGCGAATATTGTGTGTCTCCACTGGATTTTGGGGATAAAGAAGGTGTCGAAGATATTTTAAAAAAATTAGAAACCATACCATCCATAGTTGTTGGCTGTATATACGATGAAAATGGGGAAGTGTTTGGTTTATTTAAAAAATCTGAAGATGAGGCTATTCCGTCATTATTGGATGAGAATACCTCAAGCGTGTTTAAAGGGAATTACCTGCACATTCAACAGCCGATAATTTACCGTAATCATAAATATGGCACTATTCGTCTAAAAGTTTCTACTGCTCATCTTGATGATGAAATCAACCGGCATCTTCTGACTATGGCAATTTTGATGATAGTTGTAATGGCTTTGTGCTATTTCCTTGCACGCAGACTGCAAGTCATAATTTCAAAGCCCATTTTGAAATTAGCAGCATTGACAGAGAAAATATCCAGGAAAACAGATTACTCTCTTCGGGTGGAAAAGCAGGGAAATGATGAAATTGGTGTACTTTACGATGGTTTCAACCACATGCTGGATCAGATTCAAATGCGCAAGCAGGAAAGAGATAAAGCAGAGGCGGCGCTTCGGGAGAGCGAAGAGATATTCCGCAAAATCTTCGAATCCTCGAACGACGCCATGATGCTGCTTGATGAAAATGAGTTTCTTGACTGCAACAATAGAACACTGAAGGTTTTTGGTTGCACTTCCAATGAGGATTTCCTAGGTAAACATCCAAGTGAGATTTCCCCCCCTAAACAGGCTGGCGGAAAAGATTCCCGGCAGGCCGCTGACGAACGAATTACTGAAGCCTTCCGCGAAGGAAGCTGTTTCTTTGAGTGGACTCACCGCCGAATCAACGGTGAAGATTTCCCTGCCGAGGTGTTGCTTACCCCGATAGAAATAAAAGGCAGGAAAGTGATCCAAGCCACTGTGCGCGACATCACCGAGCGCAAGAAAATGGAGGAGATGTTAGAAACAGCTTCTAACAAGTTAAAGGAATACTCTACGTCTCTGGAGAAGATAGTAAAATTAAGGACATGCGAGCTTGAAGAAAAGGCCATAGAGCTGGGAAAAGAAGTTACAATACGTAAAAAGATAGAGAGGAAATTAAGAACAGAGAAGGCTTATATTGACCAACTATTTGAGAGTGCCCAGGAAGCAATTGCGATGACTGATAAAGATGGTCATATACTTCGTGTAAATAGCGAGTTTATCAGATTATTCGGGTATACGATTGCTGAAGTATTTAGGAAATCATTAGACGATTTAATTGCGCCCAAGGAGTACTATGATGAGGCTGCCTCAGTCACAATGAAAGTAGCAGAGGGCAAGAAAGTTGAATTTGAGACTATGCGCCGATGCAAGGATGAAAAATTGCTCTATGTATCAGTTCTTGCGTCGCCAATCATAGTTGATGGTGAGTTAGTAGCTAGCTATGGCATCTATCGAGACATCACCAAGCTCAAGCGGGCAGAAAAGGCACTGGAAGAACGATCAAATGATTTAGCTAAAGCAAACATTCGACTTAAAGAACTTGACTGGTTGAAGAGTATGTTCATTGCCAGCATGAGCCACGAGCTGAGAACGCCGCTGAACTCCATAATCGGCTTCACGGACATAATCTTGTTGGGTATGAGTGGAGAAATAAATGAGGAGCAGAAAAAACAGCTCACCTTGGTAAAAAACAGCGCCAGTCATCTCCTAGAGTTGATAAACGATGTAATCGACGTGAGCAAGATAGAAGCAGGAAAGATAGATCTTGTCATCGAAGAGTTTGATCTAGGGGATCTTGTGAGGGGGATTAAGGATTCCTTTGCTGTGGCCCTAGAAGAGAAGGGCCTCAAGATGCCTCTCAAGATGCCCAAGAGATTGGCAATAGAGTCCGATCAGCGAAGGACAAAACAGATCATCATGAATCTTTTAAGTAATGCTGTAAAGTTTACGGATAAGGGGAAGATAGCGATAGGGGTAGAGAAAAAAGGCGAGAGAGTGAAGGTATCGGTCAGGGATACCGGCGTCGGGATAGAGAGAAAGGCAATGGATAAACTTTTTAAGCCATTCAGTAGGATTTATACTGAAGGAGTGCTAAAGGAAGGCACAGGGCTTGGACTCTACCTCACGAGGAAGATGGCTTACCTCCTCGGAGGCGAGATGTCAGCAGAAAGCGAGTTTGGCAAAGGAAGCAAATTTACTTTCACATTGCCATTGGTATACACAGATGAGCACAGATAGTAAACCACAGGCGAACTGCAAGAAAATCTGTTTTAATCTGTGCCCTTGATAAGGAAGGAGGAAAGAATGAAAAGAATTCTGGTAGTAGAGGACAATGAGACTAACATATACCTCATTAGATTCATTTTAACTAAAAGTGGATATGAGGTGCTTGAGGCAAGGACTGGGGAGGAAGGCATAGAGCTTGCGATAAAGGAGAAGCCAGACTTGATCATAATGGACATCCAACTCCCAGGGATCGATGGTTTGGAAACCACAAAGAGGATAAGGGAGTCAGAAGTGTATGGGATAGTTCCTATCGTTGCCCTTACTTCGTATGCCATGACCGGTGATAGGGAAAAATCCTTAGCGGCTGGCTGCACAGGATATATCGAAAAGCCCCTCAATCCTGAGACTTTTATAACCGAGATTGAAAAGTTTTTACGCCAATAGAGATTAATTGTGTCTCTCACAGCGCATAAAGGAGGAGAAAATGAAAATACTTATCGTGGATGACATTAAAGAAAACATCTATCTCCTGGAGACCTTACTGAAAGGGAGCGGTTTTGAGGTCGAATCTGCTGCCAATGGAGCGGAAGCTCTTGAAAAGCTTCAAACTGAAAGCATTGACTTGATCATCTCTGATATCCTCATGCCGATAATGGATGGGTTCCAACTCTGCAAGGAAATAAATCAATCCGACAATCTAAAGGATATCCCTTTAATTTTCTACACAGCCACATATACAGATGAAAACGATGAAAAATTTGCCCTAAAGCTGGGAGCAGTCAAGTACATTCGGAAGCCCACTGAGCCACATGAGTTAATAAAGATAATTCAAGGCGTAATTAGAGATATAGAGGAGGGCAAGTTTGAGCCCAAGAAGCTGGTTGTTGAAGAGAAGGAAGAGATCTTCAAACTCTACAGCGAGCGGCTGGTTAATAAGCTGGAGAAGAAGATGCTGGACCTGGCAAAAGAAATCACTGAGCACAAGCGGGTGGAGGCGGTGCTTAATAAGCGTACAAATGATCTTAGCGAACGGATCAAAGAATTAAGTTGTCTTTATGAGATTGACGAGATAAATAGAAAAGAAGGATTAACAGTAGAGGAAGTGCTTGAAAAAACTGTTCTAATAATACCACCCGGTTGGCAATATCCCGAAATCATAGCGAGCTGCATTACTTTTGAAGATAAAAAATATAAAACTAAGAATTTCAAGAAAACAGAATGGATGCAAAGAGCAGACATTATTGTTAGTAACAAAAAAAGTGGATCAGTAGAAGTCTGTTACTTGGAGGAAAAACCAGATAGCGATAAAGCTCCTTTTTTAAAAGAGGAAAGGAATTTAATAGATTCCATTGCTAAACGAGTAGCGCGGATTATCGAGCAAAAGCGTGCTAAGGAGATGATCCTTGAGCACACAATCAAATTGCAAAAAGCACTGGATGGAATCTTCCACACCGTAGCTTTAACAGTCGAAGTAAGGGATCCCTATACAGCAGGACATCAAAAAACTGTAGCCAGTCTTTCCTCTGCTATTGCCAAAGAGATGGGCCTATCAAAGGATCAGGAGGAAGGAATCCTCATGGCCGGGACTGTTCATGATCTTGGCAAGATATCCGTACCGGCCGAAATTCTCGTGAAGCCAATCAGATTGACTGAAAATGAATTCAATCTTATTAAGGAGCACCCCCAGGTCGGCTACGATATCCTGAAAGACGTAGATTTTCCATGGCCAATAGCACAGATGGTCCTTCAACACCACGAAAGAATGGATGGTTCCGGATATCCCCAGGGATTATCAGGTGAAGGCATTCTTCTTGAAGCTAGAATTTTGGGCGTTGCGGATGTCATAGAGGCGATGTCCGCTCATCGACCGTACCGCGCGGCACTTGGTATGGACAAAGCATTAGAGGAAA
Organism: Candidatus Aminicenantota bacterium; assembly: GCA_030603565.1. GTDB lineage: Bacteria > Acidobacteriota > Aminicenantia > Aminicenantales > Aminicenantaceae > JAUVXM01. Next base: position 11,670 of record JAUVXM010000082.1, read on the forward strand.
TTTCAAAGAATAGAGGAATCCTTTATGACTCCAAGGTCGTAGATGCGTGTTTGAACCTCTTTGATAAAAAAATGTTGAAGTTCGAAAAAGAGAAGTGAGTTGGATCTAGCTCAAAAACTGTGAATGAAATTGCAAATAGGGCAAAAATAAGTGCTAATCTGTGTCGGTTCAAATCGACATTTTTTATGATCAGTTCAGGTTAATTAGATTCAGAAAGTTTAGATGGTGAATATTGAATTATCCTTTTTCAGGAGGTGCCTTATGAAAGCACGTTGGTTTTTTGTTGTTGGTTTATTTTTGATGATGGCATTCTCATCCGTCTCTGCCCAGGAAAAAGTCTACTACGATGTTGTGCAGAAGATTATGGAATTTGAATTCGAAAATTCCCACGTCATGGAGAATGCCAGCTGGATATGTGATATTTTTGGTCCGCGCAATATGAAAACGATCGCATATCAGGAAGCCTGCGAATGGGCAAAAGCGCGGCTAAAAGAATACGGCCTCACGAATGCCAGACTCGAGCCTTACAAGTTCGGTAACGGCTGGGATATCGATTACGTCTCATTACACATGGTATCCCCCAAATATATGCCGATCATCGGATTTCCCGCTACATGGTCATCCGGTACGGACGGAAAGGTCCGGGCGCCGGCCATCCACATCAATTTTAATGAAATCTCTTCAGAAGCAGACCTGGAACCATACCGGGGCAAATTAAAGGACCACATCATCTTGATCAGTCCGATACAGGAAGTCTCGCCCCATTTTGAGGCCAATCCTGTGACGTGGAGCAAGGAACGGCTCGATAAAAAGGCGAAAATCCCCTTAGCTCCCCGGACCTCTGTTCTGACTTTGGAAAAACAACAACAGGAGCGCAGCAGGAAACGCCGCCCCGATGAATTGAAGAAGAAAATTGTTGATTTTATGTTTGCTGAAGGTGCAATTGCCTTGGTACAGCCGGATGGAGAGCATTATTATGGGTCAGTCGCTCCCAGGCGATACTATCGCTTAGAAAGGCCATGGGAAGAGAATTTACCTCCCCAGCCGCTGGAGCTGTCTTTGGCTGTGGAACATTATAACCGGATGATGCGGATACTTGAAAAGGACATTCCTATAGAAATGGAAATTGAAGTCAGGACTAATTTTTACCGGGATGATCCTCACGATTATAATGTCATCGCAGAGATTCCAGGCACAGACCTGGCGCATGAAATCGTCATAGTCGGCGGTCATCTTCAGTCCGTCCCTGTCGGGGGCGGTGCCATAGACAACGCTGCCGGTGCTGTTACTTCCATGGAAGCGGTGCGTATTCTCAAGGCTATCGGGGTGAAACCTCGCAGGACAATTCGTGTGGGACTCTGGGGTGGACATGACGGCGGCGGATTAGCAGGCAACCGGGCGCATGTCCGTAAACACTTTGCTGATCCCGTCAAAAAGGAATACAAGAAAGATTATCATAATTTTGTTGCTTATTTTGATCAGGATCTTGGTCCCGGCAGGATACGAGGTGTTTCCATCATGGGGAGTGAAGAGATGCGGGCCATATTCAGCGAATGGATCAAGCCCTTGCATAATCTGGGGATGGCCCATTTATTCACGACCGGACTGTACCATGAAGCCTATGCCGAAGTCGGTTTGCCCGGATTTTATTTTATGCATGACAGAAAAGAGATTGATGACTGGAATGCCCACACCAGTATGGACGTCTATGAACGACTTTTTCCGGAAGGCATGATGCAGACCGCTGTGGTTGTAGCGACGTTAGCGTATCATGCGGCTATGCGTGCAGAAAAGCTTCCCAGGGTCGCGCCTATGCCGTGGGAAGGGGACCGTTAATGAATGAGATAAAGCTCCTTCTGCGGTGGAGATAAATACTCGACTCCTATTTCGGTGGCAAGAGCCTGCTCATGATCCCACCAGAATAAATATTGGTCTTCGTGTTCGCTGGAAGGCCACGGCATATAGATAAAATATTCCAAAACAAAGTGGTGATTGGGTGGGAGAGGGATATCCCATGTCCACTCCGGACCGTTCGAGCCAATCCTGGGGCCAAAATAATTCTCGAACTTTCTCTTACGCGCTCCTTTTCCCATGGCATGGCAGTCGATATTGAGGTGGGTCTTTTCAGGATCAAAACCTGCGGCATAAACGGGGAAATCGTTCTTTGGGGTAAACAAATGCAATTGTCCATCCCTAATAATAATCCCTTCCTCTTCAAATTTCGCCTTGTAGTTCTTGACTATTTCACGAGGGGTAAGTCCCACCTTGATGGTCTCTGCCAGAATCTTGTCGATTTTCAGATATTCTACCCAGAGTTTTTTGATTTCCGGAGGCGGCTCAGTCTCTCCTTTGCGGAGCACATACGCGTACGTTCCCTGGCTTGGTGCTGCAACAATGTCGCCTCCCTGGATCACAACATTTTCATGGCCTGGACTTCTTCCCCTTTGTGATATTCCTGTGCCTCTTCGGCGAAAGACAGTTACTCCCGCCTCGCGATTTTTAGTTACACCCGGCACGATTGCAGCAAAAGCTTTCTTTATACGTTCATCTTCCTCCTTACGCATTCTCTTAAGTAGTTGAATTTCGCTCGGCACTTTTCTGATAATGTAATCCATCATCACATATTCAGATGAGACTATACTGTCAGCATATTTATCACCGAGCTCTTCAGTCAATAGGAGGTAGTCAGTATGCGAAATGCAGTCTTGTGCTCTTGTTGTGGTCGGATAGGGTCCCAGTTCATACTTGTAATTTACAGCAATGCGTTTGGGGTCACGTTCTTCAACGAATTCTCTGAGGCCCTCGAATCGATAATCATATTCTGTCATTGGGCCTCCCGGCGGTTGCTTCACAAGAACTGGGTCGTGGATAATGTCATAGGCTCCGCATTCTTCAACCAACTTAGTCTCCCAATGTACCTTCCATGTTTCTCCCGCATGTGAAGCTCCCCAGCGACGTCCGAGAACCGCCCGTTCGATCCTGCCGCTACCCCGGTCCGTGAAGATAAAAACACCGGAGGTACTCCCCAGGTCTTCTGCCCCAAAGGGATCCGGAATTGTTTCTCTCATCACATGAATCCACATGTCGATGATACGCTCCCTCATGACTTG
>JAUVXM010000006.1 GCA_030603565.1 Candidatus Aminicenantota bacterium
GACGATCCGGGGGTTGCCGTTTACTCGTTGAGATTCAGCCAGATAATAATAGGTACGACCCTTTAGCCGCTTTTTAAGGATGTATGCCATATATATAATATAAGTCATTAGGTACTACTTGTCAAGTGCTTATTTGCTAAATAACACAATATAAAGGATGTTAGCGGTAATTAAACACAACATCTGGTTAGGTGCTACAGATGATTGCTCGTAAATGATTGAAAATAATTGAGTTGGGAGAGATGAGATTTCTATTGGCGAAAGTCGGGTTAATATCCTGACCTATTCATAAAAAAATGGCGATGTTTTTATCTTTAATTTTTTTTCAGCGATATACAAGTTTTTTTCGAGAATAATTATTTTAATGATTTTCGTGGTTTTATTTTTAATTTTAATCGCCATTTTTTTACCTTTCAAGCGAGTCGATCTTACCGCATCTACTTTGTTACAGGGTACTCGCGGTGAATTATCACAGCTTTGCACCCTGTGCCTCGCATCTGCAGCAACCTCGACTCGTGAATAATCCAGGTTGTTTTGATCTTTCTTTAATTGCCAACATCAGTTCTTCTGCCTGCTGCTTAAAGGTTGGGTGTTCTGCCGCTTTTTCTGCCAGAAGAAATGCTTTTTTATATTCTTTAGAATTAAAATAGGAAGCAGCAGCATTGAATTGACAGGTGGCTTTTGTCTGGCGAGTCTGCAGCAGTTGAATCTTTTTTTTCTTTATGAGCTTATCTTTCCTCAGGGTAGAGAGGGCAGCCTCTCTTATCTCCAGGATTTTTGATTTTATCGCTTTTTCTGTCTGCTCATTACATACGGCTCCTTTTTCAAAATAAGAACCTGAATTTTTCCAGTCTTCTCTTTCTGCATAGATCTTGCCAAGATAATAGGCTGACTCACAGTCTTGGTTATTTAATAGTAATGCTTCCTTAAAGTTATCTTTAGCATCGTCGAGGCGTTTTTGTTTGTAAGCAATAATTCCATCAAGCAATGAGACTTCATAATGGCCAAAAAGGAAATCCCGGGATTTAGTAATGCTTATTATTGCCCTATCTAATTGTTCCAATTCATTTTGGTTCCAGGCCAGCCAGTAATAGGTTTCCCCCATATAATATTTCCCGAGTTCGATCATATTATTAAGGTTATTAATGGCCTCTTCATGCTGTCCCATATAGCTAAGGCACATAGCTTTACCTAAGATTGCATCCCTGTATTCAGGCGCCAGTTGTAAAGCCAGGTTATTATATTCAAGGCAGGTTTTAAATTCCTCCATGTGAAAGTAAACTTTGGTAAGCGAGATAATAAGAGAAGTTGAATCCGTGATATATTCCAGAGCTCTTTTGTAATGATTCTCTGCTGTCAAAACCTTGCCCTGGCTTAGAGCAATATTGCCCAGAAAATAATCAGCTTCGTAAAAATTAGGGTTATCCTGTAAAAGGTCATTAAGGACGTCAGGTTTTTCTTGAGGGTATATAGATAATTTGTATTTAATAAGCTTTGAATCAGGAAAAATTGAGGCGAAGCGGGAAAAATCTTCCTCTTCTTCAAATTTATATGGAAAGACAGAGTTAAAGGAAAGGTAGAGGTAAGCGTAAAAATCTGTTGAAACAGATTTTTCTAAAAGATGGCTGCGAGCAGATTTGAGATTTTGTTTTATCCATTCGTATTGAGCATCAATGCTGGAGTCATCGATTTTATTTCCGGTTATACCTTTGGTATTTTCAGGGATTCTTTTTACAATTTCAACATACCGGGAATAATTGGAAAAATAAGGTTCCAGATTTATTAGATTAGAAGCTTCCTGAAGTGTTTTCTGGTTTAAAATCCCCAGTTCTTTTTCCCTTATTGCCAACAGAAGTGAGGTTTTAATAAATTTTATTCCGGAATTTTTTCGAAAGGCCGGAATGGCCAGGAATTCACGGTAAGCAGACCGTGCGTTTTTTAGCCCCATATAACTTCCGGTTTTGAATTGTGTGTCCGCTTCTTTGGTTTTGGAATAATATGCAACCAGCTGCTGGGGGGAGATTTCAGTTTTCTTGGCAGCACAGTTGGAAAGAATAATTAATATTGGCAGAAGAGCCAGTATTTTTATTGTTTTTGTCATATTAATAAATTATATATTATGTTGATACGATTTGCATATGGATTTTTAGGCTCATCATGTTTTATGATACCTGTATCCAAAAATGTGATGAGCCGCCTGGACACTGGTAAATCCCGGAGAAAGCCATCCGGAACAACGCGGGCATGGTTCCTCGAGAGAATCTCGAGGAGAGCGTTGTGAGGACAGGAAGGGATTTTCCGGCTGGGGGAAATTCCTGTCTTTCGTAGGGAATTACCCGTATTCAGGCCTAACAAATCATGTAAGTTAAAAAAAATTGGGGCGGCTCCATATGTTTATTTCATTGACAGATAAGTTTAGAGAAATTATATTTTAGGAATAATGAAACGGATTAACAGCCGGGAAAGTATATACAGATAAGACTGTATGATAATTCTGAAGGCTATCTATCGTCTATATAAAAAAGGTCATTTCGAGTGACCATAGGTAAAGGACAATGAAAATTACAGAAATCTCTGCTAAGCGGCCGGTTACGACTTTTATGTTTTTTATTGCTATTGTACTTTTGGGGTTTGTCTCACTTAAAGAGCTGAGTGTCGACCTGCTGCCTGATATCAGTTACCCGCGCCTGTCTGTGGTTACTCAATACGCAGGAGTGGCTCCAGAGGAAATAGAAGCACTTATCACTGAACCCCTGGAAGCGGCTGTGAGCCGGATTCCGGGGATGCGAAGGGTAGAGTCTATATCCAAAGAAGGTGTTTCCTATATGACCCTGGAATTTGCCTGGGGAACGGATATGGATTTTGCTATGCTGCATACACGGGAGAAGCTCGACAGTGTTCAGCTTTCAGATGATGTGGAGGATCCCACTATCATCCCGCTTGACCCGCAGAGTAAACCTATAATGATCATGTCTGTATCTGGCTCCAGGTCATTACTTGAGCTTAAAGAATTTTCTGAAGAATTAGTCAAACCCCGCCTGGAACAGATTGAAGGGATCGGCTCAGCAGAGATCGCAGGAGGAGTGGAGCGCGAGATCCATATCGAAGTCGATCCTCAATATATGTCTCTTTACGGACTTACTGTTGAACAGATATCACAGAGAATCGATGCTTTCAACCGTAATCTGCAGGGTGGAACTATCCGGAAAGGGCGGTTTAAATATGCCCTCAGGGTTGTGGGAGAGTTTGAGGCGGTTAATGAGATAGGGGAGATAAGTTTGAAGACAACTGCTGAGCGGGGAGTAGTGAGGCTTAAAGATGTGGCTGAGATCAAGGATTCCATTAAGGAAAGAGAAGGAATAACCAGGCTCAGCGGAAAAGAAAGTATTGGAATTTTGGTCAGAAAGGAGTCAGGAGCAAATACGGTTAAAGTAACCCAGGCAGCAAAAGAAGTGCTGGGGGAGATTAAAGCAGAAAATCCGGAGACAAACATCCTGATCGTATCCGAACAAGCTAAATACATAAACAATGCCATATCATCTGTTTTAAATGCAATTATACTGGGTGGTATTCTGGCATTTGTGATCTTGACCATATTTCTTCAGGATTTCAAAACCCCTCTGATCATTGCATCGGTTATTCCTATCTCTATCATTGCAACTTTTAATCTGCTTTATTTCCGGGGTATCACTCTGAATATTATGTCTTTGGGAGGGCTTGCCCTCGGGGTAGGAATGCTGGTAGACAATTCGATCGTAGTTTCGGAAAGTGTTTTCCGGCACAGAGGCCTGGGTAAGAGTTTTTTAGATGCAGCAGTCACAGGAACCAGAGAAGTGGGCATGGCGGTTACTGCTTCGACCTTAACTACCATATCGGTATTCCTGCCGGTTATTTATGTGCATGGTGTAGCCGGACAATTATTTAAAGACCAGGCCCTTACAATAACCTTTGCTCTTTTATCTTCTCTCATTGTCTCCCTCACACTTCTTCCTATGCTGGCGTCGAGGAAATTTGATATCAGGACAAAAAAGGCTGAAAAACCTTTCAAGGAAACAGAAGATTCCAAGCGGATAAAAGCACGAAAAAAGTCAATCGCTGGAATTTTGCTTTTTCCCTTCAGAGGTATTCGCTGGCTATTGTATAATATTCCAAAAGGGCTTTATTTAGTTCTTAATTTTATCTTTAGTTTTTTTTCACAGCTTTTTCTTTTACTCTTCCATTATATAAGCCTGCCCTTCAAACCTGTTATAAGGGTTGTATTTGAAGCTCATAACCGGCTTTATAACAGATTTTCCCTACGCTACCATCAGGCGCTTATCTGGTGTCTTGATAGTAAGGGAAAAGTCCTGTCTGGTTCAGTACTTATTCTGGCGCTAACGATTTTTGTCGCTACTTTTATCCCCAGAGAACTCATGCCGAAACCTGAGGTGTCAGCCTTTGACGTTAATATAAAGACACCGGTGGATTATTCCCTGGAGCAGACATCGGATATCGTATTTATATTGGAGAACTGGCTGAGCTCGCAGGATTCAGTTAAAGATTCTTTTTCCCAGATTGGCATTGTTAGCGGAATGGAGGGTTTGAATCCGGATATTTCGCTTAATTCCGCCAAGCTTTATGTTGAGGTAAAAGAATCCCCGGAAGTTGAGGGATTGATAAAAGGTTTGAGAGAAAGACTGCAGCGGTTCCCCGGCCTGACATATTCAATAGTCAGGGAACAATCAACACTTTCCCAGTTTATGGCTTTTTCAACTGCAGAAATCGGTTTGAAAATAAAAGGAAATGAACTTAACCGGCTGAATATTTTAGCCGAACAGCTGAAAGAGAAATTGCGTGATATTGATGGACTGGCTGATATTGGTTCAAATACTGGGGAGGGCAAGCCGGAATTCAGGGTTAAAATAAAGAAAGAAGCCTTGGAAAAGTATAATATTTCTCCGGCAGCCATCAGTGACTTTTTGGTGGATGCAGTGAGGGGAAAAATTGCTACCCAGTTTAATGAGATGGAGAAAAAGTATGATGTGCTTGTCCGGCTGGAAGAGGATACCAGGGAGAATATTGAATCGCTCCTAAATGAACAGATGCCGCATGGAAAAACACTTATTCCCTTGAGAGAATTGATCTCATATGAGGTTGTCAGAGGGCCGAAAGAAATTCGGAGGGAAAGCCAGCAGCGGGAGGTTCTGGTTACCGCCAACCTGAAAGGAGTTAAGATCAGTCAGGTGGCACCTGAGATAAGAGAGAAGATCGATGAACTGGAATTGCCTGCAGGTTATCGGGTTGTATTCAGTGGCGAACAAGAGGAAATGGAGAAATCCTTCCGCAGTCTTTTATTTGCGTTTTCACTTGCGGTCCTGCTGGTGTATATGACAATGGCAGCCCAGTTTGAATCTTTACTGCATCCCTTTTTGATTTTATTTACCCTGCCGATGGGATTGATAGGAGCTGTATGGGCACTTCTGGTCACCGGGCAGACTTTTAACGTGATTTCTATCATCGGGATAGTGGTGCTAGCTGGAATTGTGGTAAATGACGCGATAGTCAAGGTCGACTACACCAACCAGTTGCGCAGGAAAGGGCTTTCAGTAAGAGAAGCTATTATGGAAGCAAGCCGAGTAAGGTTGAGACCGATATTAATGACAACAGTCACTACTGCCGTTGGCCTTTTTCCCATGTCTTTAGGTCTTGGGAGAGGGTCGGAGTTGCAGCAGCCGCTGGCGATCACGGTTATAGGCGGGTTGATGCTGGCGACATTTTTAACCTTGATCCTTATACCCATGGCCTATGAACTGGTAGAGAGGAGAAAGACCAGGGATAATAAATGAGAATATTTATAGAGCGTCCCATCGCCACTGCTATGGTATTTATGGTGCTGCTGGTGCTGGGAGTATATTCCTTCCTTAATATTCCTATGGAACTTGCTCCTAAAGAAGATTATCCCCGTCTGGATATTGAGACTTTTTGGCGGGGAGTCCCTCCTGAAATTATCCAGACCGAGATAAGCTCTGTTTTGGAGGAAAAGGCTTCGACTGTCAAGGGGGTCAGGAAGATCGAGTCTTCTTCAAGTATCGGAAGTTCACGTATAACTTTGGAATTCGACCCCAAAACCAATATGGAATTTGCCCGGCTTTCTCTGCGGGAAAAGTTTGCTGAAATAAAGGATGAACTGCCTTATGGAGTAAGGCCTGAGATCCGGCCCTATGTGCCTGAAGATTTCAGAGTAAGCCCTTTTCTTAGCTATACTATTTCCGGTGATTATTCCCTCCAAAAGCTGAGGGAGCTGGTTAAAGAAAAAATTGAATTTGGGATAGGCTCAGTCAAAGGAGTAGCAGATGTTGATGTGAGTGGAGGTTCGGACCCGGAGGTAAGGATCATCCTGGATGAAGAGAAGCTTAAAGCCCTGGGTATCCAGCCGTTTCTTGTTTATACAATGATCCAGGAAAGAGCGCATATTTACCCGGCCGGGAAGGTCAAAAAAGGAAGCCGGGAACTGCTTTTTAAGGTCACTAATCCTATTGATAGCATCAGGGAATTGGGTGAAACAGTGATCGCGCATATAGGAGGTAATGCTGTCAAGCTTAAAGAGATTTCACGGCTGATACCGGCATATGGTGAGATCTACTATATAAACCGCATAAATGGAAAACCGACCATAAGGCTTACAATCCGGAAAGAGAAGGGATTGAGTACACTTAAAATAGGCCGGGAGGTAAAAAAACGCCTTGAGGAAGTAAAACAGGAGATGCCTGATGATCTGATCTTCCGCGCAGTGGATGATGAAAGCGAGGAGATAGAGAAGAATCTTAAGGAATTATATCTTCTCGTAGGTATTATTATTGCCGTGATCTTTATTCTCATATTTATGTTTCTCCGGAGTATTAAACCGTCCCTGCTGGTGGTTTCTTCCATTGCTTTTTCCGTGCTTTTAACCTTTAATCTGGTCTATTTTTCCAAAACCTCGTTGAATATGTTTACACTTGGGGGGCTTGCCCTGGGATTTGGGCTTTTTGTAGATAATTCAATAGTCGTATTTGAAAATGTTCTGCGGGTTAGAGAAAAAGGTGCTTCTGCTGTAAAGGCAGCTATAGAGGGCTCAAAGGAAGTGTTCCTTCCTGTCTTCGCCTCGACTTTGACTACGATGAGTGTATTTTTTTCGATCGCTTACTTTCAGGGGCGCTTACGAATGTATTATCTCCCTATGGCAATTGTGATAAGTTCAGCCCTGGCTGCGTCTCTTTTGGTATCTTTTTCTGTTATCCCGGCTTTATCCCCGAAATTACTGAAAAGCCCAAAAAAGAAACGTAAGGAAAGGTATAGAAAACAATACGAAAAAATACTGCGTTTTTTTCTTCGCCATCCGGTCGAAGTTATTTTAATAACTGTAGCCATATTTTTCGGAACATACAAATGGTTCAGGTCCGAAGTTACTGTGGGAGAATTTTTTAACTGGTATTCCAAAGAGAAGCTGTATGTATCACTGGGCATGCCGGCTGGAACTGAGATCGAGCGGACTGATGAAGTAGTAAAGCAGTTTGAAGAAAAAATAATCGATGCTCCCTATGAAAAAGAAGCAAACACATTTGTTTCCTCGGAACGGGGAACCATAACGATTTCATTTCCGCCTGAGATAGAGATGTCTTACCGGCCTTATCTTATGAAGGAACAGTTGATCCAACTGGCTACCAATTTTGCCGGTATTAATGTCGGTATTTACGGTTTTGACCCTCAGGGCTATCATTCCGGGTTCGGAAGCGGGACTTTTTATGATTCGCGCATAAAATTTTTTGGATACAATCTGAAAAAAATAAAGGAGATAACCTCAAATCTGGAACAAACACTTAAACGAAATCCGCGTATCAAAGAAGTGAAGATAACATCCAGCAAGTTCGGATGGTGGCGTTTGGATTCATTTGAATATGTTTTAAAGATAGATAAAGAAATTTTAAGAAAGTATGACATTGACCCTCAGTATATTTATTACCAAATCCAGACATTCATCCAGGGGAGGGTTTCAATTCCTCTGAAAGCCAATATATCAGGCAGGGAAATGGATTTCTCTATAAAATTTCCTCAAGCAGAGGAGATGGATTTGAAAAATCTGCAGGATGTCTTGATTCAAACCCGAAGAGGGGAGTTTATAAGATTGGGAGAAATTTCTACTTTGGAGGAAAAGCCTATTGCCGGCTCCATCGACCGGGAGGACCAGCAGTTCCAGCAGACCATAATGTGGGAATTTCGGGGGCCCTACAAAGCCGGGGAAAAATACCGGGAAGGTATTTTTGCGAAATTAGATCTTCCCCCGGGATTTTCGGCCACCATGGAAGATGAACGCTTTATGACAGAAGAGGAGAAAGGGCAGATTAAATTTGCCATAATATTTTCCCTGATTATTATCTTTATAATCCTTGCATCTCTATACGAATCAATTATCCAACCTTTCTTTATCCTTTTGGCTGTGCCCCTGGCATTGATCGGGGTATTTGTGGCCTTTGTTATTGCTGACTTTTCCTTTGATTCGTCTGCTTACATTGGAGTGATATTGCTTGGGGGGATTGTAGTCAATAACTCTATTCTTTTGGTCGATCACATAAATTCAAAACGCAGGCAGGGAATAGTTCTCCTGGAAGCAGTAATACAGGGAGCCAGGGAGAGGATACGGCCGATTTTTCTGACTACGGGAACAACTGTTTTAGGAATGCTACCACTTGTTTTGATCCAGCTGGAAGAAGGAAAGCGGCAGATATGGGCCTCTTTAGCACTTTCAGCCGTGGGCGGATTAATAAGCTCAACTATTTTCATCATGATAATTATCCCGATTTTTTACTATTACGGAGATAATATCCGAATCTGGGCAGCCGGGAGAATAGAAGAACTGAAACGTATCCGGAGAAATTATTAGAAAGGATAAAATCGGTTTCTGGAATAATATTGTAGGAGGCAAAAAATATGGCGCGACACACAATTGAAGACCTAAAAAAATGCATTCAAAAATTCCCCCGGGAAAGGCTTATCCACAGCCCTACACCCTTAAGGAAACTGGAAAACTTAACCCAGAAACTGGGCGGCCCTGATATTTTCATAAAGCGTGATGATATGACCGGGCTTGCTTTCGGGGGCAATAAATCCCGCAAGCTGGAATTTATTATTGCTGATGTATTAAAGAAAAAAGCGGATACTATTATCACCTGGGCAAGTGTTCAGTCAAACTGGTGTCTTCAAACAGCAGCTGTTGCTAATAAATATGGGATCAAACCTATTCTTATTCTGTTTAAAACATATGATATTCCGGAAGAATTCGACGGCAATCTCCTCCTCGATTTTATTCTGGATGCAGACATAAGGTTCGGAGAAGGGGAGGCTGGGAGGGTCGTCCAGGTGGATCAAGCAAAGGAAATGCTTAAGGAGATAGCTGAAGAGATCAGGAAAGAAGGACATCGTCCTTATATCGTACCTATAGGTGGTTCTATGAAGGGAGAGGACATGGAGCTGCCCCTGGGAGCAGTAGGGTATGTGGATGCAATCATTGAAATTAAACAGCAGTTTGAAAAAATTGGTGAGAATATAGATTATATAATCCATGCTACTGGCTCCGGGGGAACACAGGCAGGCATGGTAGTTGGAGCTAAGGCTGTAACGGAGAATACCAAAGTATTAGGAGTCAGTGTATCGGAAAAGAAAGATGTTTTTTCAAAGGATGTTTTGACTATTTGCCGGGATACTGTTGGGGCTCTTGAGCTTAAGCTTGAAATAGATAAAGATGATGTAATGGTTTTTGATGATTATATCCAGGATGGCTACGGGGTGGTTAATAAAGAAGTGTCAGAAGCTGTACGCCTGATGGCGCATACGGAGGGCATCTTTCTCGATCCAGTCTATACAGGGAAAGCTATGGTAGCCCTTGTTGATCTGATTAAAAAAGGACATTTTAACTCAGATGATAAGGTCGTGTTTATTCACACAGGCGGAACTCCCGCCCTTTTTCCCAATAAACACCTCATAAGCAAATTTCTAACTTAGCCCGACTTTCTCGCAAGAAATCTACTACAACGGCAAATTCATCTGAAACTGCGGCGTTATGCTCCCGAAGTTTCCTCAACATACTGAAAGTATGCCTGTGGGAACTTCGGGAGCAAGCCTTGCATTTTCAGCGACTTCGCCGTTTCGCTACGATATCTGGTGAGAAAGGCAGGCTAGAGGGGACAGTCCCTCTTCTTAAAAGGGACTGTCCCCTTAGGTTTTATCCTATTTTCGGGTACTCTTTAGATATTTAAGAAATTCGCAATCAGTTGACAGCAGCAGCCAGGTTTTTTCATCCAAGATGGTCTTGTAAGTCTCGAGTGTCTTCATGAACTGGTAGAATTCCGGGTCAAGATTGTATGCTGAGGCATAGATTTTTGTAGCTTCCGCATCTGCTTTTCCTTTGATCTCCTGGGCTTTTCGGTAGGCTTTAGACTGGATTGTTTTTAATTCCCTTTCTTTTTGACCGCGAATCTCTGCACTGTTTCCGTCTCCTTCCGAGCGGTATTTTGCCGCAATCCGCTGTCTTTCAGCAATCATCCGGTCAAAGACTTTGTTCTGGACTTCTTCTACGTAATTGACTCTTTTAATCTTAACATCCTTAAGTTCGATCCCGTATTCAGGCGTCACTATAGATGCTTTTTCCAGGATAATCTCTGAAATCTTTTCTCTACCTGTCTCAATTTTAAGCAAGTCTTCTTTTGTTTCAAGAAGCTCTTGAATCTCTTCTGTTATTTCAAATTCACGGTTTGTAGAACGTACGATCTCAATAAGATTATAATTGGCTACAGTATTCCTGGTTTCACCGTCTATAATATCATCCAGCCTGGAATGGGCTCCTCTTTCATCCCTGACTCTTTGGAAGAAGGTAAGAGGTTCACTGATCCTCCAGCGGGCATAAGTGTCGACCCAGATATATTTTTTGTCCTTGGTTGGGATCTGGTTGGTATCTCCATTCCATTCCAGCCAGCGTTTTTCAAAGAAATTGGCTTTTTGGATAAAAGGCAATTTTATATGAAGCCCCGGGTTGTCAATTGTGCCCCCGACCGGATCTCCGAATTGAGTTATGATGACCTGATTGGTCTCCTTGACTACATAAAAAGTATCGGATAAAAGGATGAGCAAAAAGAATGCCGATACTGCAATAATTATATATTTTGTCTGCTTGCTCATTTTTTCACCTCCTCACCCAGGTTTAAGAGAGGCAAGATATTTTTTTGCTTTTCATCGAATATTATTTTCTTATTGATCTTTGGGAGAACTTCAGTGATAGTTTCCAGGTAAAGACGTTTTCGTGTAACCAGGGGAGCGCGGGCATATTCACGGTATATTGCCCGGAAACGATTAGCATCACCTTTGGCATTATTGATCCTTTCTGTGGCATATCCTTCAGCGGCTTGTATTGCCTGGGCGGCTACTCCCCGGGCTTTTGGAACCTCCTGGTTGTATTCTGACCAAGCTTCATTGACTTTTCTTTCTTTTTCCTGCTGGGACTCATTGACTTCGTTGAATGATGGCTTGACAGGATCCGGTGGGTCGACATTCCGGAATATTAACTGGTTGACCTCGATCCCGATCTCATAGAGGTCGCATAGTTGCTGAAGATCTTCTTTAGCTTCCAGGGCGATACGGGAACGTCCGATTGTTATAACCTCATCTACTGAATTGTCACCTACGATTTTTCTTACTATAGCTTCGTTCATGTATCGGAATGTACTGTCTACATCACGGATTTTAAATAAATAATTATAAGCGTCTTTGATCTTGTACTGGACGATCCACTCTGCTACTACAACATTTAAATCTCCGGTCAACATAACAGATTCCCTTTTAGAATTAGTTGTAACCTGATATTGCGAGTCGATGCCTGGGGTTGTCGTCCGGAAGCCGAATTCCATCTTTAGCTGTCTCTGAACCGGCACCTTGGTAAGGGTTTCAATTCCAAACGGCAGCTTTAAGTGCAGGCCTGGGTCTGTGGTACGGACAAACTTACCGAGCCGCAGGATAACTCCTATTTCTTCCGGGGCTACCTGATAGAACGAGCTGCCCACAAGAATGAGCACAACTACCGCAACAATCCCGATTTTGACATACATGGGTTTGATCTTGGGTAGTTTTAATTCCATGGTCGGAAAATCATTAGCCATTGATACCTCCTTTTTTAGGATGGTTAATGCTTTAATAGTAACATAGAAAGCAATATTAACCAAAAAATTATTTTATCTATGTATTCATTTATATTACTTGAGTTCATTTGAAATTATTCAAATATAACAATTTGTCATAGTATTTAATCTTGGATAGAAGCAATGCTTTTATCCAATTCTGAAAGGTCAGTGTATTTAATTTTCATAGTGTCTGGGTCCAACACGTTGATATTTTTAACTCCGGCGCCGGTTATCACCAGGACTATCCGATCTGTGGAATTAAATTTCCTTTTTTTCTGCAGCTTCAACAACCCAGCTAAGGTTGTGGCAGAAGCCGGCAGGCAGAAAAGCCCCTCGAACCGGGCCAGAAGCTTCTGAGCTGCAAGTATCTCTTCGTCTGAAACAGCTATGACCATACCGTCAAGCTTGTGGATCAATTTTAAGACGATATTTCCCCCGGGAGGTTCCGGGTTGGTAATGGATTGAGCGACTGAGCTGGGCTTATTAATTCTTTTATATTTTGATTTTCCAGCAGCAAATGCCTGGGCAACAGGAGAGCTTCCCTTAGCTTGAACTCCCACAAAAGTCGGAATCCTTTGGATAAACTTTTTTTCTTTCAGCTCTTTAAAGCATTTTATAAGGCCTATCAGGTAGCCCCCGGAGCTGACAGGGACAAAAATGAACTGGGGATTTTTCTTCTTTAATTGTTCGTATATCTCAAAGCCGGTTACTTTATATCCTTCAATTCTGAACGGGTCGGTCGAGTTCATAAAATAAATGTTATGTTTTTTTCCGATTTTAAAACTTTTATGGGATAATTTCCCATAATCGCCTTTGACTTTTATGAGGTTAATCCCATGGATGCCGGCTGAGAGAAGTTTTTCCGTAGAAGTATCTTCTTTTGTAAAGACAAAGGTTTCCATCCCGGCTTTGGCTCCATAGGCGGCTGTAGAAATACCCATGTTACCGGTTGAGACTGTGCCGATCCTAGTGATTCCTAACGAAGCTGCAATCTGTACAGCAACGGCAGTACCGCGGTCCTTGAAACTGGCTGTAGGATTAATACTTTCATTTTTGGCATAGGTCTCAGGCAGGCCGAATTCCAGCATCAACCGGTTGAGTTTTTGTAGAGGGCTGTTACCTTCTCCCAGTTGAAGATCGGGATTGATAGTATCAAAAGGGAGAAAATCCCGGAATTTTTCCAAAGGATTTATCGCGTCAGAATGGATTATTCTTTTCTTTTTTTCATATGCAACAAGCAGCGGTTCCTTGCACTGTGGACAGAATTGTCGGAAAGGATTCAGAGGATACTTTTTATTACAGAAAATACATTCAAATTGATTCATAAAATTTATTCTCCTAAATTAACTCATCAGCCTAAGCTGATAAATATAATTACATTGTTAACCTAAAAATGTCAATAAAGCGTTAACCAGGAGCCCCCCCATTTTTTCTAAGCATCTGGACCTTAAGCAAGAATCAGGAAAATATAAAGAAAAATAGAATTTTACGCTGAGGACACTGAGGACACGGATAAATGCTAGAAAACTTTAGACACGGATTTACGCGGATCTTCGCGGATAAAACTAAGATGTTGTTTTCTTTTGCCGATGAATCGTCAAAACAAAACAACCCTTCATCACTTTGCTTCGCGAAGTAAGTTGAACTAAAGGTTTGCATTTTGTGCTCCAGCACAAATTGGAAAGAGCTTTTTGTTTTTTGGATACAAGCCAAAAAAGAAAAAGCTTCTGACTCTTATCCGTGTCAATCAGCGTCTATCCGTGTCTAATATTGCTTTTATAATATTTAGATTTTACTGCCTTTCCTATTTTCCACTATCTTTTTTCCCTCTGACCTGATTTTTTCCTGAGGCAGAAAAGTATAGAAAAAATTGGCCAATTACTGTAAATTTATATCAGTAGAATGATGGAAAATGACGAATATTTCATGCGCCAAGCCCTTTGCGAGGCTAAAAAAGCCCTGGGAGAGGATGAAGTTCCGGTAGGCGCAGTACTGGTTAAAGAAAATAAAATACTCCACAGAGCTTATAACCAGACTATTCTAAAAAGCGACCCAACTGCCCATGCTGAAGTCCTTGCTATAAGAGTAGCCTGCCATACTTTTAATAATCACCGCCTTCCAGATTGTGACCTCTATGTGACTTTGGAGCCATGTGCCATGTGTCTGGGAGCCCTTATTCAGGCAAGGATCAAACGTCTGATATTCGGAGCATATGACCCTAAAGCCGGAGCAGTAAAGTCAATAATGCGGTTTCCTTTTGAAAAGACCAATCACCGCCTTGAAATAAAGGGTGGAATTTTGGAAGCGGAATGCGGTAAAATCTTGAAAGATTTCTTCAAAGCTAAACGATGAGATTGTATTCCGAATAAGAAACGGAGAGGTGGCCGAGTGGTTGAAGGCGGCGGTCTCGAAAATCGCTATACTGTGAATGCAGTATCGTGGGTTCGAATCCCACCCTCTCCGTACCACTTTTGAAACCAGTTGGAAGTTTGCAGTCAGCTGTATTTAAGGTATAAATATTACAATTGCGCCTCACATCTACGGCAACCTCGACTCGTGAATAATTCAGGTTAAATTTAGTCCTTTTTTTTTTGTTTTATTTTTGGTATATTTTAAAAAACAAATCAACAATAAAAATAAGGAGTGAATAGATGAAAGGAAATAAAAGCTGGATGTGGTTATTATTTTTTGGCTCTCTTTGGGGAATCAGTGAAGTTGCTGGGGGAGGAATTCTATATAGGATTAATATCTCCCATTCATCTATAATACTTTCCGCCTGGGCGTTTTTTATTCTGGCTGTTGCCCGGGGAATTATAAACAAACCTGGTTCATCTGTTATGATTGGTACCATAGCAATGCTGTTTAAATTGATAAATGCCGCGCCTTTTATCTGCCATCTTTTAGGGATATTTATGCTCGGGGCAGCTTTTGATATTTTTGCATCTTTTTTAATGAAGAAAGAAACGAAAATTACCTGGCGCAGCATCCTTACAGGTTCAGTCAGTGCTTACAGCGGTTATGCCCTATTTGCCCTCACTATCACTTATATTATTCAGTATAAATACTGGATAGCAGGGGGGCTGCCCAAAGTCTTAAATCATATTTTTGCCTCCGGAAGTATTGCTGCTTTACTCGCAGCTGTAGTTGTTCCCCTTGGATTTATGGTCGGATTGAAGAGTGAATCTTTAAGCTTCCGGAATCCCAGATGGCTATATGCCGGGACTCTGGCGAGTATTGTGATATTCTGGATTGTAGGACAGTTCACCGGGTAAGTGCTTTATGGCACGGCCTCAATAGATATATATTGGCTAGAATCCGGCCTGAGACCAAAGCGATGGCAGCGCTTACTGCCCCGACCAATCCCAGAATATTAATCGTAAAATAAAGCAGACAGATAATAGTTGTAACTTCAATAGCAGTAGCGATTGTGACTGGAGTTGTCCGTTTATTTGTCACCAGTATCCCCCGTTGAAATGCAATTAAAACACTAAGACCAGGGATAAGAGTCAATATTTTTGTAGGAGTAATGGCAAAACGGCTGAGCTGTAAAGAAAGACCCGATATTTTTTGGAACCAGAGAAAAGAAAGAGGCGTAAACGCCAGTATAGCTAATGCAAGGATAACTACTGAGCCTAAAATCGCTGAAAAGTTGCGGAGCTGTTTGTAGCCTTCATTGTGTTCACCTAAAAGAGCAATTCCTACTTCCTGAAATGATAAACCCAGGCTGCGGAAAATAAACACCAGCGAGTTGATAACCGGCAAAACTGCTAAAGATTCTATGGGCATGCGGCTGTGCCCTAAAAAGAAAGTCACCAGCGGGTACACTCCTAAGCTTAATATGGATGTAAGTGCTAATGGGTAATAGAAACGGCTGATATATCTGTAGGAGATAGGTTTTTCTTGCAGGAGAGTACCCCGATCTTTTTTTAAATTAGCTACTGATTTTTGAGCCATAAATTTAATTGCAACTGCTTCAGCTGTAACACCTAGGGAAAGAGCCAGGCTGCCGACTACAGATCCAGGAAAACTAAAAAATATATAGCAGAAAATCGCAACAGTCGACATAGTCGAAAGCCTTACTACTGTGCCTAAAGCTACCCGGCGGGTTAGATTGCTGCGGATGAGAATTCCCTGATAGAAGCGGCGGTATCCGATTGCACTCGGCCAGGGAAGCAGGATTATGCAGGCCGGATGGGTGAGCCGTGTGATATTTTCCGGCAGCCCGATCAAACCCATGGTGATAAAATTAAAAACCGGGGGAAGTAAAAAAAGAACCATAACAAATGTTATTGCCGCATTCAGGATATATGTGAAGTTTCTCAACTTGATAAAAGAATCCCTGTTTTTCGCCAGGGCAGTAGATGCACTCATTATCATTATTATGGGTGATTCAATCAGAACGGCAAAAGAAAATGCTACTCCATATGCTGCTAAGTTATATTTGGGCTCTGCCAGACGTGCGATAATAGCTGCAAGGAAAGGGCCCTCGGCAGCCATCATAAGCCAGGTAGAAGCTAGAGGAATCCAGAAGAGAAAAATTTTTTTATAGGATAGTTCTTTGTAAGTATTCAACATAATATTTTTTAAGGACAGTAATTTTTCGGAACCGGTATTATAGGATTTTATAAAAATAAATCAATATCAGGACAAATGTTCCTGCTATTAATACAAGCCCGACTATATTTTTTAAAAAGTATTTCCATTTAGTCATTTTTATGAATAATCCAGGTTAACTATCTTCCCGACAAATTTATCCAATTTACGCCGTCCTTTGATGGTAAGATTCAGTACTACTCCTACTGGGCAGAAAAAGCGGCAGAAAAACCTTGTAAACACAAAAGAGCCGAGAATAACAACTGGAAGGATAAACCACTGAATTTCAATTCCTTCAAGCCCGAAAAGAACAGGAAAGGGTTCGTATGCCCCTAAGACTGGTTTTGTGGTTAAAAAAATCAAAATAAGAGCCAGCCAGGTGAGGAAACGGCTCATATATTTTGTAATTTTTAATATCCTGGAGTTTAAACGGACATTGATCCCACTGATACGGGAGTTTAGCTCCTGAAGGTTTCCAAAAGGGCACAAGCCATAACAGTAAAGATTTCTTTTAAGCAGAAAAGCTGTCATAAGAGTACCTATAACTAAGATCCACCAGAAGGTATGGATTCTTACTGGAGGAAAATACCCCAGCAGGAGTGAGCCAAAATGGGCGATTGAGAGGGAAGAATTTAGATAAAATCCAAGGAAAAAAAATGATGCCGCCATAGCGAAATATCGCAGTAATTTGTTTTTTAAGATTAATCCGGTCAAAAGGACTAGAAACAGTCCTAGAAGTAATATTTCATTCAACCCGAATTTCCATTCCGGTTTTTTCTCCAGGACATTGAGATTAAATATTTTTTTTGCTGTAGAATGTGAGCCCATGCGAATAGCTTTTATAAATGCTTCTGAGGAGATTGTTGCCTGTGTTATTGTATCGATGTTTTCTTCAGGAAGAAAGGGGGAGGCTATATTTTTTTCTTTAAATTGTTCGAAAAATTCCTTTCTCTGAAGTTTATTAAAGAAGGAAGGGGTTTCTTTATGGCTTAATACAAGAACCTCATATACAGCTCCTTGCCTGTTTATGGCAGTTGCTATCTGCAGAGGGCCGCCCCATCCCTGTGTTCCTGTGATCACATAATATCCGGAAAAAGAGTCCTTTCCTAAGGCTTGTGTTTCATATATAAGCGGATTGTCACCGATTTTTATAAGTTCCCGCCCGGCAGAGATTTTTTCCTC
The DNA here is from genome assembly GCA_030603565.1 of Candidatus Aminicenantota bacterium. Classification (GTDB taxonomy): domain Bacteria; phylum Acidobacteriota; class Aminicenantia; order Aminicenantales; family Aminicenantaceae; genus JAUVXM01. Next base: position 17,961 of record JAUVXM010000006.1, read on the forward strand.
CAGAATACGGAGTGTCTTGTGGTCGGTATTGATGTAGCCGATAACATAGGCAGCGGCCAGAGATAGAAACGCCAGTGCTCTCATAATATTTTTAAATATGGATTTTTTCCGGCTTTGTTTCATTTTCTTAAATCATTAAGAGTACAAAACTACGCCGGTAAAGACAAGAAAAAATCGAGCCCCCTAATATAATTATCAGGAAAACTGTTAAAAATGGAGGAACTACTGTCTCTCTCGGACTGTCGCAGACTTTACAGTTAAAGCAAATTCTGGTAATGTAAGCATCCCAACTTTTTTGAAAATCGGGAGAGGTGTCCGAGTGGCTTAAGGAGCACGCTTGGAAAGCGTGTGTGCGGATTATCCGTACCGTGGGTTCGAATCCCACCCTCTCCGCCATTCCCAATTGACCTGATTCTTGCTTATAGCTCAGATGCTTATATAAAATTGGGGGAACTCTAGGTATTTTCCGCTTGATTATTTGTTGAAATCTTCGATTTTAGGGTATTTTTTAAAAAATTCTCTTGTGGTTGTTGCTACAGTTCCGCTTAAAAGTGCCAAGGCGACAAGATTGGGAAAGGCCATAAGTGCATTAGCAATATCACCCATATAAAAGACAAGTTCGAGAGAAATTACAGATCCTGTAAAGACCAGCAGGACAAAGATCACCCGGTAGGGGTAAGTAATTTTTATTCCAAATAAGTATTTCATACACTGTTCGCCGTAATAATACCATCCTATAAGAGTAGAATAACCGAACAGAAAAGAGGAAACCGCCACTACAAGGCCCCCGATCAGGGGAATAGTACTGGAAAATGATGCTGCGGTCATTGCGGTTCCGTCAAGGCCGCTCTGCCACATTCCGGTGGAAAGGTTGATAAGTGCGGTTATTGTGCAGACGATTATTGTATCGATAAAGACCTCGCCTACACCGATAAGGCCTTGATGGACTGGGGAAGGCGTCTGGGCAGCTGCATGGGCAATAGGAGCACTTCCCAGGCCGGCTTCATTGGTAAGGAGGCCCCGTCTGAAACCTATCTGGATAGCGCGTCTTACCACTGCTCCCATAAAACCGCCTATGGCGGCAGAAGGGGTAAATGCGTGTTTGAAAATTAAAGCAAAGACTCCAGGGACATGGGAGATATGCATAAAAATCACTACGACCCCAAGAGTAAAATATATGATGATCATGGTAGGGACAAGTTTCTCAGCAACAGAGCCGATTCGCTTGATTCCGCCGATTATAACCAGGCCGACCAGAAATGTAATGATACTCCCTGTCAGTACTTTGGGGATTCCGAATTCACTGTTAAAAGCCAGGGCCATCTGATTGGACTGCATCATGTTACCAGTGCCGAAAAGAGCGGCAAATGCCCCGCATACAGCAAAAGCTGCGGCTAAAATCCGAGCTAGTTTCGAGTTTTTAAGGCCGTTTTTTATGTAATACATCGGTCCGCCGGCAATAGTACCGTCTGAGTATTTTTCTCTGTATTTGACACCTAAGAGCGCTTCTGAGTATTTGGTGGCCATTCCGACAAATCCGCATATCCACATCCAAAATATTGCTCCAGGGCCTCCGGTAAATAAAGCAGTGGCAACCCCCCCGATATTTCCATTACCAACGGTTGCTGCCAGGGCGGTTGACAGAGCGGCGAAAGGAGAAACATCACCATCCCGTTTTTTACCAGAAGATTTTCCCAGGAAACCACCGAATATAAGTTTTAGGCCAGCCCCCAAGCGTTTGAATTGAATAAATCCTGTCTTATAAGTCATCCAGGCGCCCACAAGAAAGAGTATAGGGACCATAATCTGCCAGATATTATCTGCTGTATTGGAAACCCATTGGGAAAGATTAATGTAGAAATCTTGCATAAAGTTTCTCCTTCATTATCTTAATGATAGCTTATAGCACAAAAAAAATGTTCATACAACCAAAAAGGGAATCAGGTAAATAAAGATTAAAAGGTGACAAAATCTACAGAAAGCATTAGAATAAAACTTCATAATAAGAGATAGGAGAAAATAATGGATAGTAAGTATCTTATTGACGTTGAAGATTTATATGGCGCCCATAACTATAACCCCCTGGATGTTGTGATAACAAAGGGAAAAGGGATCTGGGTGTGGGATGTTGAGGGAAATAAATATCTTGATTTTTTAAGCGCCTATTCTGCAGTAAATCATGGACACTGCCATCCAAGAGTTGTAAAGGCCTTGATTGAACAGGCAAAAAAATTGACATTAACATCCCGGGCCTTTCGCAATGACCAGTGGCCGCTTCTGACAAAGGAAATTTGCGACCTGACCGGGTATGAAATGGTCCTTGCCATGAACTCCGGAGCAGAAGCAGTGGAAACTGCTATAAAAGCTGCCCGTATGTGGGGATATCAGAAAAAAGGAATTCCTGAGAATGAAGCGGAGATAATTGTTTGTGCCAATAATTTTCACGGACGTACCGTGACTATCATAGGTTTTTCTTCAGAGGTGCTTTACCGCAAGGATTTTGGGCCTTTTACTCCAGGATTCGTGGAAATCCCTTATGATGAATTGGGCGCTCTGGAGGAAGCGATAAACCCCAATACAGCAGCCTTTCTTGTAGAACCGATTCAAGCAGAGGTTGGGATTATCATTCCTAAAGAAGGTTATTTAAGGAAAGCCAAGCAGCTCTGCAAAGAGAATAATGTATTGTTTATGGCCGATGAGATCCAGACTGGACTGGGGAGAACAGGCAGTCTTTTTGCATGTGATCATGAAGGAGTAAAACCGGATATATTGATTATCGGCAAGTCTTTAGGAGGCGGCTGTTATGCTATTTCTGCTGTCCTGAGCCAGCGGGAGATATTAGAGCTTTTTACTCCCGGCACTCACGGCTCTACTTTTGGCGCAAATCCGTTGGCCTCTGCAGTAGCGCGGGCAGCGCTCCAGGTGATGCAGGGTGAGAAAATGGTGGAAAATTCCGCTGAAAAGGGAGAATATTTTCTGGATAAACTCAGGACCATCAAGAGCCCGCATATAAAATCTGTCAGAGGAAAGGGTCTTCTTATTGGCATAGAATTGTTGTCTGATGCAGGAGGAGCAAGACGCTTTTGTGAAGCCCTGAAAAAAGAAGGACTGCTCTGTAAGGAAACCCACGAGCATGTCATACGTTTTGCGCCTCCATTGATAATCAGGAAAAAAGATCTGGATTGGGCCTTTAAAAAAATAAAAAAAGTTTTTAAAGAGATAGATTAGGGGGAGTAGACCATGAAAAAATCGATCTTTATAGCATTATTCGCAGTGGTGTTTGTTGCCGGATGTATTATTTATGTCCCGAAGCCTTATGATGAACCGTCACCATATGAGGAAAATTACTATGAAGATGAGTATGCAGGGGAGAGTTATGAGGAGACTATGGATAGTTCCTATTTTTATGATTATCTTTCTCCTTACGGTTATTGGACAAGACACTTAAAACATGGCTATGTCTGGATCCCCAATAGTACAGGATATGGCTGGCGTCCCTATTCCCACGGCCGCTGGATGTGGACAGATTTCGGCTGGACCTGGATATCTGATTTCGAGTGGGGCTGGGCTCCTTTTCATTATGGCCGCTGGGGCTGGGATAACTATAGCGGCTGGTACTGGAAGCCGGGTACACGCTGGGGGCCGGCCTGGGTTACCTGGCGAAGAGGCAGTACTTATTTGGGCTGGGCACCCATACCTCCAGGGGTGATATTTATATCAGGTACCGGGATAAGGTCTTTGCCGAATAGACTGCCGGATTCTTTTTGGATTTTTGTTGATGGAAGGTATTTTTATAATACTCATTTGAATAGGTATGTACTTCCTCGGGAGAGGAATTTAACTATTATTAACTATACTGTTCAAAAAACGAACATAGTATGGCGCGATAGACTAATAATCAACAATGGTATTGATATAAACCATATAAACGGTATAAGCCATCAGAGAGTAACAAAACATCAGCTTGCAAATTCTCCAAATGTCGGTAAGGCAAAAATAGATAGAGGAAGGATAGAGGTCTTTAAACCGGTTATCAGCAAAAACGAAGCGGCAGGTCCAAAATCTGTATTGGATAGAAATGAGGTTAAAGAAAAAGTCTCGAGGGAAAAAATCAGAAAATCCGGTGTTAGCGAGGCTGAATGGGCAGTCAAGAAAAAGCAGGCCCAAGAGCGGGAACTGGCGGTAATGGAAAAAAGCCAGAAAATGGATATACTAGAGATTGAGAAAAAAAATGAGGCTGAAAAGCGTTCCGTTCGTACTCCAGCTGAAAAGAATAAAGTAGAAAAGAAATACAAAGAAAAGTCAGAAAAATTAAAAGAGCAGCATAAAAAGGAAAAATCCAGTTTGAAACAACGTCATGAAAAGGAAAAAACAAAAGTAAAAAAGAAGATAGTTAAAAAGGAAGTAAAAAAGCAGACTTACCTGCCTCCTAAGCTTTAATTTAATAAGAGAATATGTTAAAATAACCTTTACAAAAACCGGAGTTTTTTTTGCCTCATCCGGTTCCAGCGGATTAAAAAATGGGATATTTAGTTTACGCGCGAAAGTACAGGCCTAAAACCTTTGAAGAGATGATCGGCCAGAAAGCCGTTGTGCAAACACTTTATAATGCTATAAAAAATGAGCGAGTAGCCCAGGCATATATTTTTTCGGGAATGAGGGGTGTGGGAAAGACCACAGCCGCCCGTATCCTGGCCAAGGCTTTAAACTGCAAGGAAGGGCCTACCCCGGTTCCCTGCAACCAGTGTAACTTCTGTCTGGAGATAGATGAAGACCGTTCCCTGGATGTGATCGAGATCGACGGGGCTTCGCATGCCCTTGTTGACGATGTCAGAGCCTTACAGGAAGGGCTGCAGTATAAACCGGTTAACAGCAGATATAAGGTCATCATCATCGATGAAGTCCATATGCTGGGAAAGTCAGCTTTTAATGCTTTGTTAAAAACTCTGGAGGAGCCTCCGGAGAATACGGTATTTATTTTTGCCACAACAGAGTTCCACAAGGTTCCCGCCACGATTGTATCCAGATGCCAGTGTTTTAATTTTAAAAGAATTATACATAAGGATATTTCTGAACATCTTAAATACATTGCGAAAGAGGAAAATATTTCCATTACATCTGCAGGATTAAATCTTTTAACTGAGGCTGCTGACGGCAGTTTAAGAGATGCCCAAAGCCTGCTTGACCAGGCAGTGTCTTTTTCCGGGAACGATATAAAAGAAGATGACCTTAAAGAAATACTCGCTACTGTCAACCAGGAGCTTCTTTTCCAGTTCTCCAGTGCAGTGCTTGAAGAAAAGCCGGATAGGATTTTTGAATTGGTCGAAAAAGTTATAGACAGCGGTTATGACCTGAGATATTTTCATGAACAGCTTATCCAGCATTTCCGCAACCTGCTCCTGATCCGCTCAGTAAAAGACACCAGGGATATATTGCCTTTTGGGGACAAGGTTCTGGAAAAACTTAGAACTGAAGCGGGCAAAGCCTCGAAAGAGGAGATCCTGCGCTACCTTGATGTCTTACAGGAGTGGGAACAGGGGTTAAAGTACACTTCCCATCCTCGTATTTATCTTGAGTCGTCTCTAATAAAATTATGCCATTTTAAGCAGATAGTTCCCTTAAAGAAAATCATTGAACAGCTAAAAGAAAAAAGAGATGGTTTTAGCCCCCGCTCTTCAAGCCGAGCTTTTCCCCAGGTACGTGAAAAGCTGGATGAAAGACCAAAAATATCGGAAATAAAGCAGATAAAGCTGGAAAATTCCGGCAATCCTTCAAATAAGGGTATAAAAAAAGAATCGAATACTGATAAGGCATTAAAGGACCCTAAAGTTCAAGAGTTTATGGATACCTTTAAAGCTCAGATCATATCTGTGGAAGAAAAGAAAATATAATATATGAGGAGATTTTCTATGAAAGGAATGGGAAATATTCAAAATATGCTTAAACAGGCTAAAAAAATGCAGGAAAAGATGCAGCAGGAATTATCAGAAATGAAGATAGAGGGCTCCAGCGGAGGCGGTATGGTAACAGTGATCCTTGATGGCAATAGAAATCTGATGGATATTAAGATAAATCCTGAAGTGGTGGATAAAGAAGATGTCACGATGCTGCAGGACTTGATCAGTGCTGCTTTTAATGATGCAGCTGCAAAAGTTGAAGAAGAAATGTCAAGTAAGTTAGGTTCATTAGGGGCAGGGCTGAAAATCCCAGGACTTTCCTGATGCTGGAAAAAGATCATCCTTTAAATCGTCTTATTGATGAAATTAAAAAGATTCCCGGCATAGGAGCCAAGTCTGCTCAGAGGATTGCTTATTATATGATCAATATTTCAGAGGAAGAGGCTGACAGGTTGATAAATGCTATTAAAGACGTTAAGCAAAATATGTTTTACTGCTCAGCCTGCAACAGCCTGACCCATGTTGATCCCTGTTTTCACTGTACAAAAGAAGTGCAGGATGAGAGAGCCCTATGTATTGTGGAAGAACCATATAATATTTCTGCAATTGAAAAAACCGGAATTTTTAAAGGACGGTACTATGTTCTTTTAGGAAGGCTTTCACCTTTAAAAGGAATGGGACCTGATGAGTTAAAAACAGATAAATTGGAAAAAATGGTAACAGAAGGTGATTTTAAAGAAATAATCATTGCCACCAATCCTACAACCGAAGGAGAGGCTACGGCTCTTTATCTTGCCAAGCTTTTAAAAAAATATGATATTAAAATGACCCGTTTAGCCATGGGATTACCGGTCGGCTCAGATCTTGATTTTGCCGATCAAATAACTATTAAAAAATCCTTGGAAGGCAGAACGGAAATAAATAATAAATAGCAATAATAGGAGATTATTAATGAAAAAGATTTATGAGCCCATAGAGGGAAATACAGCTGCTACTCATGTGGGTTATGCTTTTAGTGAAGTCGCTGCAATTTACCCCATCACGCCCTCATCGCTTATGGGAGAGCTGGCTGATGCCTGGGCTGCTCAGGGGCGGAAAAATATTTATGGGCAGACTCTTGATGTTATTGAAATGCAATCGGAAGCAGGAGCATCCGGAGCTGTTCATGGCAGCCTCTCGGCTGGAGCAATGACTACTACCTTTACGGCTTCACAGGGGTTGATGCTGATGCTGCCGAATATGCACAAGATAGCAGGGGAAATGCTGCCAACCGTCTTTCATGTGTCAGCACGCTCGCTGGCCTGCCAGTCTCTCTCGATATTTGGAGACCACTCTGATGTTATGTCTGCCAGAAATACCGGTTTTGCCCTAGTTGCCTCAGGCTCTGTACAGGAAGCTATGGACTTGGCTATAGTAGCGCAACTGTCCACTTTAAAGTCTAAAGTTCCCTTTCTTCATTTTTTTGACGGTTTTCGGACTTCAAATGAGATCCAGAAAGTGGAGATGGTTCCTTACGAAACTATGGCCGAACTGGTAGAGATGAAATATGTAGAAGATTTTCGTTCCCGGGCGATGAATCCGGAGAAACCAATGGTAAAAGTAGGAGCACAGAATCCTGATGTATATTTCCAGGGCCGGGAAACCGTTAATAAATATTATGATGTGACTCCAGAGATTGTGCAGGAATATATGGATAAAGTAGCTGAAAAGATAGGGCGTAAATACCACCTCTTTGACTATATAGGAGACCCGGATGCGGAAAGGGTAATTATCTCAATGGGCTCTTCGACTGAAACTATAGAAGAGGCAGTAAACTATCTGACAAAGCAAGGTGAAAAGGTCGGAGCTGTAAAAGTAAGGCTATACAGGCCTTTTTCGGCAGAAGCCTTAATTTCAGCCTTGCCGCATACGGTAAAGAAGATAGCAGTGCTTGACCGGACAAAAGAGCCGGGTGCTTTGGGTGAACCGCTTTATCTTGACATTGCCGTAGCTTTAAGAGAAAAAGATATAAAAATTATTGGGGGAAGATATGGATTGTCTTCCAAGGAATTTACTCCTGCTATGGTAAAAGGCGTTTATGACCACCTGGACGGTAAATGTTTTCACGGCTTTACTGTTGGGATTGAAGACGATGTTACCGGAACCTCTATTCCTGTTACTGAAAATATCGATACAGAGCCTAAAGGTACTATCCGGTGTAAGTTTTGGGGATATGGTTCGGATGGAACCGTAAGTGCTAATAAAAATTCCATTAAGATAATCGGGGATAATACAGATATGTATACCCAAGGTTATTTCCAGTATGACTCCAAAAAATCAGGTGGTATAACCGTATCTCATCTGCGGTTTGGAAAAGAAAAGATTCAGTCTCAGTATCTGCTCAGTCATGTAGATTTTGTTGCCCTCCACAAATCATCCTATATTGGACGCTATGATATCTTGGAAGGATTAAAGCAAGGAGGAATTTTTCTGCTTAATTCAAAATGGAAGGCGGACGAAGTCTTTGAGAACCTGACTGAAGATATGCAGAAAGCAATAATAGAAAAAAATATCAAGATATATAACATTGATGCTTTGAATATCGCCGAAAAAGTCGGTCTTGGTGCTCGAATCAGCACAGTCATGCAAGCTGCTTTTTTTAAGCTCTCAGGAGTGCTGCCTGAAGATAAGGCTATTAAGTTAATAAAAAAAGCGGTTAAAAAAACTTTTCTAAAAAAGGGAGAAGATATTGTTAAGATGAATTGGGCAGCAATTGATCAGGCTGCTGCTGCAATTAAAAAAATCCCGGTTCCCGAAAAAATCAAAAAATTCGCTCCGGTTTCAAAACTGATACCTGATAATGCCGGAGAATTTACCAGAAGTGTAATCGACCCCATAATGCATTTTAAAGGCGATAGTATTCCAGTATCAAAAATGCCGTATGACGGATTTGTCCCATCCGGCACCACAAAGCTGGAAAAAAGGGGAGTGGCTCCCAAGGTGCCGAAGTGGATTCCTGAAAACTGCATTCAATGCAACCAGTGTTCCTTGGTGTGCCCTCATGCTGCTATTAGACCAAAACAGATTTCTCCTGAAGATTTAAAGGATGCGCCTGATTCATTTACCACTCTTAAATCCAACACGAAGAATGAGCGTGATTTACAATACAGGCTTCAGGTGTATGTTGAGGATTGTGTTGGATGTGACGTTTGTGTTAATACCTGTCCGTCTAAAGTCAAGGCCCTGGAAATGGTTCCCATTGAAGAGGCCAGGGAAGCAGGAGAAACGGAAAAAGCGGAATTTTTTGACCAACTTCCGGATAATGTGCTTGATGGAGTAAAACGTGAGACTGTCAAGGGAAGTCAGTTCCTGATGCCTTATTTTGAGTTTAGTGGTGCCTGTGGCGGTTGTGGAGAAACTCCTTATGTAAAACTCACGACCCAACTTTTTGGCGACCGAATGATAATAGCCAATGCGACCGGATGTTCTTCCATATTTGGGGGAACTTTCCCCACGATCCCTTATTGCAAGAATAAACAGGGACAAGGGCCGGCATGGGCCAATTCTCTGTTTGAGGATAATGCGGAATATGGTTTTGGAATGCGCCTGGCTGTTGATGCCAACCGGAAACAGCTTGTCTATAATATTGAAAAGCTGCTGAAAGCTGGCACAACGCCTGAACTGACCCAGGCTCTTCAAAAAAACAAACAGCTTTGGGATTCTGTTGATGATGAAGCTAAAAAAGCGGCAAAAGATGTTAAACAGGCCCTGCCTAAAGCTTTAAAGCTGGCTTCTGATAAAACTAAACCGGTTTTAGCTAAAATCTCAGAACTGCAGAATCAGCTTGTAGATAAAAGTGTATGGAGTTTTGGAGGAGATGGCTGGGCCTATGATATAGGTTACGGTGGCTTAGACCATGTTCTGGCTTCCGGCAAAAATATTAATGTTTTAGTACTTGATACTGAAGTGTACTCCAATACAGGAGGACAGGCATCCAAAGCTACACCTACAGGTTCAGTTGCTAAATTTGCTTCATCAGGAAAGAAGACTAAGAAAAAAGACCTTGGGCGCATGGCTATGACTTACGGCTATGTGTATGTGGCTGCTGTTGCTATGGGTGCTAACCAGAATCAGTGTTTAAAGGCATTTTTAGAAGCTGAAGCTTACAATGGTCCTTCCTTAGTAATAGCCTATGCACCCTGTATAAACCATGGAATAGACATGAGCCTGACCCAGCAGGAAGAGAAACTGGCTGTAGATACCGGATACTGGATTTTATACCGTTATAATCCTGCCCTGGCAGAAGAAGGTAAAAATCCACTACTGTTGGATTCAAGAGAGCCAAAAATAGAATATCAGGCCTTTCTTGATAATGAGATTCGTTACCGCACTCTGGTCCGGCAGTATCCTGAACAAGCTAAAATATTATTCAAAAAGGCTGCGAAGGAAGCTAAAGAGAGGTATGAGACTTACAAAAAATTGGCCGGAAAGTAAAATAAAGGAGCGCTTCAATAGGAGTTCCCCCTAAAGCCTGGACACGGGTAAGTCCCTGTAATTCCATCTATTTCAAATTTTCCTTCAATAATTTGCATATCACCATCCTTCCATATTATATTATGCAAGTAATGCCAATGTGATATGGAGGGAAGCTATGGATAAAATTTCCAGAAACAAGACCTGTGGAATTTTTCTGGCTTTGTTATTAATTGTTTGTTCAAATCTAACCGCTAAGCGGGAAGATTCAGCGCAGTTGACTCTGGAGCGTATTTTTAGCTCAGATGAGTTTTCTCAGGAAAGATTTGGTCCGGCCCGCTGGTTAAAGGATGGTTCCGGATACACTACTCTGGAAGATTCAAAAACTCTGTCTAAAGGAAAGGATATAATAAAGTATGATCCGGCTTCCTCTAAGCGAGAAGTGCTGGTGACGGCAGAACGTCTGGTCCCGGCAGGAAAAGAAAATCCTTTAAAGATAGCAGATTATGCTTGGTCTCCGCAGGGAAACCTGCTGCTTGTTTTTACTGATACAAAGCGTGTTTGGAGGCGAAATACTCGGGGTGATTACTGGATACTTGATCTTAATACCTGGAAACTCCAAAGACTTGGGGGAAAAGCAGAACCTTCGACTCTTATGTTTGCAAAATTTTCTCAGGACAGCACCCGGGTCGGGTATGTGATAAAAAACAATATCTATGTTGAAGACATTAAAGAAGATAGTATAACCAAGTTGACCCATGACGGCTCGGATACGGTCATTAACGGTACTTTTGACTGGGTTTATGAAGAGGAGTTTTCCCTAAGAGATGGATTTCGCTGGAGCCCTGACGGAAAGCATATTGCTTATTGGCAGCTGGATACAGAGGGAGTGCGGGATTTTTATATGATAAATAACACCGACTCTCTCTACCCAAAAATCATTCCCGTACAATATCCCAAAGCCGGAGAAACCAATTCAGCCAGCCGTTTAGGTGTGGTTAATTCTAAGGGAGGAGAGACCTCTTGGTTTAAGCTTCCAGGAGATTCACGCAATTTTTATTTAGCCCGGATGGACTGGGCAGCAAATTCCGAGGAAATAGTCTTTCAGCGGATGAACCGTCTTCAAAATACAATTTGGTTGATGTTGGGAAATATTAAGTCAGGAAAAGTAAAAACCATTCTTACCGAGAAGGAAAAGACCTGGGTCGAGGTTGTAAATGATTTGAAGTGGTTTGACCAGGGCGCTTATTTCACTTGGGTAAGTGAAAGGGACGGATGGCGGCATGTCTTTTTGATCTCGCGTTCCGGGCAGGAGGTGCGCTGTATAACTTCTGGAGATTATGATGTTTTAAATATCCAATGTATAGATGATAAAGGAGGCTGGCTCTATTTTACAGCATCACCGGAAAATCCGACGCAGCGATATCTCTTTCGGGTGCCTCTTTCCGGTTCAGAGAAGCCGGAACGTATAACTCCCTCCGGCAGTATAGGAACTCATAGTTATCAGATATCTGAAGACGCGGGAAGGGCATTTCATACATTTTCTTCTTTTGAGAAGCCTCGGGTTACAGAGCTGGTAAGTTTACCCGATCACAAGACAATACGCCTTCTTGCTAAAAATACTCGGCTGCGTAATAAAGTGAAGGATTTGGGAAAAAATCCAGTTGAGTTTTTTCGAGTTGATATAGGAGATGGGGTGGAGCTTGATGCCTGGTGTCTGAAACCGCCGGATTTTAATCCGGCAAAGAAGTATCCGCTCCTTTTCTTTGTTTACGGCGAACCTGCGGCCCAGACTGTCCTGGATAGGTGGGGTGGAAACCGCTACCTCTGGCATTTACTGCTGGCTCAAAAGGGCTATCTGGTTATGAGTGTGGATAACCGGGGTACTCCCGCACCTCGTGGCCGGGAATGGCGAAAATCTATCTACCGCCAGATAGGCATACTAGCCTCTAAAGACCAGGCTGCTGCTGCCCGGGCTATAATAAAACAGCGTACTTATGTAGATGCCGGGCGGATAGGAGTTTGGGGATGGAGCGGAGGAGGGTCGATGAGCCTTAATCTAATATTCAGGTATCCCGATCTTTATAAAACAGCCATGGCTATTGCTTTTGTAAGCAACCAGAGGTTTTATGACACAATATACCAGGAACGTTATATGGGGCTTCCGGATGACAATAAGGAAGGATTTAAAAACGGCTCACCTATCACTCATGCCCATAAATTGAAGGGGAATCTATTGATAGTACATGGTACCGGTGATGATAATGTCCATTATCAGAGCTGTGAGGCGCTAGTAAATGAACTTATAGAGCATAACAGCCATTTTACCATGATGGCATATCCAAACCGCTCTCACGGCATTAACGAAGGAAAAAACACTACCATCCATCTTTATAATCTTTTGACCCGCTATTTAAAAGAAAACCTGATGCCGGGTCCGAGAGAAAGGGGGCAAAAATGAAAAGACGAAGGTTTATGCAGACTCTGGGATTTGGAGTAGCTTCTTTGGCAGTTGCTGGATGTAAAGGCAAAGGGCTTAGGAAGGGAGCTTTGCCTAGTCCAAATATTATCTTTATTATGACTGATGACCATGCTGCCCAGGCAATAAGCTGCTATGGTTCAAAGCTTAATAAGACTCCCAATATAGATAGGATCGCAGAAGATGGCATGCGTTTTAATAATTGTTTCTGTACAAATAGTATCTGCGCTCCCAGCCGTGCGGTTATTCTTACGGGAAAACACAGCCATCTCAATGGAGTACGGGATAACAGGGAAGAGTTTGACAGTACTCAACAGACGTTTCCAAAAATTTTACAGGAAAAAGGGTATGAGACGGCAATGATCGGCAAGTGGCACCTTAAAAGCAGTCCGACCGGTTTTGATTACTGGAATGTACTCCCGGGACAGGGGCATTATTATAATCCTGACCTGATAGAGATGGGTGAGAAAAAACAGTATCCCGGTTATGTAACCGATATAGTAACAGATATTGCCCTTGATTTTATCCAGAAGCGGCGGGATAAGGCTAAACCGTTTATGCTGATGCTTCACCATAAAGCTCCTCACCGCAACTGGCAGCCGGCTCTGCGTCATTTAAATAAGTATGATAATATCTACTTCCCGGAACCGGAAACGCTTTTTGATGATTATGCCACTCGTTCTGCAGCAGCCCGTGAACAGGAAATGACTCTTCGTGAACATATGCAGCTGGAATATGACCTTAAAATGGGAGATGCTCCAAAAAGGATGACAGCTGAGCAGAAAGCAGTTTGGGAAGCAGCTTATGGTCCGAAAAAAGAGGCTTTTGAGCAGAAAAAACCTGAGGGCGATGAACTGGTCAGATGGAAATATAAACGCTATATGGAGGATTATTTGGGATGTATTGCTGGAGTGGATGAAAATATCGGCCGCTTACTTGACTACTTGAAGCAATCAGGCCTGGCAGAGAATACAATCGTTATCTATACTTCGGACCAGGGTTTTTACTTAGGAGAACATGGTTGGTTTGACAAGCGGTTTATGTATGAAGAATCACTCCGTATGCCGCTTATCATTCGATACCCGGGGATGGAAGCTTCTATAAACGATGAACTTGTTTGCAACCTTGATTTTGCTCCCACTTTTCTTGGATTTGCCGGATTAAAGAAGCCGGAAGATATGCAGGGTATGTCTCTAAGCAGTCTTATGCTTGGGCATAAAGATGCAGAGTGGCGGCAGTCGATCTACTATCACTATTACGAATTCCCGGCAGTACACATGGTCAAACGTCACTATGGAGTGCGCACCAAACGCTTTAAATTGATGCATTTTTATTATGATATAGATGCCTGGGAACTCTATGACTTGGAAAAAGATCCACAGGAATTAAACAATATCTATAATGAGCCGGCTTATGCAGATGCAACAGAGGAGCTTAAACTCGAGCTTAAGCGCCTGCGCAAAATATATGCTGACTCTGAGGAATTGGATAAAAGATTTCTGGAAGAGGATCTGGAAAGGCGGAGAAAAAATCAGAAATGAATAAAAAGATGAGACTTCTGCTTGTTCCTGTATTTTTTATTTTACTTGTTTTTAATATATATTCTCAGGAAATCAACCCGACCTCTGTGTTGTGGTACACACATCCAGCGGATAAATGGGAAAATGCTCTGCCTGTGGGAAACGGCAGGCTGGGTGCTATGGTGTTTGGCAGGACCGGAGAGGAAAAGATCCAGTTTAATGAGGAGTCCTATTGGTCAGGAGGGCCTTACAACCAGACAAGAAAAGGCGGAGCAGAAGTACTGCCTGAAATACAAAAACTTATTTTTGCAGGAAAGTACATCAAGGCCCATAAACTTTTTGGGCAGTTTATGATGGGATATCCGGTTGAACAGATGAAATACCAGTCCTTTGGTGACTTGATCCTTAAATTTCCGGAAAAAGGGGAGGTTAAAGAATACTTACACAGCTTAGACCTGGATAAGGCTGTAGTTGTTACAAGCTACCGTCAAAACGGGATTAAATATAAGCGCGAGGTGTTTGTTTCCCCTGTAGATGAAGTCATTGTCATTAGAATAACGGCAGATAAGCCGGGAAGCATATCCTTTACTGCGAATTTAAGGGGATACCGGAATCAAGCCCATTCAAATTATGCCACTGATTATTTTCATATGGACGGATATGGAGATGATGGTTTGATCTTGCAGGGGAAATCGGCGGATTACCTGGGGGTGGAAGGTAAACTTCGGTTTCAGGGGCGCCTAAAAGCCCTATCTGAGGGTGGGGCAATCCGGGTCGATGAAACAGATTTGAAAGTCTCTGGTGCTGATGCTGTAATCCTTTACATAGCTGCTGCGACTAATTTTGTAGATTACAGGGATGTAAGCGCAAACCCTGACAAAAGAGTTAAGGCAGTGCTAAGAGCAGTTGCAGGAAAAGAATTTGAGGAAGTTAAAGACGCCCACATCAAAGAGCATCAAAGATTGTTCCGGAGGGTATCTGTGGATTTTGGCAGCCGTCCTGACTCATTTTTGCCTACAGATGAAAGGCTGGTAAAATTTACTGGAGAAAACGACCCGGCCCTGGCAGCACTCTGTTTACAATTCGGCCGTTACCTGCTGATATCTTCCTCGCGGGCTGGCACCCAACCGGCAAACCTACAGGGAATCTGGAACCAGGATATGAATCCTTCTTGGGATTCAAAATATACTACTAATATAAACACAGAGATGAACTACTGGCCGGCTGAGGTAGGAAACTTAAGTGAATGTACGGAACCACTTATAAAAATGATAAAGGAATTAACTGTACAGGGAAGGGAGGTAGCGCGCGAACATTATGGGGCAGAAGGATGGGTGTTTCATCAGAATACAGACATCTGGAGAGTTGCTGCTCCCATGGACGGTCCGGACTGGGGTGCTTTTACAACTGGGGGAGCTTGGCTTTGTACCCATCTGTGGGAACATTATCTTTTTTGCCGGGATAAGGATTTTTTAAGGCAGATATATCCGGTGCTAAAGGGAAGTGTTGACTTTTTTCTTGATTTTCTGATTGAACATCCGAAACATGGCTGGCTGGTCACCAATCCATCCACTTCACCCGAAAATTTTCCAGCATGGCCGGGAAATGAGAGGTTCTTTGATGAAGTATGTGCCTGGATGAGCCCGGGTACGACTATTTGCGCCGGTTCGGCCATTGATATGCAGATATTAAGTGATTTGTTTTTATATGTGGCTAAGGCAGCTGATATTCTAGGGATAGACCAGGAGTTTAGCCAGAAGGTCTTGAGTACGCGCGAAAAATTGGCGCCGATACAGATCGGCCAAAAAGGTGATCTTCAGGAATGGCTGGAGGATTGGGGACAGAAAGAAAAGAGCCACCGCCATATCTCTAACCTGTATGGCTTATTTCCCGGTAATCAGATAAGTGCAAGAAGAACACCCGAATTGGCTGAAGGCTGCCGAGTTGTGTTGGAGCAGCGGGGGCTTGCTGGGAACGGTTGGTCTTCCGCCTGGAAAATGGCATGTTGGGCCAGGCTGTTAAATGGCGCAAAAGCTGGGGATAATTTTAATTATTATATCCACAATTATGTGTTTGATAACCTTTTTGCTATCTGCTCAAAATCTTTACAGGTGGATGGGTCATTTGGAGTGTCAGCTGCGGTAGCTGAGATGATCTTGCAATCCCATGAAGATGAAATATTTTTACTACCTGCATTACCAAAGTTCTGGAAAAATGGGGAAGTCAGAGGCTTGTGGGCGCGGGGAGGATTTGAGGTGGATATAAAGTGGGAAAAAACTCGCCTGATTTCAGCTTTAATCCTATCCCGGCAGGGAAATAAATGTCGGCTTCGCACAAGCCATGCGGTAGATGTTTATAATAATGGCGTCAAGATCAAAGTTAAAAGATATGATAAAGACCTGATTGAATTTGATACAGAAAAAGATGAGTTTTATAAGATAGTCATCTTCATCCAGGGGGCAGAGTTGTGAAAATCAGCCACTGCACTACCTGGAGGGACCAGCTTGTCACAGGCTTCCCGGATATTTTCATCCAAGCTCATTTCCATTACCGGAAAAAGCTCCTTAAGCTGCTCTACTGTACGGGGGCCTATTAAGGGAGCTGTGATTCCCGGCTGCTCTTTTATCCAGAGGATCGCCAGTTGGGCAGGGGATATCTTGTGTTTTCGGGCCAGATGCACGAACCGGTTGCCGGTTGCTACGGCTTTTGGGGTCACCCGATCAGCATAAATACCGCCGCGCAATGAGGCACGAGATTTTTTGGGGTATGCTTTCCCATCTGCATAGCGTCCGGCCAGCATTCCCATAGCCAGGGGGGACCAGGGGATAATGCCAAGCCCGTGCTCCCGGCACATGGGGACCAGTTCGTTTTCTATGCGGCGGTCAAGGAGATTATAGGGGGGCTGCTCGGATATAAAACGGCTTAAACCTTTCTCTTCGCTAATTTTAATCCCTTCGAGTACTTTCCAGGCAGGAGCAGTGGAACTGCCGATATAACGTACTTTTCCCTGGCGGACCAGGTCGGTCATAGCACCCAGTGTTTCGTCCAGGGGGATGTCAAACGAAGGGCGGTGTGTCTGGTATAAGTCGATGTAATCCGTTTGCAGCCGGCGGAGAGAATCCTCGCAAGCTTTGATGATGTGTAAGCGGGAATTTCCTTTTTCGTTGGGGCCGGGCCCTACCGGGTAATGAACTTTTGTAGCGATTATCGCCTGCTGACGACGGCCGTTTTTTACAAATGCCCGTCCTATGATCCGTTCGCTTTCTCCCTGAGCATAGATGTTGCTTGTGTCGATAAAATTAATTCCGGCGTCCAGAGAAGCCTCGAGCATTCTGATCGCTTCTTTTTCAGGGGTAGGATTGGCAAAATTATCTGTTCCTAAACACAAGGGTGATACTTTCACTCCTGTTCTTCCTAAGGTTCTGTATTCCATGGTAATGTCCTTTCCTTTAACTTGAACTATTCATAAAAAATGTCGCTACATATAATATAAAGTAATAGGCAAATTGTAAATAAGGGGTCGAGAATCCTAGAATCCTTTATATTATTATCCGGCTGTATATCCGGCATCGACTGTCACTAAGGAGCCGGTCATATAACTGGCTGCATCTGAAGCTAAAAACAAGACTACACGGGCGATTTCGATTGGCTCAGCCAGCCGTCCCAGGGGAACTGTTTCTTCCGCTAATTTCTGCAAGTCTTTTGGTGTTGGGGGAGTCAGCCGTTCTGAGGCAAGCATGGGAGTGTTGACCTCACCGGGACAGACGGCATTTATGCGGATACCGTCTTTTACATGGTCTAGGGCCATGGCCTTTGTGATCTGGTGAACAGCTCCTTTGGAAGCGCAGTAGGCAACTACACCGGATGCCCCCCTTTCTCCCCAGATAGAGCCGAAATTAATAATAGCACCTTTTGCCTGTTTTTTCATGGGAACGATCGCTGCTCTGCTCATATAGAACACACCATTTACATTTACGGCCATTACCCTGCGCCAGGCTTCGTCTGAAGTGCCTAAAGCATCTGCTCTTGCAATAGTACCTGCACAGTTTACGAGAACATCCAGCCGGCCGTGCTGTTTTAGTACAGAATCAACAGCATGCTGACAGAAGGAAGAATCACTGACATCGCCGATAAGGGGCGGCTGGCTGCCGATTTCTGCAGCGACTTTTTCTGCCGTTTCAGGGTTGATATCAACGATAATGACCTTGCCTCCTGCTGATGTGAATTCCCGGGCTGTGGCAGCTCCCATGCCGGATGCTGCGCCTGTGATTAATGCTATTTTACCGCTAAAATCCATGTTTTCTCCTCTTCCGGGGACTATCCCCAGACTTAGAGCAATCTCGTTATAATGTTAGCATATTTAGCATAGGTAATTCCACCCTTCCTAAATTTAATGGAGTCTGACCATTTTTTTTAGAATTTTACATTGAGGACGCTGAGGACATGGATAAATGCAAGAAAATATTAGACACAGATTTACGCGGATAAAAAAAAGATGTTATTTTGTTTTGCCGATGAATCGTCAAAACAAAATAACCATTCATCACTTCGCTCCGCGAAGTAACCGGTTTTTCCACTTTCTGTTTTCCATTTACCGTACTTTTGCTTGAATTTACCTGTAGGGATAGATAAAATGATTTTGATGAAATTTGTAAGTGTGTTTAATGATGTGATGGGTCCGGTAATGCGGGGGCCTTCAAGTTCGCATACTGCTGGTTCTTATCGGATTGGATGTATGGCTCGTTCCCTGCTTGGGAAAGTGCCGGAAGCAGCGAGATTTACCTTTGATCCGGGGGGCTCTTATGCTCAAGTTTATCGGCAGCAGGGAGTGGACCTGGCTTTTGCCGCAGGAATTTTAGGCTGGGAATTAACAGATGAAAGGTTCTTTTCGGCCTTAGAAGAGGCGAAAAAGCAAAAAATCAAGATTGAATTCAGAGTTGCTCCTTTGCCTGGTTCTTTTCATCCCAATGCCGTTAAAATAAATTTATCCCCTAAGCAAGGAGTAGAACTGGAAATATCCGCCAAATCGACCGGAGGAGGGGGGATGCTTATTGATCAGATCGGAAGATGGCAGGTGGCTTTAGACGGGAAAACCTATTTCTTTTTGATTGAATGTAAAGGGAGGGCAGAATCCCAAGTTAGAGAGATATTATCAACCGTAAAGGGGAGATATTACGAGAAAGGCAGAATTACAGAAGGTAAAAAGTCATTACTTATATTTCAAGGAGTAGATGATTTGGAGCCGGAGATCTATGCTAAATTAAAAAGAATACCGGAAGTTAAAAGAACATGGAAGAGTGAGCCGGTATTTTATATGCAGCGGGGTGAGCCTATTTTCCAAAATTATAAGGCTATGGTCCAGATAATAAAGGAGTTGAATTGTTCTCTGGGAGAGGCCATCCTTAAATATGAGTCTCAGTTGTTGGGAATTGACAGAGAGGGGATTATCAAAAAGATGTTGGAGCGTTTTGCGGTAATGAAAGCAGCTGTTGAGCAAGGATTGGAATTAAAAAATATCGATATGCAGCTGCTTAGCCCTAGTGCAGGAAAAATATTAAAGGCTGAAGCGGAAGAAAGAGTAGCAATTGGAGGGATTCATACTCAAGCAGCTGCCCGGGCTATGGCAGTAATGCATATAAATAACAGCATGGGAATTGTATGTGCAGCTCCAACCGGCGGGTCAGCCGGGGTGATCCCTGGTGTAATGATCACTTTGCTGGAAGAAAAAAAGCTTAAACCGGAAGAGATTGCCCTATCATTACTGGCTGCTTCCGGAATAGGATTGCTGATAGCTATCCAAGCCACTTTTGCCGCGGAAGTTGCAGGCTGCCAAGTAGAGATCGGGGCCGCAGGGGCAATGGCAGCCGCTGCTGTAGTTGAAGCGTGTAGAGGCTGTGCCAGGGATGCTTTGGATGCAGCTGCTATTGCACTTCAGAATACTATGGGTTCTGTGTGTGACTTGGTCCAGGGAATGTGTGAAATTCCCTGTCACACACGTAATGCAGCGGCAGCATCGAATGCATTTGTCTGTGCTGACCTTATTATGGGAGGGTATAAAAATCCAATCCCTCTGGATGAGACAATTGATGCGGCTTATTCCGCCGGCAAAATGCTTCCCAGGGAACTAAGATGCACTGCCCTAGGCGGCTTAGCCCAAACCCCCACAGCTCTGAAGCTAAAAAAACAGGAAGATAGCCCCGCTACTTAGCCTGGAGATATAGGGACATCCTACTTAATTAATTCAGAAGTCATTAATATGATTAAGAATTAAGTATGATGTCCATATCTTTCAAGAGCTGGCATGGATACTGGTAAATCCCGGAGAAAGCCATCCGGAGCAACGCGGGCATGGTTCCTCGAGAGAATCTCGAGGAGAGCGTTATGAGGACAGGAAGGGATTTCCCCGCTGGGGAAAATCCCTGTCTTTCGAAGGGACTTACCAGTATCCAGGCCTTACATCTCTTGTAAGTTTAAAAAATTGGGGAAACTCCAAATCTATATTCTTCTTGATATTTTTCAATTACTTGATATTATTTGTAGCGATATTTTTAGTGCATAATTCATGATAATCGAGGAGGAATCATATGTTTGATGCTAAGATTTATAAACAAAGAAGAGATCGTTTGAAAAAGCAGGTAGGTTCAGGCGTAATCTTATTTCTGGGAAATGATGAAAGCCCGATGAATTATCCGGCCAATCCTTATCATTTTCGTCAGGACAGCTCGTTCCTTTATTTTTTCGGGCTTGATTCAGCGGGGCTGGCCGGTCTTGTCGATATTGATAACAACAAGGACATGATTTTTGGTAATGATGTAGATGTTGAAGATATTATCTGGATGGGTTTTCAACCTCTTCTTAAAGACAGAGCCGTTAAAGTCGGAGTAGAGGAGACAGCTCCCCTGGATAAGCTTGAGGAGACCCTTAAAAATAGTCTGCGTAACGGCCAAAAAGTTCATTTTTTACATCCCTACAGGGTTGAGAATGTTGTCAAAATAGAGCAGTTACTTGGGATTAAATCTGCTGGAATAAAAGATTATGTTTCTAAGGAATTGGTAAAAGCTGTAGTAGAGCAGAGGTCTGTAAAGATAGATGAGGAAATAGAGCAGATAGAGATCGCTTTAGAAGCTTCATATAAGATGCATACTACTGCTATGAAAATGACCAAGCCCGGCAGGTATGAAATAGAGATCTCTGGAGCTATTGAAGGGATTGCCTTATCACACGGAGCAGGGGTGTCTTTTCCCGTGATTTTAAGCATCGATGGGCAGACCCTTCATAATCATTATCATGGGAATCAGCTTAAAGAGGGGAGGATGGTGGTTAATGATTCAGGGGCTGAGTCTTCTCTGCATTATGCTGCTGATATTACCAGGACGATTCCAGTAAGCGGTAAATTTTCCCCAAAACAAGCCCAGATATATAATCTTGTTTTAAAAGCTCAAGAGGAAGGGATACAAGCGATTAAACCTGGGATTAAATACCGGGATGTTCACCTTAAGGCGGTTACAGTCATAGCTTCCGGGCTTAAAGAACTAGGTTTGATGAAGGGAGATGTGGATGAGGCAGTTAAAGCTGGAGCGCATGCTCTTTTTATGCCCCACGGATTAGGGCATATGATGGGTCTTGACGTACATGATATGGAGGATATAGGTGAAGACCAGGTTGGCTATGATAATAATACAAATAGAAGTGAACAGTTCGGACTTGCATATTTAAGGCTTGCTAAGGAACTTAAACCTGGAAATGTCCTTACAGTAGAACCCGGAATTTATTTCATTCCCGCTTTAATTGATAAATGGAGCAAAGAGGATAAATTTGCTGAATATATTGATTATAATAAAGTGGAAGAGTATAGAGATTTCAGCGGTATCCGGATCGAAGATGATGTGCTGGTTACAGATGATGGTTACAGAGTGCTTGGAAAACCCATTCCCAAGACAGTGGAGGATGTAGAAGCAATCACCGGCACGGAATAAGATTAATAGAGGGATGGCTCTTTTTTTGGGCCGATTATGACTTGAACTCTTTTTTCTGGAGCAAGTATTTTTTGGATGAATGTGTTGATTTCCTCTGCAGACACGGTATTTATCTCCTCGATAAACTTTGCAAAATAGCTGTAATCAAGGCCGATCGTCTCGAAATTCCCTCTAGTAAGAGCCCGGCTTTCTTTGGTCTCATTATTACGCAGGAAAAGGGCTTTTGAATAGGATTTAGTCATGCTCAGTTCCTCTTCTGTTACTCCGTTAGAATGAAGTTCATCAAGCACCCGGATAAAGGAATCAAGGGCAGATTCCTGTTTTGTGTGTTCCGTTTCTATAAAGGCTTCAAAGATCCCCCCGGCGCTAAAATAGGTTACTCGTGCCTGAACAGTATAGGCGAGTTTTTTTTCCGCTCGTAATGGCCACAACCTTGAACCAACTCCTTTACCTAAAAGGTTTGTTGTAAGAGTGGCAAGTAGATAATTCCGGGGAGATAATTGTGGCAGGAGATAG
Organism: Candidatus Aminicenantota bacterium; assembly: GCA_030603565.1. GTDB lineage: Bacteria > Acidobacteriota > Aminicenantia > Aminicenantales > Aminicenantaceae > JAUVXM01. The sequence goes on from JAUVXM010000006.1 coordinate 40,801, forward strand.
CCGGCAGATATAAGAGATCGATAGGAATCCTTTTCAATAAATTGCTCTTTCTCTTTTGATATGGAAGAAAATGAGAGAAGTTTAGAACCCGGAAGCTTCCCGGCATGAAAATCTCCAAAGAATTTTTTTATCAAATCCAAAATCGTTTGTTTCTCGAGATCGCTTGAAATAGAAAAAACCATGTTGCCGGTTAGAAAATGATTTTCATAGAATGACTTGATGTCTTTTTTCTTAATAGATATTAGGGAGTTTTCGCTGCCATAAATAGGTCCAGCAAAAGGTGTCCCTGCCATAAAAATATCTGTAATTGCATAGTGAGCGGCAATTACAGGCTCGTCCGATTCCATTTTTCTGCTTTGGGTCATCTGTTTTTTTATTCTGTCTATCCTTATATTTGAAAATAGCGGTTTACCTAAGATCTGGGAAGTGATTTTTAATGTATTATCAAGGTTTTCTGAAAGGCATGCTATTGTAATTAGAGAATAATCTTCTTTGCAGACAATATACAGGCGGGTAGCCTGATCCATAAGAGCTTGTAGTTTGTTCTGGTCCGGGATTTCAATGGCCAGGCGTGTCGTCAGATAAGCGAGGCCGGCTTTTCCCTCCGGTTCCGCCCCTTTTCCACCTTTTATAAAAATCTGAAAAACAGAGACTTTCGAAGAAATGTTTTTTTCGAAAATAGCGGTTAGGCCGTTTTCTAAAACAATTTTTTCAGAGAATAAAAAAATTGTCTGCAGAGTGAATAAAATAAAGCATATAGATAACTTATTTTTTACTGAATATTTTCGCATTTTGTTCTATTTTTTATCTAAGGGCTTAATTGTGACTATCACGTAAGCTTTTTGGCTTAGATATCTTCCAGCTGTTTCTCTTAGATCGGAAGAACTGACTTTTTCTAAATTCTCAAGGTAAACTCCCCGGTCAGGGATTTCATTCATGAGCATAAACCTGGCCATAGAAGTTGCCAAATTGAGCCCTTTCTCTTGAGCACGCTCACCATTGAATCTGATGCGGTTTTTAGCGCTTCCCTCATAATCGGTTGCATAAAATTGCATATCAGTGAAAACGTCATCCGGGGAAAAATTCAAATTTCGAGCTTGTTTAAGGTACTTGATTATCTCCTTTTTAGCTCGGTTTAATTGTTGGGGCTTAAGTGCCAGGTAAATAAATATCGAACCTCCATATTTGTGGGCACTGTATCCCATACGCATAGAATTGACAAAAATGCGTTTTTTTATCAGGGGATTGTAAAGCATAGGGTTGATTCCCCGACCCAAAATCTCGGTCAGAATATCCATGGCATAATGATCTTTACTGTTGTAATCGGGACCTGAGACTCCTATGGCCAGGTATCCGATATTGATGTCCATTTCTGTGTTAATCTCAACTGTTTTTTTTAGAGTGATAATTTTATCAAACTTAGGAGGGGAAAAATTTGTGCTTTGAAGACTGCCGAAAATATTATTAATTTTATCTTCCACATCTGCTAAGGATATATCTCCCACAACAACAAGCGCACAGTTTTCAGGAACAAAAAAATTACGGTAAAATCCTTCCAGGACTTCGGTGGTTGCGGCTTCGATTATATCTTTTTTCCCATAGATCGGTAGATTATATGGATGATCTTTAAAAAGATTTTGGAATATTAGAGTAGAGGCAAGTTTAAAGGGATCATCCTGAATCTGGCTAATTTCTTCCAGAATAACCTGTTTTTCTTTATCCAGGGCATTCTGGTCGAATTTTAGGTCAAAAAGGATTTCTTTCTGGTTGCGAAGGGCAAAATCAATATGTTCTGCGGGCAGGGTCATTTCAAAGATAGAAAGGTCCCGGCCGGTATGGGCATTATAATATGCTCCATGACGCCTGACGTCCCGGCTGATTTCTTCACCTTTCCGGAATTTTGTTCCTCGGAATAAAATGTAATGTTCTAAAATATGAACAATGCCGTTTGTTTCAGCGGTTTCATCTTTAGAGCCTACATTAAAGGCAAGTACACAATTTACAAGCGGAATATTGGATTTCTTGTATAAAAAGACTTTTAGTCCATTATCAAGCGTAAATGATCTGCTTTTGTCAATTTTTTCCTGGTAAGCAGATAAATTGAGGAAAAGGCAGCTGACTAGGAAAACGACAAGAAAAAACGACAATCCTTTCATATGAAAGTCGTTGGATTGCTTCTTCACTTAATTACTCGCAAGTATAAAAAAATGTCGATATTTATGATACTTAGAAAATTTAGAATAGTAAAGCGAGCCTGGATCCAGTCCATTTGAAAATTACTGTTTGAACTTTTTTCGTGGCTGTAATATTATTGAAACGCCAAATTAAGGAAATTATGCTATGAGTGATAAGCGAAATGTTAAAATCCTAGTTGTGGATGATAAAGAAAACATCCGCAAATCTCTAAAAATGATCCTCGAATACGAAGGCAACACATTTCTTGAGGCTGCTGATGGAGAAGAAGCCCTTGAAATAATAGATGAGACAGTAGGTTTGGATTTGATTCTTCTGGATATTCAGCTTCCAGGGATGGATGGCCTGGAAGTGCTATCAGAGTTGAAAAAAAAGCCTTATTCACCGGAAGTAATCATGATCTCCGGACATGGAACGGTCCAAACTGCAGTAGAGGCAACTAAATTAGGCGCTTTTGACTTTATTGAAAAGCCTCTCCACCGGGAAAGAGTATTACTGAGTATCCAACATGCCTTAAATCAGAAACGATTAGAACGCGAATGTAAGGACTTACGTAAAAAAGCAGAAAAAAAATATCATCTTATAGGTAACCACCCTTTGATGAAAAAGCTCTGGGAGCAGATATTAAAGACAGCTCCTACTAATGCTACGATATTTATTTTTGGAGAAAGCGGTACTGGAAAAGAGCTGATCGCCAGGGCCATACATGAAAACAGCTCCCGGAAAAATGAAGCATTTATTCAAGTAAATTGTGCTGCTATTCCGGAAGAGCTTATTGAAAGCGAGCTTTTCGGACATATTAGAGGGGCCTTCACTGGAGCAACGGAAAAGAAAAAAGGGAAGTTCGAACTAGCAGATGGCGGTAGCATATTTCTCGATGAGATCGGTGATATGAGTTTAAAGACTCAGGCCAAAGTTTTGCGAGTTCTAGAAGAAGGAGAAGTGCAGAAGGTAGGGTCAAGCAAAACAGGAAAAGTAGATGTAAGAGTAATAGCGGCAACTAATAAGAATTTGAAAACAGAAATTAAGGAAGGGAATTTTCGTGAGGATCTATATTTCCGCCTGAATGTTGTGCCTTTGAATTCCCCTCCGCTGAGAGAAAAAAAAGAAGACATCCCTATTCTGATCGATTATTTCAATAAGAATTTTGTGAAGGAAAATAATTTTAGAGAAAAAAAATTCTCTGAAGATATAATTGAAGCTATGGTAAAATATCCCTGGAAAGGAAATGTGCGGGAGTTAAAAAATATTGTTGAGAGGATTATTATTATGACTGATTCTGATACAATAGCAAAAAAAGACCTTCCCAAGCAGATCAAAGGAGAAGCTAACGTATATTTTCCTGAGGCTGACAAGGTGAAAAGCCTGAAGGTATTCCGAGATTTGGCGGAGAAAGAGTTTATTTTAGCCAAGCTGGAGGAATGTGACTGGAATATATCCCAGACAGCAAGAGAGATCGAAACTCCCCGCAGTAATCTTTATAAAAAATTAGAACAATTTGGCATAAAAATAAAGGCTGGAGCGGGCAAGGTGGTTGCTCCTTCTTCTCGTAATAAGAATGGAGGGGAGGAAAGTCCGGACTCTATAGGGCAGGATGGTCGCTAACAGCGACTCCGGGCGACCGGAGGAAAGTGCCACAGAAAACACACCGCCCTGTGCGGACTGCGTTTAAGCTGCCGCGCGGAGTAAGGGTGAAATGGTGAGGTAAGAGCTCACCGCCTTGATGGTGACATCAGGGGCAGGGTAAACCCCATCCAGAGCAAGACCAAATCGGACCCTGTTGAGGCTGCTCGTCTCGGGGCGGGTAGGTCGCTAAACCTCTTGAGAAATCAAGGGGTCAGATAAATAACCACCCCTGCTTTTATAAGGAACAGAATCCGGCTTACGTCCCACTCCAGCCAAAAAAATGGGGACAGGGTACTTTTTTTACTTCGGAAAAAAGTACCCTGTCCCCATTTTTTTAAAAAGCCAGTGGTGCAACTGCTTGTTTGATGTAAAGCAGGATGTTTCCTGGAAAAATTCCCAACATAAGAACTCCATAAAGGCAGAGGAAAAGAACCAGGAATAAAGCCGGATTATAGGAGAATATCACTACATTTCGAGTAGGTTCGCGCATGTACATATAAATGACAATACGCAAATAGTAGAAAACTGAAATAAGGCTTGCCAGGACTCCGATAATCACTAAGGGAACCAGCCCCTTATGAACTGCAGAGGAAAAGATGTAAAATTTTGCCAGAAAGCCTCCAGTGGGAGGAAACCCGGCCAAGGAGAAAAGAAATACTGTAAAAGTGGCTCCTATCCAGGGGTAGCGGAATCCGATCCCAGAATAATCTTCCAATTCAAGGAATTCTTTGCCTTTTCGGCTCAAAGCAATCACTGCAGAAAAGGCACCGATATTCATAAACAGGTATACAGTTAGATAGAATAACAAGCCTGAATTGTCACCAGCTAGGATTGCGACCAGGATATATCCTGCATGGGCGATGCTGGAATATGCCAGGATCCTTTTAACATTTTTCTGTCTGAGAGCGACAAGGTTTCCGACTACCATAGTTAGGACGGATAATATCCAGAGGATATGAAAGAAAATTTCTGAATTAACGGCTTCCTTCCAGAAAGGAAAGAAAATACGCATCAGGACAGCAAAGCCGGCAGCCTTAGGTCCTACAGAGAAGAAGGCGGTAACTGGAGTAGGAGAGCCCTGATATACATCAGGGGTCCACATATGAAAGGGAACAACAGCGATTTTAAATCCGAATCCGATTATAATAAAAGCCATCCCGGTAAGTGCCATAAGGCTAAAGTTGGTCTCTACGTGGAAGAAATTCATAATAGTGCTGATATCTGTAGAAAAAACAGCGCCGTAAAGGAGAGCGATCCCAAAAACCAGGAAGGCGGATGCGAAGCTGCCGAGCAAAAAGTATTTTATCGCTGCTTCTGATGATCTTTCATCATCTCTTTTTAACCCGGCTAAAGCATAACTTGCCATAGATAATACTTCCAGGCCGAGAAAAATCACGAGGAAATCACGGGAAGAAACCATTATCATCATCCCGGAAAGGGCAAATAGGAGCAAGCCGTAGTATTCCCCGTGGTCGGTGTGCTGGAGGGAAAGATATTTAAGTGATATAAGCGTTATGAAAATAACAGTAAGGATCATAATCAGAAAAAAGAATAGAGCAAATTTATCCAACAGAAGAGTCCCCTCAAAATAGGAAAAACCCTTGTTCCAGAATTTTATGCATTCCGCCCCACTTGCCAAGAGGAAGAGGACGGCAATGAAACCTAAGTAGTCTTTTTTTTCTTTTTTTAGAAAAACTTCAAGCAGAATAATAAGTAGAGCACCGGTTACTATGGTTAAGATCGGATACAAAGCTGTATAAGTATTCATTTGAGTAAAATATTAGTTTCTTCTTTTGATTCTTCGGTTTTATCTTTCTTGATTTTGATTATTAGTTCTTTTTCTTCTTTTTGTACGGATGCGGACACAGATGTTCTGCTTTTTATTTGATGGAGAAGGTGGGTGACCGAAGCGTCCATCTTTCTTAGAAAAGGCCGAGGAAAGATTCCCATCCAGAACATCATAATGATAATAGGTATGAGAAATCCGAGCTCTCTTTTATTAAGATCTGGGAATGATTTGATTTTGTCATTGGTGATGGGACCTTGCATAACCCGTTGGTACATCCATAAAAGATATGCAGCCCCCAGAATAATGGTCAACACTCCCAGGGCAGCCAATGTATGGCTGGATTTGAAAATACCGAAAAGGCAAAGCACTTCACCTACAAAACCATTTAGGCCGGGCAGTCCTACTGAAGACAGCATACAGACAAGGAAAAATGCGGAAAAAACAGGCATCTGTTTGCTTACTCCCCCATAATCCTTAATAAGGCGTGTATGGGACCGTTCGTAAAGAATACCTACGCAGAGAAAGAGAGCGCCTGTACTTAAGCCGTGATTGAGCATCTGATAGATAGCCCCTTCCATAGCTTCAAAGTTTAGAGAAAAGACAGCCAGCATGATGAGACCCATATGGCTGACACTGGAGTAGGCTACCAAAGATTTTATATCTTTTTGTACGAGGGCCATAAGGGCACCGTATATGATGCCTATAAGGCATAGGACTGCTAACAAAGGAAGGAACTTTTGGGCAGCATCTGGAAAAAGCGGCAGAGCAAAACGAAGGAAACCATAGGCCCCCATTTTAAGAAGGACTGCAGCCAGGATCACAGACCCGGCTGTAGGGGCTTGTACGTGAGCGTCGGGAAGCCAGGTGTGAAAGGGAAACAGGGGAACTTTAATAGCAAATGCCAGAGCAAAGGCCAGAAAAAGCCAAATCTGAACACCTGGATCTAAGATAAGTTTCTGGAAATCAAATATATTAAGTGAATAAACTCCGCTGGCTTTATAATAGGTGGAATAGAGGAAGAATATGGCAACCAGCATTAGCAGGCTGCCGAACATGGTAAATAGGACAAACTTAACTGTAGCGTATATTTTACGTTTGCCTCCCCAGATGCCGATAAGGAAATACATAGGGATAAGCATAGCCTCCCAGAATACATAAAAAAGAAATAGATTAAGAGACAAAAAGACCCCGATTATTCCGGTCTCAAGTATGAGCATGAAAATAAGGTACTCTTTTATTTTATCCTGAATAGAAGTCCAAGAGGATATAATGGCTATGGGAAAGAGGAAAACTGTAAGGATCACAAGCAGGAGGCTGATACCGTCGATTCCTACATGATAATTTATGCCGTAACCTATCCACTCAGCGGTTTCCACAAATTGAGGGTCTGCTGTGCTGCCGTCGAAATTAAAATACAGGGGGAGGGCAACTAGGAAGGTTAAGACAGTTACGGTAACAGCCAGATATTTCAGCAGATTTATTTTCTCTCTGGGGATAAAAATAAAAAGAATAGCTCCTGTAAGCGGTAAAAAGATCAAGATGCTGAGTATCGGTATGTTCATTTTAAAAAATTAAGTATCCTATTAAGATTATTGCTCCCAGAAGGAAGACAAGAGCATAGTCCTTGATCAGACCGGTATGGAGGCGGCTTAATATCAGGCCGAAAAAGCCGGTTGCGGAAGCACTGCCGTTTACAGCTCCGTCAATAATTTTCAAATCAAAATTTTTATATACAAATTTAGAACCTTTTATAGTCGGATTTACAAAAGTCGCGTTATAGATCTCATCTACATAATATTTGTTATAAAGGAGTTTATAGAGAAAGGGGAACCTAGACACAAGTTTCTTCGGGATCTCAGGTTTTTTAAGATAAAAAACATATGCCAGATAAATTCCAGTTAAGGCTACTAAAACAGAAACAAGGATAAGCAGCCATTCTGTGCCGATACTTAAGTGTGCTTCATGTCCGGGTCCGCCGTGTATGATGGGTGCCAGGAAACTGTTAAACCAGTTAATGTTTTTACCCAGCACTACAGGCATCCCGATATATCCGGCGACAACAGAAAAGAAAGCCAGGATCACAAGAGGTATAGTCATGGATTTGGGAGATTCATGCAGATGTGCCTTGGTTTCAGGTTCAAGCCGCTCTTTGCCGTAGAAGGTGAGAAATATCAGGCGGAACATGTAGAAAGCGGTTAGGATAGCTCCCAGAATGCCAAGCAGCCAGATTCCGTATTGTCCCCGGGCATAAGCACTGGTTAGAATTGCATCCTTTGAGAAAAATCCTGATAAAAAAGGTACTCCTGCTATAGCTATTGCGCCTATAAGAAATACCGGATAGGTGATAGGTAAGTATTTTCTCAACCCTCCCATCTTCCTCATATCAAGTTCACCGGAAAGAGCATGTATAACACTGCCGGCCGCAAGAAATAGCAGGCTTTTGAAAAATGCGTGGGTGTACAGGTGGAATATACCGGCTGCATATGCACCTACCCCGCAGCCTATAAACATATATCCTATTTGCGAGATAGTCGAATAAGCTAGAACGCGTTTTATGTCATTCTGAACCAGCGCCATTGTAGCTGCATATATGGCAGTTACTGCTCCGATGATAGCCACTACATTAGCTCCGGTCCCGGACAGGGTATAAAGAGCATTCATACGGGCGACCATATACACTCCGGCTGTTACCATAGTAGCCGCATGGATAAGAGCGCTGACCGGGGTTGGGCCTTCCATAGCATCTGGTAGCCAAACATAAAGGGGGATCTGAGCTGATTTTCCAGTTGCTCCCGCAAACAGAAGGAGCGCTATCAGGGTAGCAATTCCCTGAGTTATGCTTCCCCCTGCTATGGCTTCATTAATAGCAGAAAATTCTCCGCTGCCTACATGGATAAATATAAAGAAAATGCCCAGGAGAAATCCGGCATCTCCGATGCGGTTTACAATAAATGCTTTTTTGCCGGCATTAGCTGCTGAGTGTTTTTCATACCAGAAACCGATAAGTATGTAGGAACAGAAACCTACTCCTTCCCAACCTACAAACATCAATACCAGATTAGAAGCCATGACCAGGATCAGCATAGAGAAAGTAAAAAGGTTCATAAGCGTGAAAAAACGGGCATAGCTTTTATCCTCAGCCATATATCCGATTGAGTAGATATGAATAAGAAGTCCCACTCCTGTTACTACGAAACACATTACAGCTGTTAAAGGGTCGAATTGGAAAGAAAGGTCGGCTTTAAAACTGCCGGACTGGATCCAGGAAAAAAGATTTTTAACCAGGGGGGAGCTGCCCTGGGGCATTTGCATAAGGCCCACAAATGAGATAATGGTTATAGCAAAAGAAATAAATACAGCAAAACAAGCTTGAAAAGAAATATATTTACGAGGCAGTTTGGAGCCAAAAATAACAAGAATAAAGCTGCTTATCGCGGGAATAAACGGTATAAGCCAGAATATTTCTGTCATTTTATCCCTTCATACTCTTTATGTCTTCAGTTTTGATAGATTTTTTTTGGCGGTAGATCAATAATATAATGGCAAGGCCTATTGCAACCTCTGCGGCTGCAACAGTTATGACAAAAAAGACGATTATCTGTCCGTCCAATGCAGAAGCTGATTTGGAAAAAGTGATAAAAGCGAGATTAGCAGCATTAAGCATTATTTCCACAGACAGAAATTGAGTTATGAGATCTTTTTTTACAAAGAAGGCGATAATTCCCAGCACAAAGAGTATTAAACTAAGGATTATAAAATAGCTCAAAGGAATCATTCTTTTTCCTTCTTTTTTACTAAAATAATCGCTCCAACAAGAGCAGTTATGATCAAGATCGAGGTGATCTCAAACGGGTATAAGTATTTTGTAAATAAAAGATATCCTAAGTCAGAGGGATTGCCGATTGCTTGGCTTGAGGAAGTGTTTAAGGGATTGAAAGCCATTTTTAAAGCTACGATTAGCTCGATAAATAGAATAACTGCAATCCCGGAAGCAAAACCCGATGTCCATTTTTTCTTCTCAGGAGTGATACCTTTACGGACATCGACCATCATAATAACAAATATAAAAAGTACCATGATCGCACCTGCATAAATGATGATCTGGATCACTGCGATAAAAGGAGCGTCAAGAAGGGCAAAAAAACCACCTGTGCAAGTAAAAGCGAGGATTACAAAGAGAGCACTGTATGCTTGGTTTTTAGAAATTATCATACCCAAGACTGAAGCTATACAGACAACAGAGAGTAAAAAAAATAGAAAATAAGCCATTTTTTTAGAGTTTTTTATTATATTTTTTGAAAGAATGTTATGTCAAGCAAATATTATAATAAAATTTATTTTTTCCTAGAATATGCGAGAGCCGGCATTTTTTATAAATAGTTCAGGCAATATCATTGACAAAGGAAAAATGTTTGCTATAATTAACTCTTACATTGCGGGGTAGAGCAGGCTGGTAGCTCGTCGGGCTCATAACCCGGAGGTCGCTGGTTCAAATCCAGCCCCCGCTACCAATTTTCCCTATCTGTTACCCCGAAATAGTAATTTAGACACTTTTCCTGAAATTTGACTTTATAGAAATTTATAGCATAAAACAGCGTCAGACACGTCGCAAATCTTGACATTTTTTTAAAACCAATTGACCTATATTTTCTATCTCTTAAGTATTTTCATTGACAGTATATATTTTTTTTATGTATTATTGTTGATACATTAGCTTAATGGGTGGAAGTTTGATGAAATTAAGTGAAGATTTTTATAAACAAAAAAACCAAATCCCTACCCATCAATTTTTTTAACTATATATAAAATTTATGAAGTGTCCTTACTGTGGCTCAAATAACACAGCTAATACTCCATTTTGTAGTCAATGTGGGAATTCCCTGAAGGATTTGGGAGGGGGATTGAATACACGTACACTAACTATGGATTTAATCAGATTTCATCTAAAAAGAGGTAGTGTATTTGCAGATAGGTATGATGTAATCGATTTACTTGGCCAAGGGGGTATGGGCAAAGTATATCGGGTATTTGATCGGAAGATTAAAGAAGAAATTGCTTTGAAGCTTATAAAGAATGAAATAGCTAGCGATAAAAAAGCAATAGAACGATTTAGCCTTGAATTGAAAATTGCCCGAAAAATATCTAATAAAAATGTTTGCAGGATGTACGATATTAACGATCATGCAGGGATTCATTACATAACTATGGAATATATACCAGGAGAAGACCTAAATAGCCTTATTAAAAGAGTGAAAAAAATTACCGTTGAGAAAGCAATACACATAGCAATTCAAGTTTGTAATGGACTTGCGGAAGCGCACAAATTAGGAATTGTACATCGAGACTTGAAACCGCAAAACATAATGATAGATAAAAAAGGAAATGCCTATATTATGGATTTTGGTATTGCACGTTCTCTTGAAACACAGGGAATTACAGAAGTTGGAAAAATTGTTGGAACTCCTAAATATATGTCTCCGGAACAAATTGATTGTCTGGAATTGGACGGAAGGTCTGATATATATTCGCTTGGAATAGTCTTGTATGAGATGGTAACTGGAAATGCTCCTTTTGACTCAGATAATTTTGTTAACGTTGTGCTTAAACATAAATCAAAGGCACCGAAGAATCCTAAAAAAATTGATTCTACTATCCCAAATAGACTTTGTGACGTTATTTTAAAATGCCTTGAAAAGGACAGAGGAAAAAGATATCAAAAAATTGAGGACTTAATATCTAATCTAAATGGCATCAAAAAAGCACTTTTTTTTAAGAAAAAAGATCCCATCAACAAAGTGTCAATGGTGGACAAGTTTGTTGGATTGATCCATAAGAAAAAAGTTAAAATCGCAGTAGCTATGCTGCTGATATTGGCAGCTGGTGCAGTTGTAGTGTGGATTCAAAAAAAAATATCAAAAATTGATTATGCTAAAAATGCTGATTTTTCTGAAACAATAAAGCAGCCAAGTATAAATAAAAATATAGAGCCAAGAGTTTTTGACGGATTTAAAATTAAGGAGGTTTCAGATGGAAGTGAAACTGTTAAAATCGATGGAGGTGTTGAGGACAAGCTATATATCGGCAAAACAGGAAGTATTTACTATGAAAAGCAAGAAAATGATGGGGAGAGTATTACGATTTATATCGCAGAATTTTTCATTACTGATGTAAGAAAAGAAGAATCATTAATCGAAATTTTTAAACAAAAGGAGAAAATTGTAAAAGGTTACCTGATAAAGTTTGATCAAAAAAATAAAGCGGTTCTATCAATTGCTTGTAAACAAAAAGAGGCGGAAATTTTTATTAACAACGAAAAAAGAGGGAAAACTGATTTTAAGATGTTGTTAAATCCGGGGACATATAAAGTAGCAGTAAAAAAGAATAAATTTATGGAATATTCTAGAACTGTCAATTTATTGCCAGGTGATAGAGTTCCCCTTGATTTAAGCTTGACTCCAATTATGCAAAAGCTCGGTCAATTAGTCATTACTAGTAATCCTCCTGGGGCAGATGTTTTTTTTAGGAATAAGGATAGTTCTATCGGAATAACTCCTTTTAGAGATAATCTGGAACCTGGAAAGTATATTATTGAAGTAGCCCTAAGAAATTATTATAAAGAAAGTGAGACATTTAAAATAAAGGCAGGCGAGAGAATTTCCCGGAATTTTGATCTTAATCCAAAGGATGCAACTATAAAAATAGAATCTATTCCTAAAAAAGCAGAAGTGTTTATTAATAACGAAATGACTCCATCCGGAAAAACGCCTTTTCAGATGAATTTGCCTCCTAATAATTATAGAATAAGGCTACATCTGGAGGGATTTAAAGATCAAATAGACGAAATCATTCTTAATCCAGGCAAAATGGTTTTGAAAAATTACACTATGAGGAAAATAATGCCGAAGAAATCTATATTGGTTGTGAATACTATTCCAGATGGCGCTTCTGTGTATATTAATAATGTGAAACAGAAATATAAAACTCCGATGGAGATTAGTTTAGAAGCTTCTAAAGTAGAATTGAGAATAGAAAAGGAAAATTATAAAGCATATGAAGAGAGTGTAAGTCTTAAATATCATGTTAATACAGAAAATCTTACTCTTGAGAAACTAAGAAAAGCTCAGCTTATAATTAGCTCATATCGAGAAGCTTTGATTGAACTGGATGGGAAATTATTAGAAAAATCTGTCCCTCCGGAAAAAAAAGAAGAGGTTTATGAGGGTATACACAAAGTAAAGTTTATTTTTGATGAGAATCTTTTCATTGAAAAGACTATAAATATTGAAAATGGGGAAATTAATAGAATCCATTGTGACGATGAAGAATATAGAGAATTGAAAAAAGAAAGATGTAGGTATGAGATTAAAGCATGGCCGTTGGCAAAAGTAAAAATTGACGGAGAGTCCCTGAATGAACCGGTACCGCCCTTGAAAACAATATGGATTAATGAAGGGACCCACAAAATAAAATATCTATTTGAAAATCAATTGGCTGTTACAATTAATGATACCATCAATAAAAGCGAGAAAAAAAATATACATCTAGGATATGAGATCCAAAATATCCAAATTTCTGAAGACTTAAATCAATTGAAAAAAACAATAAAATGGCAAGACGAGTCTATCTCTATTGAATCGAATAACAATTTGGATATTAAGGTCGCTGGAGGAGTAAGATATACTGTCCCTTCTAATGACTTATTAATAATTCCTTATAAGAGAAAAAATGGACATCATTTTGAATTGTTTATCAATCCAAACAAAAGTTATGAAACCGTCATAAATTTAATAAGAATCGGGGAGAAAAAAATCGGTAAAATAGAGTTGAGAATATTATTAGATAAATCAAATTAAGAAAACAGGAGGAAAGCATGAAAAAAAAAATATTGTTTCTAATTATGTTATTATTTATGTTGCATATTACACAGGCTCAGACTGAAACAAAAAAATCTGAAAATTTAACTCTTTACTATGGTTCTGGTGCTAATAATACCAAAGTAGCAGGGGCTTCAATGGGAGGAAATATTTGGCATTATTTACAGTTTCAGTTGGATGTATTTAAATACTTAAATCAGGACATGAATTTTTATTCAGTGAATCCTTCCGAAGATAGGAGTGATTTTCTAGGCCTTTCTGGCAACGTTGCTTTGAAAATTCCGATTCATCTTATCCCTTCTCTTGATAGATTAGAGTTTGTTCAGCCTTATATCCTAATAGGATATGGATACGGCATTGAAAGCATTAAAGGAGAATTTATAAAAGAGCCTGATTCTGAGGGAAATACTGGCATTTTCTCTAAAATAAGACAATTTGATTCTATAGGTACAGGAATTATAATCTGGGTGCTTCCTACTGTGGGAATAAAAGTAGATTACCGTTCAATTAAATTATCAGAACATGAAAAAATGGGTTTTCCGAAAAGAAAATTTAACCGTATTTCTTTGGGAATATGTTTTTAAATATATAATTGTAAAAGGGAGGAAAAATGTTTAGGAGTCGAATTAATTTATTACTAATTTGTTTTGTTTTGGCAGTTGTTTTTACAGCTCCGAGCTTTGGACAAGAAGAGAATTTATTTCAAGAAGGGAAAAAGCTATATCAGTCAGGCGAGTATGATGAAGCTATTAAAGCCTTTTCTGAAGTTGTTAAAAAATCAGTAAATAAAGATTTATGCTTTAAAGCTTATTTATATTTGGGTTACACCTATTTTACTCGTGGTAATCATAATAAAGCCAGGAAAAGCATTGAAAATAGTGTGCAGATGAAACAAAACGTAGAGCTTGATGAGAGCGAGTTTGTGCCTGAGTTTATAGATTTTTATGAAGAAAACAAATTGGGAGTAGTAGGAATAGGATTTTTTGAGTCCATACCTTCATCTGCTAGTGTTTATCTAGACAAAAAGAAGATAGGATTTACTCCTGTTAAAAAAGAATTGTTGTCTCAGAAATATTATTTACGCATTGTAAAAAGGGGATATGAACCTATTGTGAAGGAAATTGAAATCAATATAGGAGAAATTAATTATTTTAAAGTTGATTTTAGCAAAGGAAAAAATTGGAAGACTTTCTTGAGGTCATCTGTTTTAATGATTGTTTTAGGTTTGGTGCTAAAGAGTTTATAAATCCAAAAAATTGTAGGAATTCCTAGGCTCTGGGTCTGTGAGACAGAATCGGACAAGTACTGGCGTGCTGTACTAAATGAGCTCAAGAACCAAGGGTTAAAAGATGTTCTTATCTTCTCTGTGGATAATCCCAAAGGTATCTCTAAGGCCCCGAGGAAGTCTTTCCCCAAGCGTGAATACAAAATACATTGTTCACCAATCCTTTCTTCATCAAGTACCTATGTTAATTCCATTTGCCCCACAGATGGTCTTTGACGTATGAATTAAAAAATATAAGTGTCGATAATAAAAAGGATGATGCAATAATAAAAATTACTAAAGAGAATGCAACGAAAAGAAGATATATAAGATAATCTACTTTTTCTTCCCTTTAATAGTTATTGTAGCAGGCAAATTAAAAGTTGTGCCGTCGCTGAGATTTCCAGTGACATAAATTGTAGGGCTATCTCCGTTTTTCGGATTAGAGATAATTGAGATTGCTTTGCTTTGCGAAAATTTAGCTATATAGGTGAATCCTCCGATCTCGTAATCATCAGGTTGAACTGATCCACCTGGTCCCACCATACACAGAGAGCTATAGATGATATCTTCAAATCCTTCCCCTTTTATTCGTGCTATCACTTCACCATCACCATTTTCTGCCCAGGCTGTATTCCATTTAGTTGGCTTTATTTCTAAGGTTAACAGACCTTGGCCGAATTTCTTTCCCGAAATCGTAATCGTATCCCACACCTCAAAAGGAGTTCCCCTACTAAGATTTCCGGTTACGAGAATTGTACAATTGTCGCCCCGTTTTGGATCAAGAATCAGGCCAATCGCATCACTTTGGTTGAATTTTGTAACGAAAGACACACCACCGAATTCATAGCTGTCTGGAATCGGACTGATTGAAGGTAATCCATCATCTGGATATGCCATCTGAACAGTCGTAGGATCTATATCTTGAAAGCCTTCTCCGCTGATTCGGGCTGTCACTACATTTTCGCTATCATTGTCGCCTTCATCATTTACCCAGGCAATGTTCCACTTTTTAGGCCGTATCACCAAAGACAAATCCCCTCCTAGATATTTCTTACCAACAACAATTATATTTGCAATTGGGGGATCAAATTCTGTTCCATCATTAAACTGGCCCATGACTTGAATATCGTAAGATTCTCCTCGCTGCGGCTCAGGGATTATTCCGATAGCTTCGATTTTCAGGAATTTGGCAACAAAAGAATACGGTCCAACTTGTGCCTTAGATGGAGCACCTGTTTCTGCCCCCTCAGGACCGACCATTCTTAAAGTCTCTGGGTTTATCTCTTCAAATCCTTCTCCGCTGATACGCACCGTGACCAAGCCCATGCTATTTGCCCAATTTATGTTCCACTTAAATGGCTTTATCCGCACTCGGAGTTCCTGGGTTATCTCATTATTTTTTTTACTCCCTCTGGAAGGCCCCTTATTAATCCCAGCTTTTTGGTTCAATTTAGGATTATGACTTGCCGTGACGCTATTAACAGTAGCATTGGAAACTTCATTTCCAGTGCTCGCTTCGGCGGCTTGATCAACGGATGCCACATGACTGGTTCGAGATTTTCCTTTAAAATCAGGTTTTTGCCTCTGATAGCTACCTTTTTCCTCGCTTTTCGCAGATATAGAACCATTACTATAAGAACTTGTTGAAGCGACACTTCCTGTATTCACAACCTCACTTGATTGTTCCTCAACATCAGCGGCGGGAGTGAAGGGATTTCCGTCTTTATTACAGCTAATAGACAAGAACGAAAGCATAAAAATACAGGTTAGCACAATAACTTTAGTTTTCATTTTATTTCTCCTTAGCCCTGAATGTTAATAATCATTATAACATGATTTTATAAAATGCAACCTTTTCCCTCTTTATCCCATATGATCAATATGATCAAAAATTGAACACATGTCAATCACCTTTATAGGTGACTTTTTGCTAATTCCATAACCCCCCTCTGCTACCACAACTCCTTTATCTCGTCGTATTTACTAATTTTCCATCTAACCTGAACTATTCATAAAAAATCTCGATGTTTATGATAAACCTATTCATATCAATATGTCGGATTAATTTATTGTGAATTCATATTCTTTCAATTTTTTAAATAATTATACGACAAAATTTAAGCTTAAGCTAGAACTACATATAAGGATGATTAAAGTAGATAAAAAGTCCAAAAAAGCGGTAAATCCTGCCAGGATATTGATCGTTGAAGATGAAAATATTATTGCTATGGATATTCAGAGTATATTGCAAAAAATGGGTTATGATGTCTTTGCTATAGTTTCTTCAGGGGAAGAATCAATTAATATCGCCTCCTTAACTATGCCTGATATTGTTCTTATGGATATCAAATTAAAAGGAAAGATGAATGGTATTCAGGCTGCTGAGCATATATATGATCAATTCAGGATACCTATAATTTTTGTTTCTGCTTATGGAGATGAGCTTACATACGTACAATCAGGCAGGTTTAAGCCATTTGAATTTGTCCGAAAACCTTTTATAGAAGAGGAACTAGAAGACAAAATTTCAGGAGTTCTGCATAAAAGCCGGAAGTATAGTACTGTTAACTAAAAACATCTTCCCCTTGATTTTTTCATGTAAGTTTGAACATAATACTTGGTGTAATAGAAAAATGAATATGCGTGTTGCAATGTATTATAGTAACCATGATATACGGGTGGAAGAGATGCCAGTTCCTATAATAGGGCCGGATGAACTCTTAATGCGTACCGAAGCCAGCGGTATATGCGGCAGTGACGTGCTGGAATGGTATCGTATAAAAAAAGCTCCACTTGTGTTGGGACATGAAGTTGCCGGCCAGGTGGTAAAAATTGGGGAAAAAGTTACCAGGTTCAAAGTAGGGGACAGGATAGTCGCAAATCATCATGTGCCCTGTAACACCTGTTCATTTTGCCTTACAGGACATCATACGGCCTGTAATACTTTACGGAGTACTAATTTTGAACCGGGCGGATTCTCAGAATACATTCGAATCCCTGCAATAAATGTAGATAGAGGGACATTCCTTATCCCAAATGAACTTACTTATGAGCAAGCGACCTTCCATGAGCCTCTGGGATGTGTTATCCGGGCTAATAGGATGGCTGGACTGAAGCCAGGGCAAAGCGTGCTTGTCCTGGGGAGCGGAATTGCCGGACTCTTAAACATTCATTTTGCCAGACAAGCCGGGGCAGGCTTGATCCTGGCTGTCGAACCTGTCTCATACCGCCAAAAAGCGGCCTTAAAGTTTGGCGCAAATGAAGCGATATCACCTGGAGAGGATATTCCAGAACTCTTAAGAAAAATAAACAGGGGAAGACTGGCAGACATGGTTTTTATAAGTACCGGAGCAGAGGAACCTCAATCTCAGGCGCTCAAGTGGGTAGAAAGAGGAGGAACTGTTGTATATTTCGCGCCTACTGCATCAGATGTTAAAGTTCCGGTTTCAGTAAACGAGCTGTTTTTTAGAAATGACATAAACCTTACTACTAGTTATGGCTGTGCCCCCTATGATTCTTATCTTGCTCTTGAACTTATGCATTGGTCTAAACTTAAAATAAAAGAAATGATTACACACAGATTGCCTTTGGTTGAAACATCCAAGGGATTCCAAATGGTAGCGGCAGCAGAAGATTCATTAAAGGTGATTATTGAGCCACAGAAGTAATAAGTAGTATAGTAAAATGTTGATTTGAAAAGATGTATCATACATATCAACATTTTTTTTGAATAGTTCAGGCTAATTGTTAAGGAGGTTAAAATGGACTGGGGAATCAAAAATCGTTTAGCTCGAATAATAAAACCACAGACAGGACGTACTGTGATGCTGGCGGTCGATCATGGGTATTTTTTAGGCCCGACAAAA
The DNA here is from genome assembly GCA_030603565.1 of Candidatus Aminicenantota bacterium. Lineage (GTDB taxonomy): Bacteria > Acidobacteriota > Aminicenantia > Aminicenantales > Aminicenantaceae > JAUVXM01. Next base: position 59,416 of record JAUVXM010000006.1, read on the forward strand.
AAATTAGAAAGCGTAAGCAGGACAATTGAGCCGTTAATGGATTATGCTGATGCTCTCATGTTAACGCGGGGAATACTGCGTACTTCAGTGGAACCTGAAACTTCGATGCCGGTAGTGCTGAGAGTGTCGGGAGGAAGCAGTATTATCGGGGAAGACCTGTCAAATGAAGTAATAACTACTTCCATAGAGGATGCTATCAGACTGAATGTGTCTGCCATTGCGCTTTCAATATTTGTCGGTTCCGAATATGAAAGCCAGACTCTGGAAAGCCTGGCTATGCTGGTAAATATGGGACAGGAGTTTGGTATCCCGGTGCTGGCTGTGACTGCTGTGGGTAAAGAATTATCCAAGCGGGATTCCCGTTTTCTCTCCCTTTCCTGCCGGATTGCTGCTGAATTTGGAGCAAGTTTTGTAAAAACCTATTACTGTGAAGATTTTGAAAAAGTAGTAGAAAGCTGCCCAGTACCGATTGTTATAGCTGGCGGGCCAAAACTTGAAACTGAACTTGATGCATTTGAAATGGCATATGATGCAGTAAATAAAGGTGCGGTTGGAGTAGATATGGGACGGAATATCTGGCAGAATAATAATCCTGTGGCTATGCTGAAAGCTGTGAGAGCAGTTGTACATAAAAACGCTTCTCCTGCTGAAGCTCTGGAGATATTTAATAGGAATAAAAAATAACAAGAGTACGTTGATGAAAATCGCACTTATACAACAGCATGCCACAAAAGACAGTACAGAAAATGTAGAGCGGGGAATTAAGGCTTTTCAGGCCGCAGCTGAAGCAGGAGCTGAACTTATAGCCTATGCAGAATTAGGTTTATTATATTTTCTTCCTCAGAATCCGGCTACTTCTGAATCTGCAGCCAAAGCAGAGAAGGTCCCTGGTCCGGTAATTGAAAAATTCCAAAAACTTGCCGCCCATTATGGAGTAGTCACTGTTTTAAATGTATTTGAAAAAGCCGGAGATAAGACTTTTGACTCATCTCCTGTGATAGATGGCGATGGCAAGCTTCTGGGAGTTACACGCATGGCCCATGTTATGGATGGCCTGGGTTTTTATGAAAAAGGATATTACACACCTGGAGATAATAAAAGATTCGTTTATGACACAAAAATAGGCAAATTAGGAATAGCGATCTGTTATGACCGTCATTTTCCCGAATATATGCGAAACCTGGCGCTCCAGGGGGCTGAGATTGTAATCGTCCCCCAAGCCGGTGCTTTAGGAGAATGGACAGAAGGATTATTCGAAGCAGAGCTTCAAGTAGCAGCTTTTCAGAACGGCTATTTTGCAGCTCTGGTTAATCGGGTAGGTAAAGAAGATACTCTCCATTTTGCCGGCGGGTCATTTATAGTCGATCCTGACGGCCGCCTTCTTGCTCAAGCACCGCAGGAAGAAGATTTTATTCTCTATGCGGAAGTTGATTTAAAGAAAGTATCGGATTGTGCTGCAAAGAAATATTTTCTAAATGACCGAAGGCCGGATTATTACAAAAAGTTTTCTCTGCTTGATCAGGAATAATAATGAGAAAGTGGTATGTTATCAACACCAGACCAAAAAAAGAAGCCCAGGTGGAAAAACTGTTTCAGGAAGGTGGTTTTGAGATATATAATCCAAAATATATACATGAAAAAAAGGTGAAGCCTTTCTTTAATGGATATGAATTTATTAATTTTGAATATCCGGAACAGTATCGAACAGTAAAGTATACACGAGGCGTAAAAAAGATTGTCGGTAATGGAGACCAGGCTGTTCCGATTCCGGATGAAATTATAAAAGAGATAAAAGATAGAGAGGTCAATGGTTATATTGAGCTGGAGAAATATGGAGTGGAGCCGAATACCGGAGATGAGATAGAGGTCATGGAAGGCCCGTTTAAAGGGTTTAAGGGGATATTTAAAAAGGAGTTATCCCAGAAGGAAAGAGTTCTTGTTCTGTTAAATTATATAACTTACCAGGGACGGATTATTATTGAAAAGAAAAAAATAAAAAAGGTCTTATAATTTTTTATGAATAATTTAGGTTAATTACAGAGGATTTCTTTTAATTTATCGATACTAATTTTTGCCCCACTTATAACTAGAACTACATTTTGACTAGCAAACTTTTCTTTATTTTTTAAAAAAGCCGCAACCGGAAGGGCTGCTGCTCCTTCGATTAGAAGATAGTGTTTTATTAGGATTAATTTAAGAGCTGATTTTATTTCCTGTTCAGAAAGAAGGATGAATTTGTCCACTAAATCCCTGCATATGTTAAATGTGATAGTATCCGGTTCGATCCCCCCGGCTGTTCCATCTGAGATAGTCGGCAATGATTCTAGGGTAAGAACGCGGCCCGCCTTGATTGATTCATACATAACCGGAGAGTTTACCGGCTGGCACCCGATAATTGTGATATCTTTATTGTGGGTTTTTAGAAATCCTGCTATACCGGAGATTAGTCCACCACCTCCGACTGGGGCGATCACTGTGTTGATCGGATCAAGCTGCCGTGAAAGCTCTACACCTATTGTTGCCTGGCCTCCAATTATTTGGGGGTCATTGTAAGGAGAGATATAGGTCAATTTTTTGTTTTCTGCTGTTTCTTTAGCCTTGAGCTCGGCTTTGACACAGTCATCTCCGTACTGTTTGATTTGAGCTCCATAAGTGAGTAAAGCTTCGATTTTGGCTGGAGAGGCGATTTTCGGCAAGAAAATAGTGCCCTTAGTATTAAATTTTTTGGTCAAATAGGCAAAAGCCATGCCATGGTTGCCGGAAGATGCAGTTATAATACCTTTTTTTTTTTCCTGTTTTGGCAGGGAGAGAAGCTTGTTCATAGCTCCGCGAAGTTTAAAAGAACCGGTCAACTGTATGTTTTCCAATTTGAGATATACTTTGCAGTTTCCTGCGCTGCTTAAATAAGGGGAGTATTCAAGGGGAGTTTCCCGAATATACTGCCTTATCCGCTTTTCTGCAGCCAGGCCTTCTCTGGCTATATCTTCAGATTTAAAGGTTTTAATTTCGTTCATTATTAGCTCCTAATTTGTTTTCTCTTCCAGTAAAAGTAAACCGGGATTCCCAGAGCAGTCAGTAAAATTCCTGCTAAAGCCTCGACTGGTTTTACAAACAAGGTGTTTAAGAGAATACCAACAGATGTTATGATGAAGATGATCGGAACAACCGGATATCCCCAAGTTTTATAAGGCCGAGGAAGGTCCGGGCGTTTTTTTCTTAAAGTAAAGACTGAGGCGGTAGCAGCAATCCAGAATAAAATTGCGATAAACATGGCAAAAGTGAATATCTGTTCAAAAGTGCCGACCAGAGTGAGCAATGATGCCCAGATCGCTTGGATGAGGATTGAAAATCCGGGTGTACGGAAACGGGGGTGTACACGGGAGACTCGCTGAAAAAAAAGCTTATCTTTTGCCATGGCATAATATACTCTAGGTCCTACTAAGATCGAGCCATTAAGAGCACCAAAGGTGGAAATAACTACAGCTGCAGAAATAACAGCACCGGTTGAGGCTCCGAAAAGAGCGCCTGTAGCTTTTTCTGCTATCCTTACAACGCCTGAGATCTCTGCTATAGGTAGAGCATAGAGGTAGATATAATTTATTAGAATGTATAATGCGGTTATTCCCAGAGTACCTAAAATCAGGGTAAGGGGAAGATTGCGTTTGGGATTTTTTATTTCACCGGCAATAAAATTGATATTGTTCCAGCCGTCAAAAGCCCAAGAAACCGCTATTAAAGCTAATCCAAATCCGATTATTAGCTGACTGAGGCTGAATCCTCCCGTGTTTAGGGATAAGTCAATGGATGTTCCTTTTCCAATAGCAAATCCAAGAGTGATTATCGTGACTATGGTCCCGATCTTAACTATGGTAAAAATGTTCTGGATGAATTTGCCGAAGCCCACTCCGATGAAATTAATTATAGAAAGCAAGATGATGACTAAAACTCCGATAAGCTGACCGGCTGAGAGGGTATAATGAATCGGGTGGCCGAATAGATTTATGACCTGGGAAAATATTATATTATCTATTGATAAAACAGGAAAAAAATAACCGAAATACTCTGCGAAAGCTAAGGCCAAGCCTGCAATACCGCCGGTCATATACACCAAAAACAATATCCATCCGAAGAGAAATCCGGCCATTTGACCGTATGCTTCGCGAAGATAGACATATTGTCCGCCGGCCTCAGGCATGGCTGCGCCAAGCTCTGCGTAAGTAAGAGCTCCTGCCAGTGTGAGAAGGCCTCCTACTAACCAGGCAAGCAGGATAAGCATGGGTGAAGGAATTGATTTTGCCATAATGCCGGTAGTGAGAAAAATGCCGGATCCGATAACAATGCCCACCATTACCATAGTAGAGTCAAAAAGACCGAGTTTTCGTTCCAGAGTGGATGGAGGATTATTTGTTTCTTTTGACATATAGCGTAATATTATCATACTTTTTTATAGAGAAGAATCAAATTTGAATTTAATACTATCTATTTTTTCATCTTTTTTTCCGGATTTCCTTTCAAATTTTATTCAGGCTAAGATCAGACATGGATACTGGTAAATCCCGCAGAAAGCCATCCGGAACAACGCGGGCATGGTTCCTCGAGAAAATCTCGAGGAGAGCGTTGTGAGGACAGGAAGGGATTTCCCGGCCGGGGGAAATCCCTGTCTTTCGCAGGGACTTACCAGTATCCATGCCGGCTCTTTCCGACCCAGCTTCCCATTTGCTACAAGCAAAGACACACCTGAATTTCATCTTAACATTTACTATTTAAAATTTTCTAAGTATCATACATATAGACATTTTTTATAAATAGTTCAGGTGGAACTTGATTATTCACGAGGCGAGGTTGCCGCAGATATGTAAAAGCGGAAAATAGAAAAACCGTGAAATGTGAATTGTAATAATTAAAGCGTTATGTTAAAAGATTTGTATCTTATGAAATTCTGATGTGGCTGAAGCGACATTGAAGATTTAGCCTTCTGATGAGTTTTTTCGAGGGAATCCGACGTAGTCGGACGTCGAGTATGTTTGACCCACGGACGGGGGGAGTTACGCAGACGCCGAGAAAAACGAAGAGGAATGGCGTTAAAAATCTGAAGCGAGCAAAAGCCACACCTGAATTTCATACATATAGACATTTTTTATGAATAATAAAGGAGATAGCATATGAAGACAATAGGCCTTATCGGAGGAATGAGTTGGGAATCTTCCCTAGAATATTACCGCATCATCAATGAGGCAGTAAAAGAAAAGCTGGGTGGTTTTTTTTCTGCAAAAAGTGTGATGTATTCGGTTAATTTTGAGGAAATTGAAAAGCTCCAACACAAAGGAGATTGGCAGGCTGCGACCGAGCTTATGGTCGATGCTGCCCAGAGGGTTGAAAGAGCAGGTGCGGAATTTCTATTGATCTGCACAAATACTATGCACAAGATGGCGGATGAAGTCCAGGCTGGAATAAGTATTCCCTTACTTCATATTGGAGATGTAACTGCGGCTGCTATCAAGGCAAATGGGCAGAAGAAAATAGGGCTGCTGGGTACAAAATTTACTATGGAGCAGGATTTTTATAAGGGACGGCTGCAGAATAAACATGGTATTGAAGTCATTATTCCTGATGAAGAAGAGCGGCAGATCGTGCATAATATTCTTTATGATGAGCTTTGTTTAGGAGAAATAAAAGAGATTTCCAGGGATAAATTTAAGCGAATAATTAAAGACCTTGTCTCTGCCGGAGCGGAGGGGATTGTCCTGGGATGTACTGAGATCCCCTTAATAGTAAACCAGGAGGAGTATAAGATCCCTTTATATGACACAACCGAATTGCATGCCCGGGCGGCAGTCGAATTTGCTTTAAGTTGATCACAGTAAGAATAATGAAAATTGAAAATGGAAAATGGTGAGATGTCTGCTAATAATTTATTTTTATATTAATATTGGATCTTTATAATTGTTAACCTGGATTATGCACGAGTCGCGGTTGCCATAGATGCGGAAAAGCGGAAAATGAAAAAAACCGTGAAATGTTAATTGTAAAATGTGAAATGTTATGGTAAAAGATTTGGATATAATGAAATTTTGATGTGGCTGAAGCGAGCACAAGCCACACCTGAATTTCATCCATATCGACATTTATTATGAATAGTTCAGGTTAATTACTTATTTGGAAAAGGGAGGAAAAAACAATGGGAATAACATCAAAAGATTTTGAAAAAGCTTTGGAGATAGGACGGCCGCCTAATATCACCCGGCTTTTTCCGAATTCAAAAGCTTTGCTTGTTAGTGGAAAATATATTAATAAGGCAATGAAAGTAAAAGGAAAAGCGATTTGTATGGCGGCTAATGGTAGGAATCAGTTTGTCATCCGGGGTGTTTTAAAAGCTGCCCAGAGAGCTAATTCCGCGATAATAATCGAGATAGCCCGGTCCGAGGGCGGAGCTAATGCTTATTGTGCAGTAAATTTCTGGAATATTGCCCGCCAAGTGGATGCTATGTGTAATGAATTGGGGATAATGGTTCCGGTTGTAATCCATGCTGACCATTATGGTATAAAAAAGGAGGAAGATATAGAGCCGGCAAAAATCGAGATACCGTCTCTTTTTGAAGCAGGTATGACCTCTATAGCCATTGATGCCTCACATTTGCCGGATGATAAGAATTTATTAGCCAGCTTGGCGCTTAGCCCTTATGTCCCGGTATGGGCAGGATTGGAAACGGAGGTCGGAGAGATCAAAGGAAAAGAGGGGCTGTCCACAAAGGATGAAGCCTTGTTTCTTATCCAGGGGCTGAATGCGCATGATGTTTTTCCGATATGGATTGCACTTAACAATGGTACGACCCACGGTTTAGAAGTCAGTGACAAAGGAATTCAGGTGGGTTTGACAGCAGAGATACATGAGGCGTTGCTACGCTATAATATCTCGGGTGCACAGCACGGAACTTCCGGAAATAATTCCGACCGCCTGAGAAACATTGCCGCAAAGACTAAGACAACTAAAGCAAATGTAGCCACTGCTTTGCAGATGATATCCTGGGGCCTCAAAGTTAATGATTACGGGAACGCTATCCAAGCTGAAGACGGCCGTTTTATAAAAGTCGAAGGTGAGGGAGTCACAGAAGAAATGTGGTCGGAAATGACTGCTTATGCGGAGAATAATGGACTTAAAGGTGGAAATTACAAAAAACTCAACCGGCCGTTTGAAAATAAGCTGCTTGGGCTTCCCCGGGAAATCAGGGAAAGAATGGCGGGTCGGGTTGAAGATTTTACTTATAAAATGCTGGTTAATGTTTTTAATGCCCAGGACAGTGCTGATATTGCCATAGGAGAGATCCTTTCGGCGGGAAGTTATGACCCAGGCCCGAATGCTCAGCGGGTTGAAGACCAAGATAATTGGACACCGGAAAAAATTGCAGATAGAGCCAAAACTATTAACCTGAATTATTTATAAAAATTGCCGCTGTTGGATTCAAAAAAACAATATCTTATTTTATCAGCGGCACTTTTTACCCTCCGGGCGAGCCGATCTCACCGTATCTGCTTTGTTGCAGCGGATTCGCAGTGAAGGACCACAGC